>JBHEML010000003.1:0-88638 GCA_046262615.1 Candidatus Limnocylindria bacterium | reverse complement strand
AGCGAAAGTCTCGGCGCTCTTGCTCTTCTGCTGGGAGATGTCGATTCCGATCTCGCGCATTGCCTCGACCGCTTCGGGGCGCAACGACCCCGCCTCGATGCCCGCGCTGAAAGCTTCGTAGTGCTCGCCGGCATCGTGTTGGAGGAGACCCTCCGCCATCTGCGACCGGGCCGAGTTGTGGATGCAGAGAACAGCACTCGCCGCTTCATCACTCGCGCATGACGTTATCGGGTGCGCGCGGTCGGCGCTTCGATGTCGTCACGGCCCTTGCCCATCGCCGAAGGCGTGCGCCCGAAGCTCGTGCAGGCGATCCTCCGGCATTCGAAGATCTCGACGACGATGGACGTAGACGTCCACGCGTACGACGACGATCTTCGGGGAGCCGTCGCCGTCCTGGGCCGGGCGTTGGATTCGTGAGAAACCTGACGGCCAATCTGACGGACTAACGCCCTAAGAGCGGGCGAGGTTAGTGGACTTCTATGCGCGCCCGCCTCGTGGTTTCGACTTGGAAGGACGTCGGTAGACGCTCTGCGTGAGGTTGACATCGCTGAGGTCCCGTCTTCGAGCCACGGCGAGCCCACCCGATAGACAGTTACGGTCACCCGGGACCGCTGCCAGGTCTGACGCGGAACGTCAGCGGGGCAGTAAGGGCGTCCTACCGACGGGCGACCGGTACCGGCGATGGCGCCGCCACCGCTCACGGCGGCGCGGGCTACTCCAGCCTGAACGTCCCGTAGGCGATGTCGCCGGCACGCTCATACCTGGTCATGATCACACCGGTGCTCGACGTCCTCGTCTCGATCACCTTGAGCCCGCCAGGCATGGTGCCCTTCGCGAACAGCCGCTTGCCGCTGCCCAGCAACACAGGAAAGGTCCACAGGCTGTACTCGTCGACGAGGTCGTGCTGCATGAGCGTCTGGATGAGGTTGCCGCTCCCGTGGACCTGTATATCCGGCCCCGACTCCTCTTTCAGCTTGCCGACCGCCTGGCCGACGTCGCCTTTCAGGAGCGTCGAGTTCTGCCACTCGACCTTGTCGAGGGTCGTCGAGGCAACGTGCTTCTTCGCGCCGTTCAGAACGTCCGCCGTGGGGTCGTCCGTGACGCGCGGCCAGTGAGCGGCGAAGATCTCGTAGGTCCGTCTGCCGAGGAGCATGTCGAAGGCTCTGCTCATCGACTCGGTCATGACTTGGCCCATCTGGTCGTCCCAGTACTTCACCGACCATCCGCCGTGCGTGAATCCGCCGCTGTCATCCTCTCCGGGTCCACCGGGGCCCTGCATCACTCCGTCGAGGGTCAGGAACGTCTGCACCGAAAGCTTCCTCAACTGATCTCCCCTTCCTGTGCCTTCCGGCAGCCTATGTCGCCGTGGCCTCGGCGCCCGCCATCAGCCTTCGGGCACGATGACGCGCCATACGGCGCGCCACCTGCCGCGGTCCTTCGCGAACACGTACACATCGCGGCCCCGTTCGGGCTGACGCCGATCGTCGGCGCTCCACTCGATGTCCCAACGGCACGTCGCCACCGCCGTGGATCCTGTCAGGTCGATGACCGGATCGGACTCGGCGTACTCATGGACGAGCGAGCCGTCGATGAATTCCCGAAAGCTGGCGATAGCGGCCTCGCGCCCCTCGATGCGATCGGCGAACCCAGGCTGCACCATGACGACCAAAACGTGGAGGTCTTCCGCCATCCGCTCGGGCTCGCCTTCGATCCAGGCGTCGTTGATGCGGCGGAGCGCGGCCGCGACATCGTCGCGATCGTCGCCGGTCCGGCGCCACTTCGCTCGGCGCACCAATGGCTTCGGCTTCGGCGGTTCTGGTTCGGGCGCGGCCGCCCGCCCGGCCTTCGACTCGCGCCCGGGCCGAGGCGCGGGCGGAGGCTCGGGCAGCTCGCCTGGGGCGAGGCCCGACGCCTTGTCGCGCTGCGTGGCGAGCGCCACGCGCGCCGCGGCGATCGTGGGCAGCGGGCCGATCAGCAGCTCGAGACCCATCTCGTTCGCCCGCTGCGTATCGGTGACGTACCACGCGCCGCCCGAGTCGGAGCTGACGCGGAAACGCCCGTCCTCGCTCAGGTACGAGCCTGCTCGTTCGCGGACGAGCCGGTCGGGATCGGCCTCGCGAGGCTTCTTCACCATCGTCGCGACTGTACGGTGGCCCGACGCCATCGGGCTGCGGCGGCGAGCGCTAAAGATTCCGCCCGCCAGCCGCCTCGTTGAGGTGACGACGCGATATCGCCTCGCCGAAGAGCGCGGCCAGAAGAGGTGGACGATGTTCCGAGCGATCGCAGGGCTGGCGGCGGCGGCGCTCCTGGCCGCGTGTGGTGGGGGAGAAGGCACGCTGACGCCGGCGGCAGTCACGCCCAGACCTTCAGTGGTGGCGGCTGCGGCGACCGCATCGCCGGCGGCGACGGCACCCTTGGCAACGACCGGTTCGCCAGCCGCGGCGGCGTCGGCGACGGCGCGCCCGAGCGCGCCCGCCGCCGGTCCTTCGGCGGCACCGGCGACCGCCCCGCCGACCGCGGCCAGCGAGCGCCCCGCGGCGTGCGTGACCTCCGCGCAGGGCGCGATCCTCGGCGAGCAGGCGCTGATCACCGACGTCCGGGTCGGCGCGCACGAGGGCTACGACCGCATCGTGTTCGAGTTCGCCTCACGCCACGCGCCGGCCGCCGGTGGATCGACCTACGTGATCGCCCCCGCGACGCCGCCGTACCTCCAGGACGGCAGCGGTCTCGCCTTGAGCGTGGCGGGGGATGCCGTGCTCAAGGTCACCCTCCGCGGCGCGACGACGGCATCACTCGACGGTAGCCCCGCGTATTCCGGCAGCAGGGACATCGTCCCCGGCTTCTCCATCCTTCGCGAGCTGAAGGGCGCTGGCGACTTCGAAGCCGTCAGCAGCTGGTTCGTCGGGGTGAACGGACCACCGTGCGCCGCGGTCGCCATGCTGGCCGGTCCCGCCCGCCTTGTCATCGACCTGCGGCATCCATAGTCGCCGGGCGTGATGCGATGAAGCCCCCACTTGCGCGACCACGGTCGTTGTCTTCAGCTCATCGGGCGGCATCACAAGCGAGCGCCAGGTCACAGGCTGGCATCATGCTTGCTCTCTCGGCCTGCAAACCCGACGCCTCGCGATGACCGCGTCGGGTACTCGGCGGCAAAGCTGGCTCCGTGCGAGTGATGTAATGGAGCGGAGAACACCGCCAGGGTAGGGAGTGAAATATGCGGAGCCGATCCCTTCTCCTGATACTGCCGCTCCTGCTGTCCGCGTGCGCCGGTGCAGCCGCCCCGTTCGGCATCGCGGCAACACCTTCGCTCACCGCCCGGGAGCGGGTCGAGGCGCAGCTTCGCAAGGAGAACGGCACAGGGACGACCACGGATGCGGCAGGCGGCCTATCGGGCTCGGCAGGTGCCCCCGCGAGCGTGGCCGGTGCACCGCAACAGTTGCCCAACACGGCGACGAGCGGAGACGCCACTGACGCGACTCGGGACCTCGGAGTCGATCCGACCGGTCCCGTCCTGTGGGACGGCGCCGAGCGCTGACGACCGCGGTCCTTGAAAAGGCCGCCCAGGGTCGCTAAACGACCAGGATCCCCGCGGACGAGAGCTATCGCGCCTCCAGCACCCGGCCGGGGCGCTCGCCGGTCAGGCGACCATCGCTGACGACCGCGTGGCCATTGACGAATACCTGGCACACCCCGGTGGGCGGCACGAGCGGTTCGTCGTACGTCGCCCGGTCGGCGATCGTGTCGGGGTCGAAGACGACAAGGTCCGCGATCTTGCCCGTCGCAATCGCGCCGCGGTCGCGAAGTCCGAAGCGCTGCGCCGGCATCCCGCTGAGCTTTCGGATCCACTGCGCCAGGTCGAGCATCCCCGCGTCGCGCCTGTAGTGGCCCAGCACGCGTGCGAAGCTGCCCGCCCACCGCGGGTGCGGCTTTCCCGGTACGGGAAGGCCGTCGGATCCGAGCATCGACGCCTCGAACGCGAGCACGTTCCGCACGTCCCCTTCGTTCATCGTGTGCATGACCATGATCGCCCTGCTGCCGTCTTCGACCAGCAGGTCGAAGACGAAGTTTTCATTCGACCGCCCGGCATCGGCGGCCAGCTCCTGGACCGAGTGACCCTCGAACTCGGGGTGTGACGGGGAGCTCGCGATGACCACCGCATCCCAGCCCGCGAGTCCCGAGTGGCTCTCCCATCCGGGTAGTCCGGTCTCCAGCTCGCGAGCGAGGCGCGCGCGCGCCCTGGGATCGCCGAGCCGCTCGCGCATCGCGGGGTCTCCGCCGTCGAGCGCCCACGGCGGCAGCACCGCCGCGACGATGGTGCTTCCCGCGGTGTACGGGTACACGTCGAGCGTCACATCGCGACCTTGGGCGCGGGCGGCCCGCAACGTCTGGAGGGTGCGCGCCGTCCGGCCCCAGTTCCGCCGCCCTGCGGCCTTGTGATGCGAGATGTGGACGGGCACCCCGCCCTCTTCGCCGATCCGCAGCGCCTCGGCGATCGCCTCGTCGACGGTGTCCGATTCGTTGCGCATGTGCGTCGTGTACGGCCGGCCGTACCTCGCAACGGCACGGCAGAGCGCGACGAGCTCCTCGGTCTTCGCGTACACGGCCGGCGCGTAGAGCAGGCCCGAGGAGATCCCGAAGGCGCCCTGCTCGAACGCCTCCTGTGCGGCTCGCTCCATCGCGTTCAGCTCATGGGGTCGCGGCGCGCGGGCGTCCCTGCCCATGACCCCCGCGCGCAGGCTTCCGTGCCCGACGAGCGGCGCGAGGTTGGCGTGCAGGCCCTTAGCGCGCACGGCCTCGCGGTAACTGTGGAGCGTCTCCCAGGGTCCCTCGTCCGACGCGAACAACGACGTGGATTGCGCGAGCGCGTCCCGCCTCGCGGGGAGGGCGGGGAAGGCGGTGAACCCGCAATTGCCGCAGACCTCCGTGGTGACGCCCTGGCGCACGTCAGCCGCCTTCAGGTCGAGGTGCTCATCGGCGAGGAAGGACGCCATGTCGGAATGGGTGTGTGTGTCGATGAATCCCGGAGCGACGGCGCGTCCGGCGGCGTTCACGATGCGCGCTGCCGCGACGCCGCCCAACTCCCCGACCGCGGCGATGCGGTCGCCCGCGACCGCGACGTCGGCGCGTCGTCCGGGCGCACCGCTGCCGTCGTACACGGTCCCCGCGGTGATGACGACGTCGAACGGCTGCCTCATCCGATCATCCCGCGCTCGTCCACGCAAGGGGAGCTCACCAGACCGCCCTCGCACCGCACGCGCCGATCGAGGCGGTGCCGGACCCCATTCCCTCAGGATGCAAGAGCGCCTCGCGTTGGCATGTGCAGACCGCGCTGCACGGAGGGCCGCCCACCCGCACCTCAGGCCTCGGGATACCGCTCTGGGGTGCGGGAGTACGTGTAGAAGCGATCGGCGTCCACCCGCACGTACACGCCCTGAGGCGACCAGTCGAACGCGCTGCCGCCATAGTGCCCACGAAAGATGCCGTCGATCTCCGCCGCCTCGGGGTGCCCGGCGAACATCAATTCGGCACGGCCGTGCGCGGTGATCGCGAACTCCTCGCGTTCGAAGTAGACGACGCTGACGACGGGGCGCCGTCGCAGACCGCGGATCCGCGCCGCGTCGCCGGACGAACTGAAGAAGAACCTGCCGTGGAGGAACCACCCGTCCATCGGACCGACGAGCGGGTCCCCATTCGGTGCCGGCGCGGCCACCGCGATCGTGCGCATCCCATCGAGAAGGCGGACCGCCTGCCGCGCCGAGAGCGTGTACTTCCCCGGGTGGATGATGTCGCGCATGTGCGGCCCGACGCGCGCGTTGCTGCGATCGATCAGCGCCTGCAGCGCGTCGAGCTCGGCACCCGTCTCACGCACCGCCGCATGGTGTCACGCTGGCAGGCGTCGCCGTGTCGTGCCGGCGGGGCGAACCTGCTCCCAGGTACCGGCGTGACCGACCCGCCGTAGCAGCCGGATTCCGCTCCGCCATGACGACCGCGGCGAGCGGAGGCGCGGCGCGGTCATCGCAAACGGTGCGCTCCCACGCACCGCGGGCACTTGGCCAGCTGTCGTTAAGCGCCCACCGCGGCTCAGGCGCTGGGCGCCGTCCTGAGCGCTCGCGCTGTGGCGTGGCCCCCCGCCGCGCCGGCCGCGGCGAACACGAGCGCGACGAGCGAGCCCAGCTGGTGGCTGAGCGCGATCTCGAACGCCGGCGTCCACACGCCGACGAGCAGGGCCCACAGCCAGGGTCGCCGGCCGGCCACCGCGGCGCTCGCCGCCGCCGCGATCAGCAGCACGCCGGCGGTGATGCCCGTGTCATCCCAGGTCGGGCGCGAATCGATGTACGCGACGCCCAGGCCCGCCAGCGCCGCCAGGGGCACGAGGGCGATCTCGCGAGGTCGCCAGCCACCCGCCAGCACAGCCATGGTCCACCGGAGTCCGCCGAGCGACCAGCGCAGCCGGTCTCCCGATCCTTCGATCGCCTCGAGTTCAGCCAGCCACGCCTCGCTCCACTCCGCGGGGCCTCCCGCAAGCCGCATCGCCCATCGGGCGAGCGCGACCAGCAGCCGCTCGACGAACGCGATCGCCGGACGCTCAGGCATGCAGCGCCCGTCGTGCGGGTGCCGGCGCGCCGCGGGACCCCTCGCGCGCCGATTCCAGCAGCCGCACGCCGCGCGTCGTAAGTCGGTAGCCGTGCCGCATCGGGCGACCGGGCCGCTCCGGAGGCAGCCACCGAGCCGTCAGCGCGCCCCTCTCCGCTAGGCGGATGAGGATCGGGTAAAGCGAGCCCGATGAAACGCCCGTCCTGCGGCTCAGGTCGTACCCGTACGACCACCCGCAGGCTTCGGCGAGCGCGTCGAGGACCCTGCGCGTCGTATCGGAGGGTCGGCGTTGTCCTGGCATCCGCATAAGTCTACATATATCGCGTTCGCGGGTCAACGCGGTGACGCCGTGGTCCACGAGCTCGCTGATGATCTGCCGTGCGCTCAGGTAGCTCGACGCTGACGCGACCGCGCGACTCGTGACGGCTAGGCGCTCATCAGCGCGAGCGGAGCGAGTCCGCTGCGGCCGGCCTGCGCCCGCGCAGCAAGCCAGCGAGACCCACCGCCAACGCAATGCCGCCGAGAGCCACGCCCGCGATGCCTACCGAGCGGATCTCATCCAGTCGTGTCGAAAGGTCGTCGGCCGAGACCTGCTTCGCGGGGAACTGCACGGCGCTGGTCGTCTCGACGGACCCGAATCGCCCGGGACCCGACTCGAAGCGCTCGTCGACCTTCGTGCTCCCCGCGGTGCCGAAGATGTGGAAGGTGTAGTCGCCGGGGCGCGTCGGCAGAACTTGCGCCTGGTACCTGCCGGCGAGGCCGAACCGCGCCGCCAGTGGGAGCGTGAGCGTCGCCGCGTTCCCTCCCGCGACGATCTCGGCCTGGAGCGTCTTCTCGAGACCGTCGAGCGGCTTGCTGGATGACGTCTCTGTGACGGTGAGGTCCAGGGCGTTCATCTCGCCAACGAACGAGGGCTCGACGAGCCAGCCGACGACGAAGGTGTACGGGCCGACGGTCCGGCGTTCGTGCGCGGCGGCCGCGCTCGACAGCGTGCCGACGCTGATAGCGAGCGTCGCGAGGATGGTCACAACGTGTCTCATCACCGCCCGGCCACCCCGGGTCCAGGAGAGTCACTGCGAAAGACGGACCTCGCTTTCAGGCGAGCACCACATCGCTAAGGGTAGGGCGGGCGGGCGCGAGCGTGAAAGGGCCCGCGGGAACGATGCCCGCGGGCCCGATACGACCGGCGGAGGGCTAGAGCTCGATCTGGTCGCGCTCCGGCATCTCCTGCGACATCTGCTGCTCTTTCACCTGCATCATCCGCTGACCGAAGTCCTCGAGCTCCTCCTTCGAGAAGACCTGACGGGCGACCTTGAACATCTCCGTCTCTTCCTCCTCGATGTGGTGCTCGACGTTCTCCTTCGCGACCTTGAACTTCGCCGACCAGTGCTCGTCCGCGAACGGCGTCTCTTTGATCTGGTTGACGATGTCGTCGACCAGGTGGTGCTCCTCCATCGCCTCGAGCACGATGTCCTTCGCCTTCGGCTTCTCCCGCAGGGCGGGGTAGAAGATCTCCTCTTCGATGTTCTCGTGGATCGTCAGCTCCTTCAGCAGCTTCTTCCACAGCTCCTGGCGGGTCTTCACGCCGCGCTCGGTCGTTCCCTCGAGCTCGGTCATGACCTTCTTGGCTTTGTCGTGGTCCTCCTTGAGCAGTGCGAGTGCGTCCAATCGATACCTCCGGTGCTCTATTTTTCCCGACGGAGAGGGCGCAAGAAACACGCCAGAGGCGGCCCTGGCCGCCGCGTCGGAATACTCGCGACGTGCCTTCGACGCTTGGTGTGCGGACGCGGCGGAAGCATGCTCTGCCCGACGCGCGCCGCGGCGGGCGTAACGTCCGTGTGGGACGCGGTTCGCTTGCCGGCCTGACGGCTCGTCATGACAGAAGACCAGTGAGCGGTAAGTTGGTCGCTCGCGATGAAGAACGGCGATGGGATCGGATGGGAGAGGGCGCATGGATGACTTCGGCGTCCTCACAGGTGAGACGATGCTCGATCTCATGGATCGGCTCCGTGAGGTCACATCCCTTGCGGAGATGGGGATCCCGCCGATCAGGGCGCTGAAGGTCGTGGGAAAGTGCCCTTCGCACGGGACGCAGCTCTTCGAGGTCCATCACTGGCCCGGCCAGACCACCCTGCGCTGCTCCTTCACGTGCATCCGCGTGCGTGCAGCCGGTGGCACCTGCGGAGCACCGGTCAAGCCCGAGGCCCTGATCGACATCACCGCCGACTGGTAGCGGTCCTCCGACAGCGCGGCTCCCGGCGGCTCGCGGCGCGTTGTAGACCGGGTGCATATTCGGCGTGGGCGCTCCGTGCGCCACCAGGCTGAACTCGTCCTCCGGAAGGCTGGTACTAGCCGTGTGCGGGGCACTCAGGTTAGGCTCCGCCGACCGCGGCGCTCAGGAGGATGACATAGACATGACCCACGGATCAGCAGTACGGCGTGGTTTGCTCGCGTTGGCGGCGGCGACGGTCCTCGTCGCGAGCGCGTGCAGCTCGCCCGGCACTACCACCGCGAGCGGGGCGCCGAGCGGATCCGGTGCGCCGGCCGCGGCGTTCAAGCGAGGCGATGGCGGGGACCTCAAGATCCTTTACTGGCAGGCCCCGACGATCCTCAACCCCCACCAGGGAACGGGCACCAAGGACAACGACGCGTCGCGACTCGTGATCGAGCCGCTGGCCGCGTTCGGTCCCGATCTGAAGCCTGTCGCCAATGGCCTGGCGGAGATCCCGACGCTCCAGAACGGCGGTGTTGCCGCCGACTTCACCACGGTGACGTGGAAGCTCACACCCGGCGTGAAGTGGTCGGACGGTACGGCGTTCACGGCGGACGATGTCGTTTTCACCTGGCAATACCTGGCCGACAAAGAGACCGCGTCGTCGAACGCGGCCACCGTCGACACGGTCAAGTCCGTGGAGGCAGTGAACGCGACCACTGTGAAGGTCACGTACAAGGAGCCGAATCCCAACTACTACCAGTTCGGCGTTGGTGCCCTCCAGGGAATCCTCCAGAAGGCGCAGTTCAAGGACTATCTCGGCGCGAAAGCCAAGGATGCCCCGGGCAACCTCAAGCCGATCGGGACCGGGCCATACGTCGTCACCGACTTCAAGTCGGGAGACGTCGTGCAGTACGCCATGAACCCGAACTACCGCGACGCGAATAAGCCGTTCTTCAAGACCGTCACCTTGAAGGGTGGTGGCGACGCGACCTCCTCCGCCCGTGCCGTCTTCCAGACCGGGGACGCCGACTACTCCTGGAATCTCCAGGTCGAGCCGGCGATCATCCACTCGCTCGCCGACAACAGCACCAAGGGAACGCTCTTCACGGCCTATGGGTCGCTCGTCGAGCGGATCCTGGTGCAGTTCGCCGACCCGAATGCCGCGGGCGACGCCCGGGGCGAACCGAGCACGAAGCACCCGTTCTTCACCGACATCCACGTACGACGGGCGCTCGCGATGGCGACCGACCGCGCCACCGTCGCCAAGGAGCTCTATGGCGACGGCCTCACGGGCAAGGCGACGTGCAACATCCTGGCAGGGGTGGGCGACGCCGAGTCGAAGAACACCACCAGCCTCGACGTCTGCAAGTACGACCCGGCCGCCGCGAACAAGGAGCTCGACGACGCTGGCTGGGTCAAGGGATCCGACGGCGTCCGAGCCAAGGGCGGGGTAAAGCTCAAGGTGATCTACCAGACCACCGTCAACTCCGTCAGGCAGAAGACGCAGGAGATCATGAAGAAGAACTGGGAGGCGGTCGGCTTCAGCGTCGAGCTCAAGTCGGTCAACTCCGGCGTCTTCTTCACGAACACCGACCCGAACGGCGCCAACCACTTCTGGGCCGATCTCGAGGAGTACGCGAACAACAGCGACCCGGACGCCACCAGCTACATGCTCGGCTGGACGACGCAGCACATCGCCCAGAAGTCGAACAACTGGAACGAATCGAACTACAGCCGCTACTCGAACCCCGCGTACGACTCCATCGTCGCCCAGCTGCTAAAGGAGACGGACGCCAAGAAGCGTGCCGACCTCTTCGTGCAGGCGAACGACATCCTGATCAAGGACGTCGTCGTCATCCCGCTGATCTGGCGGACGTACGCCACCTCGGGATACTCCAAGAACATGAAGGGGATCAACCCGAACGGTTGGGACTCCGAGATGTGGAACGTCGGGGACTGGTACAAGGTAGCCCCCTGATCCAACGGTGTACCGTAGCGCGGTGGAGCGCTTCCACCGCGCTACGGGCCCTTCACGAGCCCGCTTGGAGCGATAGAGATGGGTAGGTACGTCCTCCGCCGGCTCCTCATCGCGATCCCCACGCTTCTGGTCATCTCCTTCGTGATCTTCATGATCCTGGTGCTCGCCCCCGGCGATCCGCTGAGCCAGTTCGGCGCCGACCCCCGCGTGCCCCCCGAGGTGCGTGAGAACATAAAGCACGCCCTGGGGCTCGATCAGCCGCCCCCCATCCGTTACGTCAACTGGGTGACGGCGATGATGCGCGCCGACTTCGGCTATTCGTTCATGAGCCACTCGCCGGTCCTCGGACTCATCCAGCAGCGCTTGCCGACGACATTAGCGGTCGTCGGAGTCGCGTACGTGATCGGCGCGCTGCTCGCGATCCCGATCGGCATGATCTCCGCCGTGAAGCGCTACTCGCTGTTCGATCACATCGCGACGGGCTTCGCCTTCATCGGATTCTCAGTACCTACCTTCTTCACCGGAACGGTCCTGATAATCGTCTTCAGCGTCGGGCTCCACTGGCTCCCGTTCATCTACGACTCGACGCTCCAGGTCAAGGACGCCAGATCGCTGGGCGAGCAGCTCAAGCAATCGATCATGCCCATCACCGTCCTCGCGCTGTTCAACACCGCGACGATCGCGCGCTTCATGCGCGCCGAGATGATCGAGCACCTCCCGCTGGACTACGTCCGTACGGCACGCGCGAAGGGACTGCTCGAGCGCATCGTGATCCTCCGGCACGTGCTGCGGAACAGCCTGATCCCGATAGTGACGCTAGTTGCGCTGGGGATCCCGGCGGTGTTCGCAGGGGCGGTCATCACCGAACAGATCTTCCGCGTGCCGGGCATCGGTGAGCTGCTCATTCGCTCGATCACCAACAGCGACACGCCGGTCGTCGCTGCCATCCTCTTCGTGTTCGCGGTACTGGTCGTCCTGTTCAACCTGCTCGCTGACATCCTGTACGGGGTGCTCGACCCGCGGATCAGGTACACCTGATGGCGACCGCGCAGAACACGATCGCCGTCGTCGCGCCCACCGGCATGCTCAAGCCCCCGCGCTCGCTCTGGTCCGATGCCTGGACGCAGTTCACGCACCACAAGCTCGCGATGGCCGGCCTGGTGACACTCATTCTGCTGGTGCTCGCCACGGCGCTCGGTCCGTTCGTCTACGCGACGAAGATCAACGAGATCGACTTCTCTCAATCGCTTAAGGGTCCGTCGACCACCCACTTCTTCGGGACCGACGACCTGGGCCAGGACCTGTTCGCCCGTGCGCTCCTCGGCGGGCGCGTGTCGATCGCCGTCGGTCTCGTCGCCGTGGCGATCTCCATCAGTCTGGGTACCCTCGTCGGAGCGCTGGCGGGGTACTTCGCCCGCTCAGACGGGCCGCTCATGCGGGTCACGGACCTGTTCCTGTCGCTCCCGCAGCTGCCACTGTTGCTGACGATCATCTACCTGTTCCGCGACCAGCTCAGAGCGACGTTCGGTCCCGAGCTCGGCATCTTCCTGATCATCGTGGTCGTCATCGGGCTGCTGAACTGGATGCCCGTCGCGCGGCTCGTGCGCGCGTCGTTCCTGTCCTACAAGCAGAAGGAATTCGTCGAAGCGGCCAGGTGTGTCGGGGCGAAGAACGGCCGGATCATCTTCAAGCACATCATGCCGAACGTGATGAGCCAGATCCTCGTGGCCGCCACCGTCGGCGTCGGAGCCGCGATCATCACCGAGTCCGCGCTCTCGTTCCTCGGCCTCGGGTTCCCGCCGGACGTGCCAACGTGGGGGAGGCTCCTGTTCGACGCGAAGGATTACCTCGACTTCGCGCCGCATTGGGCGTTCTTCCCTGGCCTCCTGATCTTCCTCACGGTGCTGTCGGTCAACTACATCGGCGACGGCCTGCGCGACGCCCTCGACCCCCGCAAGACCGGATGAGCGCGCCGCGGACCCTCCGCGCCGAGGCGGGCTGGCCCTAGAAGGCGACCCAGCCTCGCGGAACGATGTCGTCGCGGATCGTGACGACCCGCCTGCGAACCTCCGCCGCGACGCGCGTGTCCGATCGCGCTCGCCGCATCAGGAACGACAGCATGAGCAGCTCCCGCATCGCGTTCATCACACCGAACGTGGGAGACGTCGTGACATCGACCCCGTAGGCCTCCGCGAAGGCACGGTATTCACCTCGCGGGCGCCAGCCCAGCACGTCGTGGGTCGCCGTCGGTACGAGATCCCACTCGCGCGGGCCGGTCCCGCTGTGCTCGAGATCCATCAGGACGACGGTCCCTGCATCGTCGCGAAGTAGGTTGTGCACGTGCGCGTCGCCGTGGACCACGCGGGGGGAGCCGGAGAACTCGAGGCGGTCGTACGCCTCGCGAAGCTGGTCACAGCGACGGAGGATCACCTCGCGTTCCGCGGTCGATCCCTCGGAGCGGACCCGGCGTTCCACGATCCAGAGCGGGTCGATGGATGCGAGCCCATCCGGTACGGGGACCGCGTGCAGTCGCAGGAGCGCCCCCGCCAGCTGCTCCGGTGTAGGCGGCTGCAGGGATGCGCGGACCGCCTCCCAGAAGGTGACCAGCGAGTCGCCGACCACGATCGGCTGCCCTGCCGCTTCCGCCGGTCGCGCCGCGGGCACCCCGTGCCGGCGGAGCCATTCGGTGACGCGGAGCTCGCGTGCGGCCTGGGGCGCGAGATCGAGGCCGGCGGAGATCCGCGCGACGATCGTTCCGTTGCTGAGCAGATAGGTCGCGTTCTCTCCGAACTTCAGGAGGGTCGCGCCGCGGGCGTCCAATCCGACCACCGCGCACGCGCGGGCGAGCGTCGCTTGCGCTTCACGCAACGCGTTCCGCGCATCAGGCAGCGCGCCGCTCACGGCCGTTGCCGATTCAGCCGGCTCTCTTCAGGGTGGCCCCGGCGGATACCGGCTTCGGATCCCTCTGCGCGCCCGCGAGAAGCGTGTGGCCGAGCGCCGCGACGCGCGCCGCGGCCCTCGGCTCGAGCCGGTAGTAGATCCACGTGCCCCGCCGTTCGCCCGAGACCACCCCCGCCTCGCGGAGGACCTTGAGGTGGTGGGACACCGTGGGCTGGCTCACGTCGCAGCACGCCGTGAAGTCGCACGCGCACACCTCTCCACCGGAGGCGAGCTGCCGCACGATGGCGAGCCTCGTCGGCTCGGCGATCGCCTGGAGGATCTTCAGGTCGTCCATTCGACGGCAATCATATCGACAAAGATGCATATTGACAATCGTCGATGTTATGACGCACGATGAACGCGTGAGAGCGACCGAGGACGGTGAGCTGTGAGTGACGACGAACTTCCTGTAGCGGTGATCGGCGCGGGTCCGGTGGGGCTCGCCGCGGCGGCGCACCTCGCCCATCGCGGCGCGACGCCGGTAGTGCTCGAGGCCGGGCCGACGGTGGGCACGAGCGTCCTCGGGTGGGGACACGTGCGCGTGTTCTCTCCCTGGCGGTACAACACGGATCCTGTCGCCCGAGAGATGCTCGAGCAGCAGGGATGGATCGCTCCGGACGACGACGTGTACCCGACCGGGCGGGAGCTGGTCGACCTGTACCTGCGTCCGCTGTCCAGGCTCCCGGGGATCGCGCCTCACCTGCGCCTCGGCCACCGCGTGCGGTCGATCGCGCGCGCGGGCCTCGACAGGATGACGACCGCGGGGCGCGACGCCGCGCCTTTCTCCCTCACCGTCACCAGCGCGGGCCGCGAAGAGGAGTTGCTCGCGCGAGCGGTGATCGACGCGTCGGGCACCTACGCGACGCCGAATCCCCTCGGCGCCAGCGGAACGCCGGCCCGCGGCGAGGCGGCGGCGGCCGACCGCATCCACTACGGGATCCCGGACGTCCTCGAGCTTGACCGCCATCGCTACGCGGGGCGGCGTGTCCTCGTGGTCGGCAGCGGCCACTCGGCGTTCAACGTCCTGATCGAGCTGGCCCAGCTGGCGGAGGGCGAGCCCGGCATGTCGGTCACGTGGGCGGTGCGGCGGCCGTTCGCGGGCACCAAGTACGGCGGAGCGGAGAACGACGCGCTGCCGGAACGCGGAAAGCTCGGCGCGCGGATGCGCGCCCTGGTCGACCGGGGGGCCGTGACGCAGACGGTGCTGCGCATCTCGCAGGTCCGTCAGGACCGCGAAGGCGTCTTCATTGGCGACAGCTCGCGCGAGATCGGACCGTTCGACGAGATCGTCTCGGCGACGGGCTTCCGCCCGGACCTCGCGCCGCTGCGCGAGCTGCGACTACGGCTCGACGATGTGCTCGAGGCGCCTTCGGCGCTCGCGCCGCTGATCGACCCGAACGTCCACAGCTGCGGCACGGTGCCTCCGCATGGCGCGCGCGAGCTGGCTCATCCGGAGGCTGGCTTCTACATCGCAGGAATGAAGAGCTACGGCCGTGCGCCCACCTTCCTCATGCTCACCGGGTACGAGCAGGTGCGCTCGATCGCCAGCGCGCTGGTCGGCGACGTCCGCGGTGCCGAGTCGGTCGAGCTCGTGCTCCCGCAGACGGGCGTCTGCTCCGGAGGAGGGAATGCGGACTGTTGCGGCCAGGACGGCGCGGATGACTGCGGCTCGCCCGCGAGCGAGTGCTGCGGCACGGCCGCGACGATCATCCCCCTCTCAGCGCTGGAGGCGCCGGCGCCGCGCTAGCGGCCGGCCTCGTCTCCACGCTCACGCGGCCGCTGCTCGTCCTCGAGCTCAGAGATCCATCCGCCGCGCACCCGAACGCCCGGCTGGCGCTCGCCGGTGGAGGCGACATCGGCCGGAAGCCTTTCCCAGAGCCTCGCCGGTGCCACGCTTGCCAGCCGCGTCATGTTCGATCCTCCTGTCCCGTGCTTGTGGATGGGTGTACCGCTCCAGGTTGTGGACGGCCGTCAGGCGCGTGACACCGGGAGCGTTCATTCGGTCACGCAGGCGGTCGAGCGGCGGGCCGGTGTAGGATTCCGGCCTCGCGAGGACGCGGACAGCGCCCCGATCGCAGGACCCGACAAGAGAGCCGAGCGAAGGTGCGAGCCGGCCGGGAGCGACGAGGACACCACCGCCGAGCGATGCGGGCGGGCCCCATACAGCCCTCGAACGAAGCGCCGGCGGCACGTGCCGGAAGCTGGGTGGAACCGCGAGAGCCTCTCGTCCCAGTCGGGGACGGGGGCTTTTTGATTTCACGAGGAGGCGAGATGCAGGAACGGCGGGGCGCGCGACCAGAGGAAGAGCTGTACGCGCTCCGGCACTCGACGGCGCACGTGATGGCCGGGGCGGTGCTGGAGCTGTTCCCGGAGGCGAAGTTCGGGTTCGGACCTCCCGTCGCCGATGGCTTCTATTACGACTTCGACCTCCCGCGCCCGCTGGCCCCGGATGACCTCCCGCGGATCGAGGAGCGGATGCGCGCGATGGTGAAGCGCGACGCGCCGTTCGAGCGGGGCCAGATGGGCGTCGGGGAGGCGCGGGAGTTCTTCGCCGCTCGCGGGCAGGACTTCAAGGTGGACCAGATCGACCACCTCGAAGAGACCGTGGGGGAGGACGTCGTCGGCATCTACCGGCACGCGGACTTCGTCGACCTGTGCCGCGGGCCGCACGTCGAACGCACGGGTGGGATCGGGCCGTTCAAGCTGCTCTCGATCGCCGGCGCCTATTGGCGTGGAGACGAGAGCAACGCGCAGCTGCAGCGCGTCTACGGGACCGTGTGGCAGACGCAGGCCGAGCTCGACCAGCACCTCGAGCGCCTGAAAGAGATCGAACGCCGGGATCATCGCGTCCTCGGGCGCGACCTCGAGCTGTTCCGCATCGACGAGGAGCTGGGGTCCGGCCTCGTCCTGTGGCTGCCGAACCTATCTGTCGTGCGCGAGGAGCTCGAGGCGTGGTGGCGCCAGTTGCACCACGAGCGCGGCTACACGCTGGTCTACACCCCGCACATCGCACACGAGCGCACGTATCAACGATCCGGGCACCTCGAGAAGTACGGCGAGAACATGTACGGACCTCTCGCGCTCGACGAGGGCACGCAGAACTTCTGGATTAAGCCGATGAACTGCCCCGGGCACATCAAGGTGTTCCAGTCCCGCGTGCGGTCGTACCGCGAGCTGCCGCTGCGGATCGGGGAGCTGGGGACGGTGTACCGCTATGAGCGTGGCGGCACGCTGCACGGCATGCTCCGCGTTCGCGGATTCACGCAGGACGATTCACACATCTTCTGTGCCCCCGCGCAGGCGCAGGCCGAGATCGCGAAGGTCTACGACCTCGCCATGGAATTCATGCGGCTGTTCGGCTACTCGAGCCCTCGCGTGTACCTGGCGACGCGGCCAGAGCGCAGGCTCGGTACCGACGACATGTGGGACCGGGCGGAGCAGGCGCTCCGCAGCGCGCTCGAATGCCGCAAGGTCGACTACCAGATCGACCAGGGCGGTGGCGTCTTCTATGCGCCCAAGATCGACATCAAGGTCCACGACGCGCTCGGGCGAGAGTGGCAGGGACCAACGATCCAGATCGACCTCAACCTCCCCGACAGGTTCGACGTGACCTTCGTCAACGAGCGCGGCGAGCGCGAGCGCGCGGTCATGATCCACCGCGTGCTCTTCGGGAGCCTCGAGCGGTTCGTCGGCGGCCTCATCGAGCACTATGCGGGGAACTTCCCGCTGTGGCTCGCGTGGGAGCAGGTCGCGGTGATCCCCGTGCGCGAAGGCGCGCGAGCGTACGCCGAGGAGGTTGCCGCGACGCTCCGGGCGCGCGGCCTGCGCGTGCACCTCGACGCGGAGGCCGCGGATCTGCGCACGAGGATCAAGGAGGCCCAGCAGCGGAAGGCCTGCTACATGCTCGTGGTGGGCGACAGGGAGGCGGCCGCGAGGACGGTATCGGTTCGCGCGCGCGGCGCGACGCAGGGACAGGAAGAGCGCGGCGTGCCGCTGGACGACTTCGTCGTCCGGGTCGTTGCCGAACGCGACACCAAGGCCCTTCCCCGGGACCTTTTGTGAGAACCGCAGACCTTCCGATCCTTGCCGGGGAGCGGGTGTCTGTCCGGCCTTGGACGCCTCTGGACGATGCCGCGCTCGCCGACTGGGCGAACGACCCCGAATTCGCGCGCCTGCAGTGGGGCACCGAGCAGGATCCTCCGCACTGGACGGTCGAGACCGCGCGCGCCTTCGCAGAGCGCTTCGCGGCCCCGGAAGGTGCGCTTTTCGCGATCGACCATGACAGACGCCCGGTCGGGTTCGCGAACTACCGCCGCCTGAACGAGCACCATGGCAACGCCGACGTCGGGATCGCGATCGGCGAGAGCTCGCTGTGGGGACGCGGCCTTGGCTCGGAGGCGCTCCGGCTTCTCGCGCGGCACCTTCTCGACGATCGCGGTCTGCACCGCCTGCGGCTGCACGTCGTCGCGACGAACGACCGCGCGATCGCGGCTTACAAGCGTTGCGGCTTCGAGGTCGAGGGCATCGAGCGCGATGGCGTGCGCGCCACCGAGACGCGTTGGGCCGACATGGCGGTCATGGGCCTCGTGCGCGCGAGCTCCGCGCCGACGGCGTTCGACCCCCGGCCGGCCACGCTCTCCGGTGAGCACGTGCGGCTCGAACCGCTGCGGATGGAACACGCGCCCGACCTGTTCCTGGCGGCCGACCACGCAGAGCTATGGACCTGGGTCAGCTCGCCTCCGCCAAAGGACGTCGACGCGATCGCGGCGTACATCCGGCAGGCGCTCGACAACCAGGTCCTCGGCAAGCACGTGCCGTTCCTCGTCAGGGATGCGGGTTCCGGGACGGCGATCGGTACGACGCGGTACGCGAACATCGACCGCGCCAACCGCAGCACCGAGATCGGCTGGACCTTCTACGAGCCCGAGCGGCAGCGTACGGCCGTGAACACGGAGGCCAAGCTGCTTCTGCTGCGCCACGCCTTCGAGGAGCTCGGAGCCATCCGCGTGTGGCTCCAGACGGACGAAAAGAACGACCGTTCGCGCCGCGCGATCGAACGGCTCGGCGCGATCCAGGAGGCCGTCCTGCGGAAGGAGCGCATCCTGTGGAACGGCCGGATCCGAACGAGCGTGGTCTTCGGCATCACCGACGACGAGTGGCCGGGCGTGCGGGCACGGCTCCGGGGCTACCTGGGGCGTGCGTGATAGAGTGTCCTTCAGTTGAAGCGCCTCACGAGGTCCGTCTGACCTTCTCTCCACCGAGGGAGCCCCGCCCATAGCCCCCGAGCTGCGGATCAACGACCAGATCCGAGTTCCTTCCGTCCGCCTGATCGGCTCCGACGGGCAGCAGCTGGGTGTCGTTCCGACGGCGCGCGCCCTTCAGCTCGCTCAGAGCGAGGGCTACGACCTGGTCGAGATCGCCCCCAACGCACAGCCGCCCGTCGCCAAGATCCTCGACTTCGGAAAGTACCGCTACGAAGAGCAGCAGCGGGCGAAGGATGCCAAGAAGAAGCAGCGGGCGGTCACCTGGAAGGAGATCCGGATGGCGCCCAAGATCGACGACCACGACATCGACACCAAGGTCAAGGCCGCCTCGCGATTCCTCGACGAAGGCGACAAGCTGAAGGTCACCGTGCGCTTCCGTGGGCGCGAGCTCGCGCACCCCGATCGGGGCAGGACGCTCCTTCTCGAGGTGGGGGACAAGCTGAAGGACCACGGCACGATCGAGCGGATGCCGCTCCTCGAGGGGCGCCAGATGATCATGGTGATGAACCCCGTGCGCCGCGACGCGCAGACCGGCGCTCCGGTGCAGGCCACAGCGCCGCCCGGGGCCGCTGCGAACGGGCCCCGCACTGGAGCCCCCGCGCAAGCGGGCGCCGCGACGAACGCCGCACCGCCCGGCGCGGCCGCCGCCGCCCGGCCCGCCTCCGCGCCCGCCGCTCCCGTCGCGCCGCGACCCGCCGGCACGGCTCAGCCCGCCGCTTCCGTCGCACGCACCCGACCGGCGGTGGCTGCAGCGCCGGCCGCGCCGCGGGCCCCGGCGACGGGAGGCACGCGCCCCGGCCGCTGATCACGCGAATGCCCAGCACGCTGACGGCGATATTTCGTACACTGGCGTTTTCCGGACCTAAGGAGGACAGCCCGTACGTGCCGAAGCTCAAGAGCCACAGCGGGGCGAAGAAGCGCTTCACCCTGACGGGGCGAGGCAAGATCAGCCGAAACAAGGCCTACAAGGGGCACCTGAACCAGCACAAGTCCCCCTCGCGCAAGCGTCGGCACGCGGGCAAGGGCCTCGTCGCTCCGGGCGATATCAAGCTCGTCCGCAAGTTGCTCCCGAACCTGTAGCGGAGGCGCAATGTCACGAGTGAAGCGCGGGGTCGCCGCGCACAAGAAGCACAAGAAGCTACTGGACCAGGCCGAAGGCCGCCGCGGCGCGAAGCGCCGGCTCGTGCGGCCCGCGCGGGAGGCCGCGCTCCACGCCTTGACGTATGCCTACCGTGACCGCAGGGCGCGGAAGAGCGAGTTCCGGGCTCTCTGGATAGCGCGCATCAACGCGGCCTCGCGGGAATCGGGCGTGTCGTACAGCAGGCTGATGGCGGCCATGCGCATGGCCGGCGTCCAGCTCGACCGCAAGATCCTCGCGGACATGGCCGTGCGCGACCCGAAGGTCTTCCGCCACTACGTGGATATGGTCAAGGACGAGCGGTTTACCAAGCAGGCTGAGCGGTCCTAGCGGGCGAGCATCGCCCGCGGTGAGGACGGCCCGCCCTTCGCTCGACGAACGGCGGGCCTTTTGTTATCCGAGAGGAGCGTGAGCGGCATCGACGACCTGGTTGGCCTCGCGGAGCGGGCGATCGGCGAGATCCGCGCCTGCGCGGACCGGGACGCCCTCGAAGCCGCACGAGTCCGCTATCTGGGCCGGAGGGACGGCGTGCTGACCGCGGCGGCGAAAACGCTCTCGACGCTGCCGGTGGCCGACCGGCCGCGGCACGGAGCGAGCCTGAACGCGGCCAAGCGCAGCATCGAGGACGCGCTCGCGGAGCGTGAGGCCGCGCTGCGCGCCGACCAGCTCGAGCGCGAGCTCCGAGGCGAACGCGAGGACCTGACGGCACCGCCCAGGCGCATTCGCGTCGGCCGGCTGCACCCGATCACCCGGACCATGCGCGAGATCTCACGGATCTTCGCGACGCTCGGTTTCGAGACGGTCGAGGGGCCCGAGGTCGAGTGGGACTACTACAACTTCGAGGCGCTGAACATCCCGCAGGGACACCCCGCCCGAGACAAGTTCAACACGCTCTGGGTCTCGAATCCGCTCGGCGACCAGCCCGATCGGCCCGCGCTGCTGCGCACCCATACCTCGCCGATGCAGATCCGCGTCATGGAGCAGCGACGGCCACCCGTCCGCGTGCTGATCCCGGGACGGTGTTACCGCTATGAGGCGACGGACGCGACTCACGAGAGCGTCTTCTTCCAGTTCGAGGGCCTCGCCATCGACGACCACCTGAGCCTGGCGGACCTGAAGGGCGTGCTCTACGCATTCGCGCGCCAGTTCTTCGGCAGCGAGCGGAAGGTGCGCTTCCGCCCCGACTACTTCCCCTTCACCGAGCCCTCGGCGGAGATCGCGTTCGACTGCTTCGTGTGCGACGGCTCCGGCCATGTCGCGGGGGCCCCATGCCGCACCTGCGGCGGGAGCGGGTGGATCGAGGCCGCGGGATGCGGAATGGTGCATCCAGCGGCGCTGCACCGCGTGGGATACGACCCGGCGCGCTACCAGGGCTTCGCCTTCGGCGGCGGCGTCGAGCGGCTCGCGATGCTGCGCACCGGTACGCCCGACATCCGGATGTTCCAGCAGAACGACGTCCGCTACCTGGAATCGGTGTGACGACGTGCTGATAAAGGTGCCCGTGTCGTGGCTGCGCGAATACGTCGACGTGACGGTACCCGCGGACGAGCTCGCGCGGCTGCTCCACATGTCGGGCACCGAGGTCGATCGCGTCGAGCGCACCGGAGGCGGGTGGGACAAGGTGTGGGTCGGCCGCGTCACCGCCCTCGAGAAACATCCCAATGCGGACCGCCTCACGCTCGCCACCGTCGAGTACGGAGCCGGCCGCAGCCGGACCGTCGTCACGGGAGCCACGAACCTCGACGTCGGAGCGGTCGTGCCGTACGCGGAGGTCGGCGCGCGCATCAACGACGGGCATACCGGCGAGCCGACCACCCTCGCGCCGCGCAGGATGCGCGGCATCCCGAGCGAGGGGATGGTCCTGTCGGAACGCGAGCTCGGCATCGGGGAGGACCACGACGGCATCCTGCGGCTCGACGCCGCGCTTCCCGTAGGTGCCGCGCTCGCCGACGTGCTGGGCGAGACCGTGCTCGCGCTCGAGCTCCAGCCGAACCGTCCCGATTGTCTCGGCGTGGTCGGCATCGCGCGGGAGGCTGCGGCGCTCACGCGGGGCCGCCTGCGCGGACCGGAAGGAGCGGCGCTCGAATTCGGGGACCTTGGCGACAGGCTCGACGTACGCATCGACGACGCGCAGGGATGCCCGCGCTTCGCGGCCGCGCTGCTCCAGGACGTGCGCGTGGGGCCATCCCCGCGGTGGATGCAGGAGCGCCTCACCTCGGCCGGCATGCGACCGATCTACAACGTCGTCGACATCACCAACTACGTGATGCTCGAGCTGGGTCAGCCGCTGCATGCGTACGACGCCGAGCGCGTTCGCGGGCACACCCTGATCGCACGGCGCGTGGCGCCTGAGGAGCGCCTGCGGACGCTCGACGGCGTGGAACGCGCGCTGCCACCGCACGCGCTCGTGATCGCCGACACCGAACGGGCGCTCGGCGTCGCAGGCATCCTCGGCGGCGAGGATTCGGAGATCCGCGCAGAAACGACGACCGTCGCGCTCGAGTGCGCGTCGTTCGAGCCGCGCGGTATCGGCCGGACCGCGATGGCGCTCGGCCTGCACGGGTCGTCGGGCAGCGCCGCGGCCCGGAGGTTCGCCTGGGAGCTGAGCCCGGCGCTCGTGCCCCAGGCGCTCGCGCGCGCGGTCGAGCTGCTCGAGCTCCACGCGGGCGCACGCTGCGTCGGGGCGATCGACCGCTACCCGCGTCCGCGCGTGGCGACGCCGGTCCGGCTGCGCGGCGCCGACATCGCGCGGGTGCTCGGGACCCCGATCGCGGACGACGACGCGGTCGACGCGCTGCGGCGGCTCGAATTCGAAGTCGACGTGCACGAAGGCGAGATCAGCGCCACCCCGCCCGCGATCCGGACCGACATCGCGATCCCCGAGGATGTGATCGAGGAGGTCGCGCGCATCGTCGGCTATGAGCACATCCCGACGCGCATCCCCGACGGACCGCTCCCGCTCCACGAGGCGCACCCAATCGAGGACCTTCGCGAGCGCGCGCGCGACGTCCTCGTCGGATTCGGGCTTCAGGAGACGATCTCCTATTCGCTCATCGATCCGGAGTGGCTCGCGCGCCTCACGGCCGACCGCGCCGATCGCGCCCTCGCCTCTCCTGGTCACGAATCCGACCAGCGTCAGCCAGTCTGCCGCGCGCCCGACGCTCCGCGCGAGCCTCCTCGACACGCTTCGCCGGAATCACCGGCAGCGCGCGAGCCTCGGCGTCTTCGAGATCGCGCCGGTGTACCTGCCCCGGGCGGGCGACCTCCCGGAGGAGCGCTGGACCATCGCCGTCGGGCTCGCGGGTGACGCCGAGCCGGCGCGTGAGGGCGAAACGTGGCTCGTCGCGCGACGCGCGTGGGACGTGCGGGACCTTGAGGGATTGGTGAGCGGCCTCTGCGACGCGCTCGGCGTGGCCCGCCCGCACGACGGTGTGGCGGCCGGCGCGCCCGGCATGCACCCGGGGCGCTCCGAGACGTGGACGCACGACGGCCGGATCGCGATCGCGTGGGGGCAGCTCGACCCGCGCGTCGCCGCGGCGTGGGACCTGCCCCCGGCGGCCTTCGTCGCCGAGCTCGACCTCCGGTCGCTGTTCGCGCTCGCGCGGCGAACGACGGTGACCGTTCCGTCGCGCTACCCGGCCGCGACACGCGACCTCGCCATCGCGCTCGACGAGGCGGTCCCGTTCGGCGACGTGGAGCGCGCGATCCGCGACGCGGCAAAGTCGGGACTCGAGTCCGTGGCGCTCGTCGACATCTACCGCGGCCCGCAGGTGGGCGAGGGCCGCAAGTCCGTCGCGGTGAGGCTGACGTTCCGCTCGGACACAGGGACGCTCGCGGAGGATGACATCGAACGCTCGCTGCGGCGCATCGAGGGGCGCCTCGGCCACACGCTGGCAGCGACCGTGCGCTCGTGACGCGGGTGCCCCGGCGGCCCGCCCCGCCATCCGGATCGGCACCCTTCGGGCGGACCGGCGACGCGTCGACCCACCCCGCATAACAGGCGTCGTGCGCCTGGGCCCGCGGCTCCGGCGCTCGTTCTACGCGCGGCCGACGCTGGAGGTCGCGCGCGACCTTCTTGGCAAGATCCTGGTGTACGAGGGCCCGGAGGGTTTCCGCGCGGCGCGGCTCGTCGAGGTCGAGGGCTATCTCGGTGCCGTCGATCCCGCGTCTCACGCGTTCCGCGGCGCGCCTACGGGCCGTACCGCACCGATGTTCGGACCGCCGGGCAGGACCTATGTCTACTTTGTCTACGGCATGTACTTCTGCATGAACGTCGTCGCTGAACGGGCCGGCACAGCCGGCGCCGCGCTCCTCCGTGGCGCAGAGCCGGTGCTCGGGCTCGGCGACGATCCGCGGGCACTCGCCGGCCCCGGGAAGCTGTGCCGCGCGCTCGGGATCACGACGGCGCAGACGAACTGGGATCTCGTCACCTCGCCGCTCCGGATCCATTCGGCGCCCCAGGTCCCCGACGACGGGGTGCTCCGGACGCCGCGGATCGGGCTCAATCCGGGCGCGACCAAGCACGAGCCGTGGCGGTTCGTCGTTCGCGGCTCAGCGGGGGCCTCACGTGGATAACGCGAAGGTCCTCGCCACGCTGGAGTTCACGACCGTTCGCGAGATGCTCGCCGATGCGACCTCGTTCCTGCCCGGACGGGAATTGGCGGAGGCGCTCGCGCCGGTGCGCGAGCTGGCCACCGCCGAACGGCTGCAGGAGGAGACTGATTCCGCGCGCTCCCTGCTGCGAGCGGTCCCCTCGGCCGGACTCGCGGGGGCGCGGGACATCCGCGAACCGCTGCGCCGCGCGACCCTCGGGGGCACGCTCGACCCCGACCAGCTGCTGATGATCGCCGACACGACGCGCGCCGCGAGCCGTCTGTTCGCCGACGTGCACGGCCATCCCCCCATCGCGGCGAAGGCGCGCTTCGCGCGGGCTCCAGAAGTGCTCGCCGTCGCGATCGAACACGCTATCGGCAGCGGAGGAGAGGTGCTCGATCGCGCGAGCGTCGCCCTCGCGAACGCTCGCGCGACGCTGCGCGCAGCCCAGTCGCGGCTGCAGCAGCGGCTCGACGCGCTCGTGCGGTCGCCCGAGCTCGGACGGTTCCTGCAGGAGCCGATCGTCACGCAGCGCTCGGGGCGCTACGTGGTGCCGGTCAAGGCGGAATACCGGGGTGCGGTGAAGGGCATCGTCCACGATCAGTCGGCGAGCGGCCAGACCGTGTTCATCGAACCGCTCGACGTGCTCGAGGCGAACAACGCCGTGCGCGAGGCCGAGCTCGCCGAGCAGCAGGAGGTCCTGCGCGTCCTCGAACGCCTCTCGCGTTCGGTCGAGACGTCCGCTGAGGACCTCGGCGCGGTCCTTCGAGCGCTCGCGGACATCGACCTCATCCTTGCCAAGGCGCACCTGGCAGAGGCGCTCGGCTGCGAGCGACCGACGCTAAACGCAGATGGCCGTGCGGACCTGATCGCCGCCCGGCACCCGCTCCTCGTGACGCAGGGGTCGGACGTCGTCCCGATCGACGTTCGCCTCGGCACCGACTTCCGCGTCCTCGTGATCACGGGGCCGAACACCGGAGGAAAAACGGTGACGCTGAAGACGCTCGGGCTGTTGCAGCTCATGGCCGCGAGCGGCCTCCAGGTCCCCGCCGCGCGAGGTAGCGCGCTGCCCGTGGTGCGCCGCGTCTTCGCGGACATCGGCGACGAGCAGTCGATCGCGCAATCGCTGTCGACGTTCTCATCGCACCTGCGCAACGTCGTGGCGACGCTCGCGGATGCCGAGCGGGGAGACATCGCGCTGCTCGACGAGGTGGGCGCAGGTACCGATCCCGACGAGGGCGCGGCTCTCGCGATGGCGGTTCTCGAGACGCTGCTCGAGCGTGGGGTGCTGGTCGCAGCGTCCACGCACTACCCCGAGCTGAAAGCGTTCGCGCTCAATACGCGAGGGGTATCGAACGCGAGCGTGGAGTTCGACGCGGAGACGCTGCGGCCGACGTATCGCGTCCATGTGGGACTGCCCGGGTCGTCGAACGCCTTCGCCATCGCGTCGCGCCTCGGGCTGGACCGCGCCGTCCTCGACCGCGCGGAGGCTCACCTGTCCGAGCTGCACCGGTCCCTCGAGCGCACCCTCCAACTTGCCGAACGTCAGCGGACCGAGCTTGCCGCTGCCCTCGAGGAGTCGCGGATCGCCGCGGCCGATGCGGCCCGGGCGCTCGCGGACGCCCACGCGGAGGCGGAGCGCATCGGGGACGAGGCCGAGGGTGTGCGCGAGCGCGCCCGCCACGAGTCCGAGGAGCTGATCCTCCAGGCGCGCCGCGCGCTGCGCCAGGCTGAGGACGCGCGCGACCAGGGCAGCCGGCGCAACCTCGTCGAGGAGGCGCGCGAGGCCCTCGCCGCGAGCGAGCGCGCGACGCGCGACTCCGTGCCCGAGCCCGTCGCCCCGCAGGCGCTTCCGGTGTCGATCGGCGGGCCCGTGCTGATCCGCGGCATGACGCAGGAGGGCACGCTCGTGTCGATCGACGACCGCGGCATCGCCGAGGTCGTCTCCGGCCAGCTGCGCCTTCGCGTGCCAAGCGGGGAGCTTCGTCCGGCTCCAGCACGGGAAGCCTCGCCGATCGTCAGCACGCGAGCGCAGGTGTCCGGTTCCGCCGCGAACGCGCCGCTGCAGCTCGATCTCCGCGGCGCGCGCGCCGAGGAGGCGCTCGAGGTCCTCGACCGCTACCTCAACGACGCCGCGGTCGCGGGACACGACCGCGTTCGCATCGTGCACGGCAAGGGCACCGGGGCGCTGCGGGCGGCGGTACGCGAGACGCTCGCGCGGCACCCGCTCGTGCACGAACAGACGCCCGCCTCCGCCGCGGAGGGCGGCGATGGCGCCACGATCGTCCGGCTGTGATCCGTTGACCTCCGCCACAGCATCCTGACGGCGTCCGGTCGCCGGTCCCTGGCACGGTGACATCATTGCCGGGCGTGAGCCAGCTACCCGTCGGTACGGTCACCTTCCTCTTCACCGACATCGAGGGCTCCACGCGGCTTGCCCAGGCGCTGAGTCCCGCCGTCTTCACCCGCGTCCTGGAGCAGCATCACCGGCTCCTGCGCTCGGCGTTCGCCGCCCACGGTGGCGTCGAGCGCGGGACCGAAGGCGACGCCTTCCTCGTCATCTTCAGTGACGCGCCGTCCGCAGTGGCCGCGGCCGTGGAAGCGCAGCGATCCATCGGCGCCGCCGAGTGGCCGGACGGAGTGAAGGTCCGCGTCCGCATGGGGCTCCACAGCGGCGAAGGGATCCGCGGAGGCGACGACTACGTCGGGATCGACATCAACCGCGCCGCGCGCATCGCCGCGGCCGGACACGGCGGGCAGGTGCTCCTGTCGGACGCCGCCCGGGCGCTCTCGCAGCGATCGTTGCCCGCCGGTACTTCGATCCGCGACCTCGGCGAGCACCTGTTGAAGGACCTCGACCTGCCGGAGCGCATCTGCCAACTCGCGATAGAAGGATTGCCATCCGCGTTCCCGCCGCTCCGCACGCGTGGTCACGGCGCCGTACTCCTGCCGGACGAGACGACCAGCTTCGTCGGCCGCGCGGCTGAGCTGGCGGCCGCGTCCAGCCTCATCGCGGCGCACCGCCTCCTGACGCTGACGGGCCCGGGTGGGACGGGGAAGACGCGACTCGCGATCTGCCTCGCGCGTATGGTCGCCGAACGCTTCGCCGACGGCGTCGCGTTCGTGCCGCTCGCTGTCGCGAGTTCGGCGGAGCAGATACCGAACGCGATCGCGCAGACCCTCGGCATACCGGAGGCCACCGACCGGCCGATGTTCGAAGTCGTGCGGGAGCACCTGCGCGAACGACAGATGCTCCTGGTGCTCGACAATCTCGAGCAGATACCCGACGCGGCGCCAGCCGTGGCCGATCTCTTCGCGACGTCAAAGGGTGTGCGCATCGTCGCCACCAGCAGGGGCCCGCTTCACCTGAGCGGAGAGCAGGAGTTCCCTGTCCCGGCGCTCGCGACGTCGCTTTCGACAGCCGACGACCGTTCGGCAGGCGGAGGCTCCGATGCCGTCCGGCTGTTCGTCGATCGCGCGAGCCTCGTCCGCCCGAACTTCGCGCCCACGACCGAGGAACTGCAGGCCATCCAGGAGATCTGCGTCCGCCTCGACGGTCTGCCGCTCGCGATCGAGCTCGCCGCCGCACGCACGCGTCTC
The DNA here is from genome assembly GCA_046262615.1 of Candidatus Limnocylindria bacterium. Taxonomy (GTDB): domain Bacteria; phylum Chloroflexota; class Limnocylindria; order P2-11E; family P2-11E; genus JALYKU01. The sequence continues at coordinate 60,316 of JBHEML010000003.1, read as the reverse complement.
TTCGCGCCGCGCGCGATCCTCGAGCGTCTCGCGCAAAGGATCGACGCGCTATCCGGTGGCCCTGCCGACCTCCCGCAGCGCCATCGCAGCCTCGGGCTAACGATCCAGTGGAGCCACGACCTCCTCAAGGCTCCCGAGCGTGCGCTCTTCCGTCGTCTCGGCGTCTTCGTCGGTGGCGCGGCGATCGAGTCGATCGAGGCCGTGTGCGGCGATGCCGGCGGCGGAACGATCGGGGGATCCGAGGTCGTCGATGCTCTCGCCGGACTCGTCGACCAGAGCCTCATCACGCGCGACGATCGCGACGGTCTTACGAGGTTCGCCATGCTCGAGACCATCCGCGAGTACGCGGTCGATCAGCTGGAGGCGAGCGGAGAGGCCATCGACATGCGGGCGCAACACACTCGCCATTTTCTGTCGGTCGCCGAAGAGGCGGAGAGACACGCCCGCGGTCCGCAGGGCCCGCCTCTCTTCGCCCGGCTCGAGGCGGACCAGGACAACCTCCGCTCGATACTGGCGCGAGCGCTCGCAGGCGAGGACCCGGAGCCGGGACTGCGCTTGGCGGGCGCGCTGGCGCCGTTCTGGGTCCAGCGCAACCGGATGGACGAGGGGCGCCGGGCGACGGATGCGCTGCTCGCGAGGTCCGGCTCCCGCGAGTCGATCGGCCGCGCGGCGACGTTGCTCGCCGGGTCGGAGCTGGCGACGTGGCGTGGCGACTACGGGCGCGCGCGTACGCTCGGCGAGGAGAGCGTGGCCGAGCTCCGACGCCTCGGGGATCGGCCGCGACTCGCGAACGCGCTCGCGTCGTTCGGCTTCTCGATGATCGTCCACGACGCCGACGCCGCCCTGCGGCTCTTCGACGAGGCCGACGCGATCTTCCGTGATCTCGGTGCGGAGATCGGCATTGGCACGACCGGCCTGGCGCGCGGCACGGCCCTCCTGCACAAGGGCGATCTTGTTCCGGCGCGCGCGGAGGCAGAGCGTTCCGTCGAGATCCTCGAGCGTTTCGACGAGCCGTATTTTCTCGTCTTCACCGTCGGCATGCTCGGTCGCCTTCAGATGCTGCTGGGAGACAGGGAGCCGGGCCTCGCGAACTACTCCCGGATGCTCACGCTCGCCCGGAAGAATGGACTCCTGCTTCCGCTCGCCACTGGGCTCGACTACTGTGCCGAGGTCGTGCTCGCGGAGGGCGATGCGGCGCGCGCCATGCGCCTCTGCGCAGCCTCCGAGCGCGTGAAGGAGGAGATCGGCGGCGGCATCTCGCTGAGCGTCATCATCCACGCTGTCGACGTGCGCGAGGCGGCCGGGGAGCGTCTCTCCACGGAGGAATTTGAGGCGGCGGAGGCCGCGGGTCGCGCGATGACCCTCGATGAGGCCGTCGCGGATGCGCTCGCGCTCCGATGACCGTTACAGGAGCCGCTCCATGGAGATGCCGGCGGCCGCGAGCGCAGCGTCGATGTCGGCATCCGCGTCATCGATGACGCGCGCGTCCCGGAGCTGGCGGCGCATGGCGGGGTGCAGCCGCATCCCGGCCGGAGGTCGCCACGCCACGGTCGCGTCGCGCGGCGGAGCCGGCTCCGCCAGAAGCGTCTCCGCGCGAAAGAGGTGCAGGACGATGTGGTACCGGCCCGCCGGAACGCTCATCACCTCGTAGAGGGCGAACAGGCGCAACTCGGCGAGCTCGAGCCCAGTCTCCTCTCGGACCTCGCGGCGCGCGCCCGCCTCGATGCGCTCGTGGGCGCGGACGGTGCCGCCGGGGAGTAGCCACGCGCCGGCGAAGGCGCCGCCGGGCTGGCGCACCATCAGCACGCGGCCAGACCGATCGGTCGCGAGGACCACCGCCCGCACGCTCGGCCCGCGCTCCTCGTCAGCCACGTCGTATCAGCAGAGGCCGCACTTGGAGCGGAAGCGTCCTCGCCCGTCGTCAGCTACGGCGGAGCGCTGGCCGCGGATCGGGCGAGGCCCCACCGCGCAGCGGCGTCACGGGCTGCGCGATGGCGCGGGGGTGCGAGCGGGCAGCGTGGGCGCGGGCGTCGGCGACGGGCTCGGCGTGCGCGGGCCTGGGGAGGGCGTCGGTGGCGCGGTCGGCGGTGGGGCCGTGGGCGACGGCGTGGTCGACGGCGAAGCTGTGGCGCTCGGACTCGGGCTCGGGCTCGGACACGGATCGGGGGATGCGAGATTCCAGCTGTAGCGCTTGTAGGTGTGAGCGCCCGCCATGGCCTCCTTGACCCACTGCTCAGTGAAGGGCTTCCACGCGGCCGGGCCGGCCTCGTTCACGCGCATCACGACCCTCCTCCCGCCGTCGGGCGCCGCGCACCCCTCGACGTACCAGTCGTCCTTCTTCGCGGGTGCCGTCCCGCGCACGAAGATCTCGCTCGACGTGAAAGGAGTGAGGTTGGTCGGGAGGAGTCCGGAGCCGTAACCACCGAACGCGCCCGGAGCGACGACGACGTCGGCGGACACGATGTTCGGCGGCCGCTCCCAGTCGCGCGCCGGGATGCCTTGAAAGATCTCCTTCATGTAGTCGCGCCAGAGTTGACCCGGTCCAAGAGCGCTCGAGAAATCGCGGGAGCTCATGACCTCGCCGTTGCTGTTGCCCATCCATACCCCGGTCACGAGCGTTGGAGTGAAGCCCACCGCATACACGTCCTTCAGGTTGTCCGTCGTGCCCGTCTTCAGGCCAGCGGGGCGGCCGATGTTCGTGAAGGTGCCGAACACGAAGTCCTTGTCCGGCTGCGTCGTGTCCTTGAGCATGTCCACCATCACGTATGCGGTTCCCGCGTCTACGACGCGCCGCTGCTCGTAGTCCTTGTGCTCCCAGATGATCCTTCCCTTGGGGTCCTCGACCTTCAGGATGTACGTCGGCTGCACGCGCACGCCGAGATTCGCGACGACGCCATAGGCGCTGGTCATATCGACCAGCTTCACTTCCTTCGAGCCCAGCGTGAGCGAGAGGCCGGCCGAGTTCGCGTCGATGTCGGTAGTGATGCCCAGGTCGTGCGCGGTCTGGATCGTGTCCGCGACGCCCGAGTATTGGGCCAGGAACTTCACCGCCGGCACGTTGCGTGACTCGCGGATCGCCTGCCGCATGGTCACCGGGCCGTGGTACTGGAGATCGGCGTTCTCCGGCTTGTAGTTCCCGCCGAAGTCCGTGCGCGCGTCCACGACGACCGTCGCGGCGGTCGCGCCCTTCTTCAGCGCGGTGAGGTAGTTGAACAGCTTGAACGACGAGCCCGGCTGGCGCAGCCCGATTCCGGCGACGTCGAACTGCCCTTGCACTCGAGGATCGTCGCGCTGCTGGTAGTCGACGGACCCGACATAGGCCAGGATCTCTCCGCTCGTCGCGTCCATCGATACGAGCGCCGCGTTCCAGACGTTGCTCCCGTGCAGGCCATCGACGTGCTCCTTCGCCTGCCGCTCGGCGGCCTGCTGGATCCGCGTGTCGAGCGTCGTCGTCACCTTGTATCCGCCCCGCGTCACCGCCGACTCATCGCCGAGGATCGCGGTCAGCTGGTTGCGCACCTGGAACACGAAGTGCGGCGCGGTGATCGACGCCACCCGCGGCCCTACCGTCTTGATCGGTTCCGCCTCCGCCGTCGCGCGCTGCTGCTCGGTGATCGCGCCCGTGTCGACCATCTGATCGAGCACGTACGACCGGCGGGCCTTAGCGCGCGCCGCGTTCTGCACCTGCGACGGGTCGAGGATCGAGGGCGCCTGGGGCAGGCCCGCCAGCAGGGCCGACTCGGCGATGGTCAGCGTGCGCAGATCCGGTTTGCCGAAGTACGTCTGCGCGGCGGCTTTCACACCGTAAGCCTGGTTCCCGTAGTAGATCTGGTTGAAGTACAGCGTCAGGATCTCGTTCTTGGAATACGTCCGCGTCGCCTGGATGGCCAGGATCGCCTCGCGCACCTTGCGCTTGATGCTCGATTCGTTGCCCACGATGCGCTGCTTCACGAGCTGCTGGGTGATCGTCGAGGCGCCACCCTGTCCGCTGCCGCGGTGGGTGAGGTCGGAGAAGATGGCGCGGGCGATCCCCAAAAGGTCCACCCCGGGATTGGAGAAGAAGCTCTTGTCCTCCGCCGCGACGGTCGCGTCGACCAGGCTCCTCGGCAGCTGGTCAAAGGTGACGATCTCCCGCTGCTCCACCTCGAACTGGTACAGCAGCGTCTTCCCGTCCCGGTCGTAGACGTTCGTCGACTGCGCGAGGGGGTCCTTCGAAAGGTCGGCCACCGAGGGCAGGTCGTCGGTGAAGTAGGCGAACGCCACGAGCGTTCCGACGACCCCGAGGCCGAGCAGGCCGAGCAGCACGCCGAGGACCACGCCTCGGATGCCCGGCAGCCTCCGGCCGGAGCCACCGCCGCGGCGGGACGCGCTGTACGCGCCGCGGCGGAGCGCGTGGTCGTGGGTCGTCGAGCGAGCGATGGCTCAATCGTAGAGGCTCCCCGAGCGCCCATATCCTTTTGGGCATGCCGGTGCGTCCCACGGAGACATCCCTCGACGAGTTCTTGACCCGCGCGGTGGCGCGCGTCATCGACCGCGAGAACCTGCGGGCGCTGCTCGCCAGCGGCGAGCGGCGCCTCGTCATCAAGCAGGGTTTCGACCCGACCCGGCCCAATCTGCACCTCGGCCACGTGGTCTGCCTGCGCAAGCTGCGCCAGTTCGCGGAGTGGGGTCACGAGATCGTCATCATCGTGGGCGACTGGACGACGCAGATCGGCGATCCGACCGACCGCGATGAGAGCCGTCCGACGATGTCCCACGAGCAGGTCCTCGAGAACGCCGCGACGTACCTCGCACAGTTCCACCGCGTGGTGCCGCGCGAGGGCGTCCGCATCGTGCACCAGAATGAATGGTTCGGCCGGTTCACGCTGACGGACGTGATCCGCCTCGCGGCGCGCTTCACCACGCAGCAGATGCTCGCCCGCGAGGAGTTTCGCAAGCGCATGGCCGCCAATGCGCCGATCCCGGTGAAGGACCTCCTGTACCCGCTGCTCCAGGCGTACGACTCCGTCGCCATCGAAAGCGACGTCGAGGTCGGCGGCACGGACCAGGAATTCAACGTGCTCGTCGGCCGTCAGCTCCAGGGGCAGGTCGGCCAGCGGCCGCAGAACGTGTTCATCATCCAGCTCCTCGAGGGACTCGACGGCGAGAAGATGAGCAAGTCGAAGCCGGCGACCGCGATCTGGCTCACCGACACGCCGGAGCAGGTCTACGGAAAGGTCATGGCGATCAAGGACGACCTGATGCCGCACTACTTCGAATGGGCGACAGACATGCCGCTTGGCGAGGTCCGAGCGACGCTCGAGGCGCTCGCGAAGCAGGAGCTGCACCCCCGCGACGCCAAGGCGATGCTGGCGCGCCGGATCACATCCGAACTGCACTCGCCCGCGGCCGCGGAAGAGGCGTCGGTCGCCTTCGCGCGGCAGTTCCGCGAGAGAGGGGCGCCAGCCGAAGCCGAGGTCGTCACGCTCGCGCGCGACGGCTCCGGTTTCGTCCCGGTCGTCGATCTTCTGGTGCGCGCAGGGCTCGCGAGCAGCCGCTCCGAAGCACGGCGCGTCGTCAGCCAGGGCGGCGTGCGCGTCGACGGGCGGGCCGCCGACGCATCCACCGCGGTCGCGTCGGAGGGGGAGCCGCTCGTGCAGGTGGGCAGGCGCCAGGCGCGGCGCATCCGCTGGGCGGAGGGCGCGTGACCGACGCGCCGCTCGTCGTCGCGGTCGTGCCCTTCGGCGCGCGCGGCGGTGGCCCAGCAGCGGGTGCGTGGGCCCGCCAGATCGCGCGGCGCGTCGTCGAACGTTTCGCCGACGCGGGCGCTGCCGCGGGGATCGAGCTACGGCCGGTGTTCATGGTCAGCGTCGCCGAGGGCAGCCCTGGTGCTGGCTACCTCGTGCTGGGCTCGACGCCGGGTCCCGAGCTCGCTGCGGACTACGGGTCTTCGGTCGGCGCGAGCCATGTGCTGACCGGGACCTACCTGCAGGAGGACGAGGGGGCGACGCTCGAGGTCACGCTCGTGCGCGTCGCGACGAAGGACAGCGTGGGCAGCGAGCGGATCGACGCGCGCGAGCTGCGCACCGTCGAGCCCGTCCTCGCGGGATGGGTCGCCCGCGCCCTGGGGACCGAGACCGGCGCCGACACGACCGGCCCGGCCGCCGCCAACGACGCCGCGTACAAGGCGGTGCTCGAGGCGATGGACGAAGAGGTCAACGCCACGCTGCTGCGCGCGAGCGATCCCGAGCGCGCCGCTGCCGCAATGGATCGCGCGCTGCGCCGTCACCTTCACGCGCTCCGCGCCGACCCAGCGTGCGCCGCGGCTGAGCAGCGCCTGCTCGTGCTCGCGGCGGCGTCGCTCGAACACCGGGACGAGCCGCGGCACATCGCGTCGCTCGAGGCGCTGACCCAGCTGGGCGGGCGATCCTGGCGCGCGCACTACCTGCTCGGCGAGCTCCGAAGGAGCGTCGGCGACCGGCCCGGCGCGATCGTCGCCTTCGAGCACGCGGACGCGCTCAAGTCGCTCTCCGAAGCCGACCAGCTGCGCCTCGCGCAGCTCTACGTCGAGTCCGGCGCTCCCGAAAGCGCCACCGCGCGCCTTCGCCGGATCGCGAGCGACAGCGAGGACTACACGGCGGCTCGCTCGCTGCTGGGCGCCCTCGCGGCGCAGCGAGGGGACTTCGCGGCGGCGGCGGAACGCTACCGCGAGGCGCTCGCCGCCGGGGCGCCGAACGGGATGCGCGTCAGCCTCGCCCGCATGCTGATCCTCGGCGGCCGGCGGGAAGACGCCCGTGAGGAGCTCATCGCGCTTCTGCAGCGCGAGCGGTCCGGAGAGATCGCCGCGGCCGCGCGGCGGCTCCTGTTCGGCCTGGCTTCGCCCGACCTCGAGCGGGACCTCGAAACATCGGGACGCGCGGCGATCGAAGCCGACGAGGCGGAGCTTCCCCGCGCGATGGCGACGCTCCAGCGGATCGCGTCGACGGCGCCCGATCTGTGGGAGGCGCACTTCGGCCTTGGGCTTCTCGCGCGGCGCGCGGGGGACGTCCAGACCGCCGAGCGCGACTTCCGGCGAGCGCTCGAGTTGTGGCCGGATCAGCCGGACGCGCTGCACGAGCTCGGCGTCGCGCTGTTGCAGGCGGGCCGCGTCGACGATTCGCGCGCGCTGCTCGAGTCCGCCGCCGAGCTGCGGCCGGACGACGCGGGCTACGTCGCCGACGCCGGCTTCGCGCAGCTGCGTGCGGGGGAGCTGGACAGGGCACGCTCCAGGCTGGACCAGGCGCAGCGGCTGGATCCGGACGACCGCATCACCGCGGCGTACCGCGGAGAGCTCGAGCGGATCGAGGCCGAGGTCGCGAGGGGACGCGGATGATCCGGCGTCCTCGGGTCGTCATCCTCGGTGGCGGTTTTTCCGGGCTTCACCTGGTGCGGTGGCTCGAGCGCCTGCTGCGCCGGGGCGAGATCGACGTGACGCTCATCGACCGCAACGACTACCACCTCTTCACGCCACTGCTGTACCAGGTGGCGACCGGCGAGCTTCCGCCGCACGCCGTCGCGTACCCGCTGCGGCGCGCGACCGCGCACGCCGGCTTCAGCTTCGTGAAGACAGAAGCGCACGCGATCGACACGGAGGCGCGCGTCGTACGGACGGCAGACGGAGATTTCGCGTACGAGCACCTCGTTCTGGTGCCGGGCAGCATCACGAACGACTACGGGATCCCGGGAGTGCGCGAGCATGCGCTCCCGCTGAAGCTGCTCGGGGACGCCGAGGCCGTCCGCCGCCGCATCCTCGACAGCTTCGAGAGCGCCGTCGTCGAGCGCGACCCGGCGAGAAGGCGTGAGCTGCTCACGTTCGCGATCGTCGGCGCCGGACCGGCGGGCGTCGAGACCGCCTCGTCGATCCGCGACCTGATGGACCACTCGCTCCGGCCGATGCACCGATCGATCGACTTCGACCGCGACGTCGCGATCGTGCTCATCGACGCTTCCGACCGCGCCATCCCGCAGATGGACCGCCGCCTGAGCCGTCTCGCGGCGAAGCGGCTCGCGCAGCAGCGGGTGCAGGTCCTGATGCGCACCCTCGTCACCGAGATCCGTCCCGGAGTGCTGCGGCTGAAGGACGGCCGAGAGGTCCGCGCGCAGACGATCGTCTGGGCGGGCGGAGTGCGGACGCACCCGCTGGTGAGCGCGCTCGCCGGCGTCCCGCACGCCCGCGATGGCCGGGTCGTCGTGGACAGCGCATTCCGGATCGGCGGACGTCATGACCTCCTCGCTTTCGGCGACGCCGCCTTCATGGACTGGCACGGGAAGCCGCTCGCGCAGCTCGCCCAGGTGGCGACGCTCGAGGCCCCGAGCGTCGCGTCGAACATCGCCCACCTCGTCCGCGGCGAGCCCCTCGAGCCGTACCGGCACAAGGCCAAGGGCGACCTGATCGCGCTCGGGCGAACCCACGCCGGCGCGAACATGCTCCGCCTTGGCCCCGTACCGACGGGGAACATCGTCTTCGGCGGCTTCCCGGCGTGGGCCATCTGGCGCGTCAACTACCTGCTCCAGCTCCTCGGCGTGCGCAATCGCGCGACGCTGCTGGCCGAGTGGACGCTTTCGTACTTCGTGACGCGGATGGTGGCCAACACGCCGTAGAGCGGCGGTGTCCGCCATCGTTTGACGACGCTCGCGGAGGTGATCCGGCGCGAATTCCGCGCCCGAGCTGCAAGGCACCGGCAGCGCCGGGCGTCTAGCGCGCGGCGGCGGCCTCTTCCTTCTGGCTCTCGTGCTCGGCGATGACCTTCTGCGCGATGTGCGAGGGGCATTCTTCGTACCCGAGCAGCGTCGCGGTGAAGGTGCCGCGCCCGCCGGTCATCGAGCGCAGGTCGGTCGCGTACCGGAAGGTCTCGGCCATGGGCACGTGCGCGCGGATCCGCTGGTGGCCCGCGCCGGAGGTCTCCATGCCGAGCACGCGCCCGCGCCGGCTGTTGAGATCGGCGAGCACGTCGCCCATCTGCTCCTCCGGCACGATGACCTCGACATCCATGATCGGCTCGAGCAGGTACGCCTGCGCGTCCTTGACGCAGTTCTGGAGCGCGAGGGAACCGGCGATCTTGAATGCCATCTCGCTCGAGTCGACCGTGTGGTATGAGCCGTCGAAGAGCGTCGCCTTGAAGTCGGAGAGCGGGTAGCCCGCGAGCACGCCCTTCTGCGCCTGCTCGCGCACGCCCTTCTCGACCGCGGGGAAGAAGTTCTTCGGGACCGCCCCGCCCACGACGCGCGTTGCGAACTCCACACCCGACCCGACGGAAAGGGGCTCCACCTCGAGCCACGCATCTCCGAACTGGCCGTGCCCGCCGGTCTGCCGCTTGTAGCGGCCCTGGGCCGACGCCTTCGCGCGCAGCGATTCGCGATATGGGACGCGCGGGGTACGCGTCTCCACCTGGACGCCGAACTTGTCCTTCAGGTGGTGCACCGCGACCTCGACGGCCGACTCTCCGACGGCCGAGAGGATCGTCTCGTGCGTCGCGTCGTCGCGACGCACGTGGACGGTCGGATCCTCGTCCGTGAGCTTGTGCAGCGCGGTCGAGAGCTTGTCGAGGTCCGCCTTGGACAGCGGCTCGATCGCTACGCCGAACGATGGCGGTGGGAATTGGATCGCCGGGTATTCGATGGGCGCGTCGCGGTCGCACAGGGTCGAGTTGGTGTTGGAGGCCGCGAGCTTGGGAATGGCGCAGATGTCGCCGGCGCCCACCTCGTCCGCGGGCTCCTGCTCCTTGCCGCGCAGGAAAAAGATCTGGCCGACGCGCTCGGTCTCCTTCTTGACCGCGTCGTAGACCTGCGCGTTGTGATGCAGCGTGCCTGAGTAGATCCGCACGTACGAGAGCTTGCCGACGAACGGGTCCGCGAGCGTCTTGAAGACGAACGCCGACAGCTTGTCGCCCGGCTCCGGCTTTCGCGCGACCTCCTGCCCGTCCGAGGACAGGCCGATGACCGCCCCGCGCTCCGCCGGCGACGGGAGCATCTCGACCATCGCAGAGAGCAGCGCAGCGAAACCGACCTTCCGGCTCGAGGAGGTGGCGACGACAGGGATCACCGTGGCGTCGCGCACCGCCGCGTGGAGCGCATCGCGCAACTCCTCGTACGTGAGATCGGTGCCCTCGAGGTAGCGGGTGAGCAGGTCGTCGTTGGTCTCGACGATGGCTTCGACCAGCTGACGGCGATAGTCGCCAACGCGCGCCGAGTCGTCGCCGGACATCTCGGCGATCGGATCCTTCGGCCCGTGGAGGACCGCCCCGTGCAGGAGATCGATCGTCGCCGAGACCTCCTGGTGGGCGCCGACCGGCACGTGGAGAGGCACGACGCGGATCCCGTACGCGGTCCGCAGCTGCTCGAGCACGACATCGAAGTCCGCGTTCTCGCGATCCAGGCGGGTCACTGCCACCACGCGTGGCGTGCGCGTCCGGTCGAGCTCCTCCCACACCGCCTGCGTGCCGACCTGCACGCCGCTCGACGCGTCGACAGCGACTAGCGCGGCGTCGGCCACCCGCAGCGCGGCCCGCTGGTCGCCGGCGAAGTCCGCGAAGCCCGGCGTGTCAAGCAGGTTCAGCTTCGTGCCGTCGCTCGTGAATGCCGCGACGGCGAGGTTGATGGTGATCCGTCGCTTCTGCTCCTCCGGATCGGTGTCGAGGATGCTCGTGCCGTCGTCGACCTTGCCGAGCCGCGTCGTCGCGCCGGTCAAATGCAGCAGCGTCTCGACGAGGCTCGTCTTTCCGGACCCGCCGTGTCCGACGACGGCGACGTTGCGGATGTGTTCGGGGGAGGTCGGCGGCATGGGTCCGGATAGTATTCGCCACGATGAGCGGGCATTCAAAATGGAGCCAGATCAAGCGCCAGAAGGGCGCCGCGGACGTCAAGCGAGGCGTCGTTTTCACTAAGATGACCCGCGAGATCATGCTGGCCGCGCGCGAGGGCGGCGGCGACCCAGACGCGAACTTCCGGCTCCGGCTCGCGATCGATCGCGCGCGCGGAGTGAACATGCCGTACGCGAACATCCAGCGCGCCATCGAACGCGCGACGGGCGCCGGCGAGGGCGCGCAGATGGAGAGCGTCGTGTACGAGGGATACGGTCCCGGCGGAGTTTCCATCATGGTCGAGGCGGCGACCGACAACCGCAATCGCACGGCTTCCGAGATCCGCTCGACCTTCGTACGCAGTGGCGGCAAGCTCGGCGAGTCGGGCTCGGTGCAGTGGATCTTCGAGCAGAAGGGCGTCCTCGAGATCGAGCCGGGGACCCACGAGGCCGAGGAGATCGGCCTGGTGGCGATCGACGCCGGGGCGGAGGACGTCGAGACCGAACCCGGCCTCGTCACCGTGTACACGGTCCCCGGCGCGATCGAGCGGGTGAAGCGCGCGCTCGAGGCCGCCGGCATCCCTGCCGCCTCGGCCGAGGTCTCGATGCGTGCGAGCTCCACCGTCCACCTGGAAGGCGACCAGGCGCGTAAGGTGCTGCGCCTGGTGGGATCGCTCGAGGAGCTTGACGACGTGCAGAAGGTGCACGCCAACTTCGACGTGCCCGAAGAGGTGCTCGAGACCGCTTGATCGTGCTCGGCATCGATCCGGGTACGACGGGGATGGGCTACGCGATCCTCGACGCGGCGCGCGACCCCGCCGCGCTGCGGGACTGCGGCATGGTGCGCGCGCCCGCGAGCGGGACCACTGGCGAACGGCTTCTCGCGATATCAGACGCGCTCGACGCGCTCATCGATGCCCATGCGCCCGGGGCGCTCGCTCTGGAACGGTTGTACTTCAACAGGAACGTGCGCACCGCGATGTCGGTCGCGGAGGCCCGGGGCGTCGCGCTTCTGGCCGCGGCGCGCGCGCGAATGACCGTCGTTGAGTACACGCCGCAGGAGGTCAAGCTCGCGGTGACCGGAGCGGGCGGCGCCGATAAGCGCGCGGTGCAGCGCATGGTGCACGTGCTCGTCGGCCGCGAGATCGCCGAGGACAACGTCGCGGACGCGGTGGCCATCGCGCTCACCCACGCGTACCGCGCGCGGTTCGAACGCGCGGTGACCGCGGCGAGCGCCGCGGGGGAGGCCCGGCCTTTATAGCGTCGGTCCGCGGCCAGGTGCGCTCGCGAGGCGTAGATCATGTGGTCGTCGACGTCGCTGGCATCGGCTACCGCGTCTTCGTCCCACGCCAGCCCGCCGGCACCGACGTGCTTCTGCACACGCACCACGTGGTCCGGGAGGACGGGCAGTGGCTGTTCGGGTTCGACTCCGGCGAGGAACTCGCCCTCTTCGAGCTTTTGATCGGCGTGTCGGGCGTCGGCCCCCGCGCGGCGCTGGCGCTGCTGTCGGTTGCGCGCGCACCCGACGTGGCCATGGCGATCGCTGCGGGCGACTCCGCCTTCCTGGCGCGCGCCCCGGGAGTGGGGAAGAAGACGGCGGAAAGACTCATAGTCGATCTGCGCTCCAAGGTCGCGGGCATGCCGGCGGGCGGGGCCCCCGCCAGCGCCGCGCTCGAGGATGAGGCGCTGGCGGCGCTGGTCGCCCTCGGCTACACCCCGGCGGAGGCGGCCGCGGCCCTCCGCCAGGTGCCCAACGCCGCGGCGGCCGGCACCGAGGAACGGCTCTCCGCAGCGCTGAGGCTCGCCGCTCGGCGCTGAACCTGGTTCCGCCGGGACGTCCTCTCGGCCCGCTCGCCTTCCGTTCCCTGCTATCATTGCGCTCGGTACGCGGACCACGTCCGTGCGCCGCTCGGGCCGGGAAGGTGGGCGCGATCCCACCTTTTTTGTCGCCCGGATACCGGCGCGGGCAACTGAAGAGGAAGAGGGGAGCGCTGCATGAACCGCGAGCTTGTCGCCGGACTCGCGCAGCTCTCCGCAGAGAAGGGCCTCCCCAAGGAGGTCGTTGGCGACATCATCGCCCGCGCCCTCAAGCGCGCCTACGGCGCCGAGGAGAACATCGACGTCAAGGTCGACATCCAGACGGGCGCCTTCCGCGTGTACCTGTTGAAGAACGTCGTGGAGAAGGTCGAGGACCCCAAACTCCAGATCCAGCTCGAGTCGGCCCGCCGCATCAAGCCCGACGCGCAGCTCGGCGACGTCGTACCCCTCGAGGAGTCGGCGGCGGCCCTCGGCCGGATCGGCGCGCAGACGGCCAAGCAGGTCATCCAGCAGTCGCTGCGGGAGGCGGAGCGCGAGCAGGTCTACGCCGAGTACGCCGACCGCGAGGGCGACATCATCAACGGGCAGATCGACCACTTCGAGGCGGGCTCGGCCATCATCGAGCTCGGCAAGGCGAAGGCGATCCTGCCGCGGAGCGAGCAGGCACCGCACGAGCGGTACTTCGTCGGCCAGCACCGCAAGCTGCTGGTGCTCGAGGTGCGCCGGACGATCCACGGTCCCCAGATCATCGTGAGCCGCGCGCACCGCGGTCTGGTGAAACGGCTCTTCGAGCTCGAGGTCCCCGAGATCTACCACGGGCAGGTCGAGATCGTGGGCATCGCCCGCGAGGCCGGGTCGCGCAGCAAGATCGCCGTGCGCGCGCGGCAGCCGGGCCTCGACCCGGTCGGTGCATGCGTCGGCCAGCGCGGCCTTCGGGTGCAGGCGATCGTGAACGAGCTCGGCGGCGAGAAGATCGACATCATCCCGTTCGAGGACAAGCCCGAGGCGTTCGTCAAGAACGCGCTCTCTCCGGCGCCGGTCGTCCGCGTGGACATCGTCGTGGACGACAAGACGGCGTACGTCGTCGTGCCCGACCGCTTCCTCTCGCTCGCGATCGGCAAGGAAGGACAGAATGCGCGTCTTGCCGCGAAGCTCACGGGCTGGCGCATCGACATTCGCAGCGAGTCCGAGGTGCGCGCGGAGGTCGAGCCCGAGCCCGAGCCTGAGCCCGAGATCGTGCCCGAGCCGGTCGTCGTCGAGGATGAGACCGAGGTCCGCCACGACCTGGTGGCCCAGGTCGAGGCCGAGTCGGCTGCCGCGGACGAGGATGAGCTGGAGGAGGAGGATCGCGCCCTCCTCGGCGGCAAGAAGAAGAAGGCCGAGCGCCGTTAGCGCCCCCGCCGCCGCACGCCACGAACCGCCGCAGCGCACCTGCGTCGCATGCCGCACGACCCGGCCGAAACGCGAACTGGTGCGCGTGGTCCGCTCGCCGCAGGGCGCGCTGTCGATCGATGTGCGCGGCAAGGTGTCCGGGCGTGGCGCGTACGTCTGCGCCGACGAGGCGTGCGTCACGCGGGGCCTGGGAGAGGGCGCGCTCGCCCGGGCGCTCGAATCTCCGATCGACAGCGAGCGGGCCACGGCGCTCGGCGCCGAGCTGGCGCAGGCGGTGCGCGAGCGCCGCGGAACGAACCGAGGAGGGTAGGCGATGCCGAAGGCCAGACCGAGGAGATTCCCGCCGCAGCGGGGCCCGCGACCCCGACGCAGGCCGTCCCGCGGACAGCCCGTGGCAGTCCCCGTCGCTCCAGTCCCCGCCGTCGCTGTCATCCCTGAGGACCAGGGACAGATCTCGCTGCCGAAGACCATCCCCGTCGGTGAGCTCGCGAAGACGCTCGAGATCAGCGTCGTCGACGTGATCCGTGCGCTCGTGAACATGGGCGTGATGGCGACGATCAACCAGACCGTCGACTTCGAGACGGCGTCGCTGGTCGCGAGCGAGCTCGGCTTCGAGGTCGTGCCGGAGGAGGACCTCGTTCCCGAGATCGACGAGGCGATCCTCGCCGAACCGGTCTCCACGAAGCAGGTCCTGTGGACGGACGAGGACACCTCGAAGCTCCGCACCCGTCCTCCAGTGGTGACGATCCTCGGCCACGTTGACCACGGCAAGACCAGCCTCCTCGACGCGATCCGCGAAACGAACGTGACGGCGCGCGAGGCGGGCGGCATCACCCAGCACATCGGCGCGTACCAGATCGAGCACAAGGGCCGCAAGGTGACGTTCCTCGACACGCCAGGTCACGAGGCGTTCACGGCGATGCGCGCGCGCGGCGCCCAGGTGACGGACGTCGCGATCCTCGTCGTGGCCGCGGACGACGGCGTGCAGCCGCAGACGGTGGAGGCGATCTCGCACGTTCGCGCGGCGGGCGTGCCCATCGTCGTCGCGCTCAACAAGATCGACAAGAGCGACGCGAACCCGGACCAGGTGAAGGGCCAGCTCGCCGAGCAGAGCGTGACGATCGAGGAGTACGGCGGCGAGGTGCCGCTCGTGCCGGTATCCGCGAGAACGAAGCAGGGCATCGAGGACCTCGTCGAGGTCGTGCTCCTCGTCGCGGACGTCGCGGACCTGAAGGCGGACCCCGACCGCCCCGCGATCGGCCGCGTGATCGAGGCGCACCTCGACAAGGGCCGCGGGCCGGTGGCGACCGTGCTCGTGCAGACGGGCACGCTCGATCGCGGGGATCTGATCGTCGCGGGCACGACGTTCGGCAAGGTCCGCGCGATGACGGACCACAACGGCAAGAGCATCGGTCGCGCGGAGCCCTCGCGTCCGGTACAGATCCTCGGCCTACCGGAGGTCCCCGAGGCCGGCGACGTCCTGCGCGCGGTCGCGGATGAGAAGACGGCGCGCGCGCAGGCGGCCCAGAACGCGCGCGACCGGGCCGCGGCGACCGGCGCCGAACGCCCGGCGACGCTCGATGAGATGTTCGCGCAGGTCAAGGAGGGGAAGGCCAAGGAACTCAAGGTGGTGCTCAAGGCCGACGTGCAGGGCTCGCTCGAGGCCATCAAGGGGGCGCTCGCGAAGGTCCCTCAGGACGAGGTGACGCTGAACGTCATCCACGACGCGGTGGGCGACATCACCGAATCGGACGTCACCCTCGCCGCCGCGTCGGGAGCGGTGGTCATCGGCTTCAACAACCGCGTCGACGTTCCCGCCAAGCGCGCCGCCGAGCAGGGGACCGTCGACATCCGCCAGTACAAGGTCATCTACGAGCTGCTCGACGACGTCGAGAAGGCGCTCACCGGCATGCTCGAGCCTGAGATGGTCGAGAGCATCCTCGGGCACGCCGAGGTGCGCGCGATCTTCACCGCCGGCAAGACCACGATCGCGGGCTGCATGGTCGTGGACGGCCTGATGCGGCGCGGCGCCCAGGCGCGGCTCATCCGCGGCGGCGCACCTGTGCACGAGGGCCGCATCGACACGCTGCGGCGCGTGAAGGACGACGCCCGGGAGGTCAACGCCGGCCTCGAATGCGGCATCGTCCTCGACGGCCATAACGACGTGCTCGTCGGTGACGTGATCGAATGCTACGTGGTCCAGCCGAAGCCGAGGTGAGCGGTGCCGTACAAGAGGACGGACCGCGTCAACTCGCTGCTCCATCGTGAGCTGGGCACGATCATCAGCGAAGAGCTGCGCGACCCCCGCATCAGCTTTCCGACGGTCACGGCGGTCGAGACGAGCCGCGACCTTCGCCGCGCGCGTGTGTTCGTGAGCGTGCTGGGCGACGACGACGCGGTGGCATCGACCATGAAGGCGCTCGAGGACGCCCGGCAGCACCTGCGGCACGAGATCGGTGCCCGGACGGAGCTCCGTTTCGTTCCCGACCTCACCTTCGTCGCCGACCGCTCGGCGGCGACAGCCACGCGTATCGCCGCGTTGCTGCGCGAGGTCTCGAAGGGCGAGCAGGAGTGAACGAGGTCGTGCGGCGGCTGCAAGAGGCGCGACGCGTGGCGATCGTCTCGCACCGCGACCCTGATCCTGACACGATCGGATCAGGCGTCGCCCTGGGTCTCGCCCTGGAGGCGCTCGGCGCGGACGTCAGCTGGCACTGCGCCGACCCCGTCCCCGACCAGATAGCGTTCCTCGCGCGAACTGACCGGTACGTAACGACGCCTCCGACGGAGGACGTCGACCTCGTGGTGACGGTCGACTTCGGCGACGCCGGGCGCGCGAAGTTCGCGCTCCCGAGCGGTCCGCCTCTGGTGAACATCGATCACCACGTATCGAACCCGGGCTTCGGCTCGGCGAACCTCGTCGACGCCACGTCGGCCGCGACGGCCGAGCTTGTCTCGCGCGTGATCGACGCGCTCGGCGTCCCCTGGACTTCAGAGATGGCGACCGCGGCGCTCGTCGGGATCATGACCGATACCGGGTCCTTCCAGTTCCCGAGCACCGACGAGCGCGCCCTCCAGCGGGCGGCCACGCTGCGGGCCGCCGGCGCCGACCTCCAGGCGATCACGTACAACGTGTTCCGCAACAAGCGGTTCGAGGCGCTGAAGCTCTGGGGATTCGCCTTCTCGCGCCTGGCGCGCGAGTCCGATGGCGAGATCGTCTGGACGGAGCTGCGCGCCGGCGACGTCGAGGAGGCGATGGCGAGAGACGAGGATTCCTCGGGGGTCGTGGAACAGATCGCGCGCAGCAAGGGCATGCGGATCGCGCTGCTCTTCACCGAGGTCCCCGGCGGCGTGAAGATCTCGTGCCGGACCTCGGCTTCTCCCCCTTCGGTCGACGCATCCGCGCTGATGGCGCGGTACGCCGGTGGGGGACACGTGCGCGCCGCGGGCGCGCTGGTGCCGGGGACGCCAGCGGCCATCCGCGAGCAGGTCCTCGCCGACGCCCGCACGGCGCTCGCCGCGGCCCGCATCCCCGCCTGACCCTCCAGACCGGCCCCGAAGGGATCCTCGCGGTCGACAAGCCGTCCGGTTGGACGTCGCATGACGTAGTTGCTGTGACGCGCGGCGTCCTCGGCACGAAGCGTATCGGGCACGGCGGCACGCTCGACCCGCTCGCGACCGGGCTGCTCCCGCTCCTCGTCGGCCGCGCGACCAAGGTGGTCGAGCTTCTGCACGGCGCGGCGAAGGCTTACGCCGCGATCGTGCGCTTCGGGCACGAGACACCCACCGACGATCTCGAAGGTACGCCCACGCGCGCCGGCGCGGTGCCTGCCGGTGACGACGCATGGCTCGACGACCAGCTTGATCCGTTCCGCGGGACCATCACGCAGGTCCCGCCGGCGTACGCCGCGGTCAAGATCGGCGGAAGGCCCGCGTACGCGCGCGCGCGGGCGGGGGAGACGACCGCCCTGCCTCCCCGCGAGGTGACGGTCGAGCGGCTGTCGATCGCGTCGTGGCGGCCGCCCGACCTCGCCGTGATCGTCGTCTGCGGACGCGGCACGTACATCCGCGCGCTCGCGCGCGACATCGGGCGCGCCACCGGCTCGGCGGCCCACCTCGCGTTGCTGCGACGCCTGGCGGTCGGCGGGCTGGACGCGGCCAACGCGATCCGCGCCGATGCGATCAGGGCGCGCGGACGCGACGCTCTCTTGTCCGCCCTCGTTCCGGCCGACCCGGACATCGCCGTCCTTGACGACCGTTACCGGACGGAACCGGCCGATAAACTCCTGGGTGACTGGGGCCGACGACAATGATCATGAAGACCATCGAGCGCGCGGTCCGCGGCATGCTCTTCGCGTGGCAGCAGCTTTCGCTCGACGCCAAGGCCGTCGGCGGCATCGCGACCGCGAACTGGCTTCTGCTCTTTGCGAATCACACCACCGTCGGGGCCGAGCGCGACGTACCGCTGTGGCAGCTGTTCCCGCTGCCGGCGTCGGTGCTCTTTCTCGTCGTGACCGGGACCCTCGCCGTGACGTACCCGCTTCGCGCCCGGCGGGACGGTCCGGCGTTCACGGCGCGCGCCCGCGCGCTCCACCTGGCCGCGATCGTCGCGGCGTTCGTGATCGTCCCAACGATCGCCTCGATCGTGCTGCGCGAGACCGGCCGACCGTACACCTACATCCACGACGGCGCGCTCATGATCGAAGAGGCGTCGCGCAAGCTCCTCGCGGGCCAGAACCCCTATGTCGCCGATTACCTCGACACGCCGCTCTACTACTGGCCGATGCTGAACAATCCAGCCCTCTACCACCTGACGTACTTCCCGATGCTGTTCCTGATCACCGCCCCTTTCGTCTGGGCGTTCGGACACCTAGGCGCGTTCTGGGACGAGCGTTACCTGTACCTGCCCGCGTTCGTCGGGACGCTCGCGATCGTGCCGTTCCTCGTTCGCGGTACTGACCGGCGCCTCGCGGCCGTCGCGCTCGTCGGACTGAACCCACAGTTGTTCCCATTCGTCGTCGAGGGCCGCAACGACTTCTTCGTCCTGCTGTTCCTCTTCGCCGGCGTCGCGCTCCTCCAGCGCGAACGCCGCATGCTGGCAAGCCTTGCGTTCGCGGCGGGCGCGGCGACCAAGCTCCACGCGATCTTCATCCTGCCCTTCGTGGTCGCCTACATCCTCGCGACCAAGCGCCCGCGCACGCTGCGAGAGGCGTGGACCGTCCTCTGGCGGCCACTGTGGCCGGCGGCGCTGCTGCTGGGCGTGACGTTCCTTCCGTTCCTGCTGAACGACTGGGGCGCCTTCTACGACGACGTCGTGCGGTACAACGCCGGGGGCGCCGCGTGGACGTATCCGATCAGTGGAATGGGCTTCTCGGCGCTGCTCCTCTCCCTGGGCGTGATCCCCTACCGGCAGGCGGATTTCCCGTTCGCCGTGATCGAGATCGCGGTCGCCGCTCCGATCGCGGTGTGGTCGCTGCGCCGGCTGTGGCGCTTCCCGACGATACCGATGCTGCTCGCGGGCTACGCCGCCACGCTCCTGGTGTTCCTCTTCTTTGGCCGCTATTTCCAAGGGAACTACCTCGGCTACATCCTCGCGGTCGCCACACCCATCCCGTTCCTCCGCGCGCTTCCGCGCAAGCGGACGCGCGCCTCGCGTGTCGCGGCGCGGCGCCGCAGGCTCAGCGCTCCTGCTTCGACCCCCGCCGCACCCCTACGCTCCATCGATTGAATGAGGGAGAAGCCTCCCCGGCCGGCGAGCTGCACGACTTCACCGGCTGGCCCGATGGTCCTCTGCACCTCGCCATCGGCGTCTTCGACGGAGTGCACGTAGGCCATCGCGGGCTGATCTCGCACCTGGCGTCCGGCGCGGCGGCCGCGCGCGCGATGGCGGTCGCCGCCACGTTCGACCCCCTTCCCATCCAGGTCGTAGCGCCCGGAGCGCCGGCGTCGGCGCTGTCGTCGGCCCGCGAGCGCAGTCGCCTGCTCAGAGACGCGGGCGCGGCCGCTGTGGTCCTCTTCAGGTTCGACGAGCGTTTCGCGTCGCTGACCGCGCGTGAATTCGCCGCGGGCCTGGCGAACGCGGGAGACGTCCGGCGCATCGTGGTCGGCCCCGACTTCCAGTTCGGTCACCGCCGGGAGGGCGACGTTGGCGGGCTCGCGGCTCTGGGGGCCGAGCTCGGTTTCGAGGTCGACGTATTCCCGCGGGTCGCCGACGGCGCTGCGCCCATCAGCTCGACACGCATCCGCAACGCCCTGGCGGCCGGCGCCGTCGAGGAGGCAACACGGCTTTTGGGCCGTCCGTATGCGGTGGAGGGAGAGGTGGTCCACGGCAATAGACGCGGGCGCGGGCTCGGCTTCCCGACGCTCAACATCGCGACGCCGCCCGAACGCCTTCTTCCCAAAGACGGGATCTACGCCATGCGCGTCGCCCTCGACGGGCACGACTACGCCGCTGCGGCGAGTCTGGGTGTCAGGCCGACCTTCGGCGGCGGGCCCAAGGTGCTCGAGGCCCACCTTCTCGACTTCGCCGGGGACGCGTATGGGCGCAGGGCCACGGCGTCGTTCATCCGCTGGCTGCGCGACGAGCGGCACTTCGGATCGCCCGAGGAGCTGGCGGCACAGATCTCCCGCGACGTCGACGCTACCCGCGCGGCGTTGGGTTCTTCCGGCTGACTGCCCGCCGCGGCTGCATCGAGGTGAAGCGACCCAGCAGTTGCCGACCGGGCTAGCCCCCTCGACGGGTGCATGGAGGCAGCGTCTCGGCCACCGGGCGTCATCGGACTGCACGAACATCGGCTGTTCTGGGCGAGTCTGCTTGGAATAGGTTTCCGGTGGTGCTCGTTGTGGTTGTAGAAGCAACTTTCTGCTCGTGAGGAGAACCTTGTGCCTGCTGTGACCGCCGCCAATCCGCTCGACCTGCCGATCGTTTCGGTGCCCCTGCTGGAGGAGAGCCGCCCGCGAGCCGTACGCGGGATCGTGAACGCGCTCAAGACGTTCGAGGGCGAGGGCTTCCCCGTGCGGCGGCCCTTCCCAGGGCTCGACCGGCGGATCGCAGATCCCTTCCTGATGCTCGACCAGATGGGCGAGGTGGAGTACGCGCCCGGCGAGGCCAAAGGCGCACCCGACCACCCACATCGCGGCTTCGAGACGGTGACGTACATGATCGATGGCGCATTCGAGCACAAGGACTCCACCGGCGGCGGGGGACTGATCACGAATGGCGCGACGCAGTGGATGACCGCGGGAGCCGGCATCGTGCATTCGGAGATGCCACCCGAGAAGCTCGTTGCGAGCGGCGGGCTCTTCCACGGGGTGCAGCTCTGGGTGAACCTGCCGCGCGCGGAGAAATGGACGCCGCCGCGCTACCAGGACATCGACGCGTCCTCTCTGGTGCTGCTGCGCTCCGCGGACGGCGGCGCCCTCATCCGCCTGATCGCCGGCACCCTCGCGGGGCACGCGGGCCCTGGGGTCACGCACACCCCGATCACCTACGCCCACGTCACCCTGCTTCCGGGGGCGCACGTGGAGGCACCGTGGTCGCCGGACTTCAACGCGCTGGTCTACGCGCTCGCAGGCTCCGGGACCGTCGGCGACGAGCGCATCCCCCTCCAGTCAGGCCAGCTCGCCGTCTTCGGCGCAGGCGACACCGTGCGCGTCGACGCAGGCCCTCGTCAGGACGGCCGGACCCCGTCCTTCGACGTGCTCATGCTCGGCGGCCGGCCGATCGGCGAGCCGGTCGTGCAATACGGCCCGTTCGTGATGAACACGCGGGAAGAGATCGCGCAGGCCGTCGCCGACTACCAGAGCGGCCGCATGGGCTCCATCCCCGCGACCCACTTCGGCGCAGGACCTCGCTAGACAACCGGGAGCGAAGGGCACCGGCCGGGGGCAACGCGCGCGGCGGCGTCGACTTCGGTAGCGTGCTGCCGACCACAGTCGGGCGGGGTGCCGACTACTTCTTCACCTTCTGCGCGAAGCTGTTGTCGAAGAGCGCCGCGGTGTCGACCGAGTCGGTCGGCTTCACGTTCCCGCAGAGCTTCGGGTTGGCCTTGCAGTCCTCGACGTTGACCTTCAGTACGTTCTCGACGCCCTTCAGGTCGATGACCCCCTCCGCCGAGAGGTAGCCCTTCGCCGCATCGAGTGCCTTGACGTAGACATCGACGTCCTCACCGGTCACGGTCTTCGGGAGCTTCGCGGCGATGTCCTTTGCCGCGTTCGCGGCGATGTAGCGATCGGCGCGGACGAGCGCGTTCACCGCGCGCTGCACGATGCCGGGGCTCTTCTGGATGAACTCCTGCGTCGTCACCGCGCCGGTGAACTGATAGTCGCCGCCGAGGAGCTCCTTGGTGTCCTTCTCGCTCCGGTAGTCCTTCAAGATGAAGCCCTTCCCGGAGCCGGAGTAGATCGTCACGAACGGATCGGAGTTCATGCAGGCATCGGCGGCGCCGGAATCGAGCGCGGCCGCCATCGTGCTGGAGCCGCACGCCACGAAGGTGTAGTCGCCCTCCTTGAGTCCCGCCTGGAGGAGCGCATACGTCGCGAGAAGGTGCGTGCCTGAGCCCTCCGACGTACCGCCGACCTTCATGCCCTTGAGGTCGGCCACGGTTTTCACCTTGTCCTTGAGGCGGCTCGCCACGACGAGGGCGACCCCGGGAAGGCGGGCGAACGACGTGACCATCTTCGTCGGCTTTCCCTGGAGCTGCGCCTTGATCGAATGGTCGAGCGAGTTGCCGGAGAACTGCGCCGAGCCCGACAGCAGCGCGGCCGCGGCGGCTGTGCCTGCCTGCTGGTACTGGAGGTCGACCTCCAGGTTCTCGTCCTCAAAGTAGCCGAGCGCCTTCGCCAGATCCCACGGGAGATAGATCAGCGAGGCGGCGGAGCCGACCGCGACCGTGATCTTCGCGCGCTCGGGCTTCTCCGTCGCCGCGCCGCTCGACGCTGGCGCAGGCGCGCCCGTCCCTGCGCCACCCCCGCATGCTGATGACACCAGCAGGATCGCGAGGCCCACGACCAATCGTCTCCGCATCCACATGTCCGCCCCCTTCAAGAGGTCTCCCGCCGTGGCTTCCACCGCGAAAAGCGCGCCTCGACGACCTGGAACAGCGCATCGAGCCCCAGGGCCAGGAACGCGATGATGACGATACCGCCGAACACGCCGGTGGAGTCGAAGAACGCCTCCGCGTTCGCGATGCGGCGTCCCATCCCCTCGGTCGAGCCGATGTACTCCGCCACGACGGCCCCGGCGAAGGCGAACCCGGCACTCGTGCGAAGGCTCGCGACGATGGCGCTGAACGCGGCCGGCAGGAGTACCTGGAAAGTGATGTCTCGGCGGCGCGCGCCCAGGACGCGGACGTTGTCGACAAGCGTCTGGTCGACGTCGCGCACCGCTGTGAAGGTGGCGAAGAACACGATGAAGAAGACGAGGGTCACCCCGAGCGCGACCTTGCTCGCGATGCCGAAACCGAAGGCCAGAACAAAGACCGGCGCGAGCACCAGGCGGGGGATCGCGTTGAACATCGAGAAGAGGGGATCGAACGCCGAGCCCAGCAGCTCGTTGCGCGCGAACGCGTAGCCGAGCGCGAGGCCGAGCAGCGTCCCGATCGCGAAGCCAAGGACCGTCTCGAGCAGGGTGATCCCAATGTCGCGGTACGTGCTGGAATCCCGGAGCCATTCCGCGATCCGCGGAATGATGAGCGAGGGGCTCGAGTAGTAGAACCTGTCGAGCGCCCCCGTCTGCACGAGCACCTGCCACGCGCCGACGAAGGCGGCGATCACGGCGACCTGGAGCCCGCGTACAAGGAGTTGACGTCGCGCCGCGGCGTTCATGCCGTCGCCTGGAGGCTCCGCTCGTAGGACCTTGTGACCTCGTCCCGCAGGTCCGCCCACGCGCGCTCGTACAGCGCAACGAAGTCGGGCGCGAAGCGGATGTCCATTACGTTCCGCGGCCTGGGCAGGCCGACCGGGTAGCGCGCTTTGATGCGCCCCGGACCCGCGGTCATCACGACTATCTCGTCAGACAGGGCGATGGCCTCCTCGAGGTCGTGCGTGATGAACAACACGGTCTTGCCCGCGGCACCCCACAGACCGAGCAGCTCGTTCTCCATCAGGTTCCGCGTCTGCACGTCGAGGGCGGAGAACGGCTCATCCATCAGGAGCACCGCGGGGTCCGCGACGAGCGACTGCGCGAGCTGCGCGCGCTTGCGCATCCCGCCAGACAGCTGGTGCGGGTAGTTATCGGCGAAGGGCGCAAGGCCGACCCGGGCGATCCACTCGCCGACTCGCTCGCGCTCGGCAGCGACGCTCACGCCGCGAAAGCGCAGCGGTAGCGCGACGTTCTCGCGCACCGTCCGCCAGGGGAGAAGGGCGTCGCGCTGGAAGATGAATCCCACGTCCGTGCGTACGCCGGCCACACGGGAACCTCGCAGGACGACCTCGCCGCCCGACGCCGGAAGCAGCCCCGACACGAGCGAGACCAACGTCGACTTGCCGCACCCGGAAGGTCCCACGACCGAAACGAAGCGCCCGCCCTGGACCTCGAGGTCGACGCGTTCGATGGCGACAAATGGTTTCTTTCCGCCCTGGCCGTACACCTTCGACACGCCACGGAGCGCGATCACGGGATCGGTGTGACTCGGGTCCCCGCTCCAACGTTCCGGGCCAGGAGTCTGCGAGTGAATGAGATCTCCGGTCCTGACCGCCGCGGGGTCGTTCATGGCGACCCGCTCGTGGGAACGTCCGCGGTCGCACGCTCGGCCTTCTTCACGCGTCCGGCGGACGGTCTTCCGACGAGCTCCTCAGCGACGTCCACGGCGGCAAAGAGCTTCTCGCGGTCGAGCCGGGTGGAGAGACCGGCTTCGTCGAACATGTACGCGGTGTCCTCTGTGGCCACGTTCCCGGTCGCCCCGGGCGCGAACGGGCACCCACCGAGCCCCGCGATCGACGCGTCGAACCGCCGGATGCCGATGCCGGCCGCGGACCAGGCGTTCGCGAGGCCGAGGCCGCGCGTGTCGTGGAAATGCGCCGCCCACTTCCGTACGGACGGCACGCCGCGCAAGAGAATCTCGAAGGTCTCGGTCACCTGCGCCGGGTTGGCGACGCCGATGGTGTCGGCGATGTTGAGATCGAGTGCGCCTGACTCCACGCACCGCTGGGCGACCCTGAGCACCGCGCCCGCCTCCACGCGGCCGGAGTAGGGGCAGCCGAAACTCACTGCGATCGCCGCGCGAACGTTCACGCCGTCGCGCTCGCCCCTGCGGCACAGGCCCGACAGCTCGGAGAGCGAGCCCTCGACGGTCCGGCGGACATTCCGCTCGTTGAACGCGTCGGTCGCCGCCAGCACGAAGATGAGTTCGCGGATGCCCGCGGCTGCGGCTCGCTCGTATCCACGCTCGTTCGCGACGAGCGCCACGTAGGTGACGTCATCCCGCGGCGGCAGGGCAGCGGCGAGCGCCTCGGCGTCGGCCAGCTGGGGCACGAGATCGGGACGCACGAAGCTCGTCACCTCGAGCTCTCGAATCCCGGCGTCGAGCAACGCGTGCAGCAGGTGCAGCTTCCCGTCGGTGTCCACCGGGGTCGGCTCGTTCTGGAGGCCGTCGCGCAGCCCGACCTCCACGATGGTCACGCCTCCTGCGGCCATCAGATGACGCCCTCCCTTGCGAGGTCCTCGAGCTGGTCCGACCCGAGCCCGAGCAGGTCGCCGTACACCGTGGCATTGTCCGCCCCGAGCCTCTCCGGCCCCAGCCAGTCCACGGATCCCGGCGCTTCGGTGAACTTTGGCACGAGCCCCGGTATGGTCAGCCGCGTCCCATCCGGGAGGGAGCGCTCGAGCAGCATGCCTCGGGCGCGGTACTGCGGATCCTCCGCGATGTCGGCGATCGTGTAGATGGGTCCCGCGGGAACGCCGGCAGCCTCCAGGGCGGCGAGGCATTCGCCCAACGTGAGGCCGCCGGTCCACGCGGCGATCGCCGCGTCGAGGAGCGTGGCGTCGGCCGCCCGCCCGGGATTTGTCCGATAGCGGTCGACCTGCGCGAGATCCGGACGGCCGACGCACGCCATGAGGCGCTTGAACAGCTCGTCGGTGTTTCCTCCGATGACGACGAAGGCGCCGTCCGCGGTGGGATACGTGTTCGAGGGCGCCACTCCGGGATAGCTCCCGCCGGAGCGCTCTCGGATGTCGCCGGAATACGCGTACTCCGTCACCGCGGCCTCCATCAAAGCGAACACCGCTTCGTAGAGGGCGACGTCGACCGTATCGCCACGTCCCGTGCGTTCGCGCCGCAGCAGGCCCGCTATGGCGCCGATCACCGCGAAGAGCGCGGCGAGCTCGTCGGCGAGTGATATCCCCGTGCGCGAAGGCGGCGTATCGGGGTCGCCGGTGATGTACCGGATCCCGCCCATGGCCTCCGCGACCGCGCCCAGCCCCGTTCTGCCGCGGTACGGCCCTGTCTGGCCGAAACCCGATACCCGGACGGCCACGAGCTCCGGCCGTTCCCGCCTCAGGTCGTCGGGAGCCAGTCCCCACCGCTCGAGGGTCCCAGGGCGAAAGTTCTCGATCAGCACGTCGCTCCTGGCGATGAGCTGCCGCACCAGCGCCTGGCCTTCCGGCCGGCGCAGATCGGCGGTCACGCAGCGCTTGTTCCGGGACTGGACGCGCCACCACAGCGACGTTCCGCCGTGGAGGTGCTTCCAGTCGCGGAGCGGGTCGCCCTTGCCCGGAGGCTCGACCTTGATGACGTCCGCACCGAGGTCGGCCAGGAGGCGGCCCGCGAATGGGCCGGCGATCATCGTCCCGAGCTCGACCACGCGGATGCCCGCGAGGGGACCTGCGGTCCGCGCTGGACCTGCGGCGGTGCTCTGGTTCTCGATGCCGGGATTATGTCCGCTTTCTGAACAGCGGTCGCTTCGGCTAGACTGCCTCCGAAGAAGAGATCCAGAAGGATCCAGGAAAGGACAACGGGTGCCGCCCGCCATCCGCGAGAGCAAGGCAGAGGTCATCGCCGCCTACCGCCGGACCGACACCGACACAGGGTCGCCGGAGGTGCAGATCGCGATCCTCACCGAGCGCATCAAGCACCTGACCGACCACCTGCGCACGGCCAAGCACGACAACCACAGCCGCCGTGGGCTCCTGATGATGGTCGGCCAGCGACGACGCCTGCTCGCTTACCTGCACCGCAAGGACCCCGAGCGCTACCAGACGATCATCGGACGGCTCGGGCTGCGGCGGTGAGAGCGCAGACCTAGCGGACCGCACCCGCGAGAAACAGCCACAAGATGCCGATCAGCCGATCCCAGGCGACCATCAGCGACCGCCCGCTCACTTTCGAGACAGGCAAGTACGCCGCACAGGCCGGCGGAGCCGTGACCGTGCGCTACGGAGACACCATCGTGTTCGCGGCGTCCACCGTCTCCAAGTCGATCCGCGCAGGCATCGACTTCTTCCCGCTGACCGTCGACTTCGAGGAGCGGCTGTACGCCGCGGGCAAGATCCCCGGATCGTTCCCCCGCCGCGAAGGGCGGCCCTCCGAGGAGGGGATCCTCACCGCGCGCCTCGTCGATCGGCCGATCCGGCCGCTGTGGCCGAAGGGCTTCCGCAATGACGTCCAGATCGTCGTGTCCGCCTGGTCGAGCGACCAGGAGAACGACTACGACATCCTCGCGGTCAACGCGGCGTCGGCCGCGCTGACCATCTCCAACGCGCCCTTCGAGGGCCCGATCGGGTGCGTCCGCGTGGGCTCGGTCGGGGGGAAGCTCTCGCTCAACCCGACGATCCAGCAGATGGAGGAGAGCGAGCTCGACCTCGTGGTCGCGGGCACGAAGGACTCGGTCATGATGGTCGAGGCCGGAGCGCAGGAGATCTCCGAGGAGAAGCTCGTCGAGGCCCTCACCCTCGCGCAGGAGGGCATCGCGAAGATCTGCCAGGCGCAGGAAGAGCTCCAGCGCGCCGCGGGCAAGCCGAAGCTCGAGATCAAGGCACCGGTCCACGACGCCGCGGCGCACGCGCCGGTACGCACGTTCTTCGAGGAGAGGATCCGCTCCGCGCTGCGCGACCCCGACAAGGCGAAGCGCGAAGCCGGCCTCGATGAGCTGAAGGCCGAGGCGACGTCGCGATTCGTGACCGAGGAAGGCGCCATCACCCCCGAGGAGGTCTCCGCGGAATGGGAGAGCGTCCTCGAGCGCGAATTCCGGACCGCGGTCGTGAGCGAGAACCTGCGCCCCGACGGGCGGGACACCAAGGCGATCCGCCCGCTCTCGATCGAGGTGGGCGTTCTCCCGCGGGCGCACGGCTCGGGCTTGTTCCAGCGAGGGCAGACGCAGGTGCTCTCCGTCGCGACGCTCGGGCCGTCGGGGGACGAGCAGATCATCGACACGCTGTCGCCCGTCGACACCAAGCGTTACATGCACCACTACAACTTCCCGCCGTATTCCGTCGGCGAGGTCCGCATGATGCGCGGCGCGAGCCGCCGGGACATCGGGCACGGCGCGCTCGCCGAGCGCGCTCTGCTCCCCGTCGTCCCGACCAAAGAGGAGTTCCCGTACACGATCCGCGTGGTCAGCGAGACGCTCGAGTCGAACGGCTCGTCCTCCATGGCATCGACTTGCGGTTCGACGCTGGCGCTCATGGACGCCGGCGTCCCGCTCAAGACGATGGTCGCGGGGATCGCGATGGGCCTGATCGTCCAGGACGGAAAGCACACGATCCTCACGGACATTCAGGGCCTCGAGGACCACTACGGCGACATGGACTTCAAAGTCACCGGCACGGACACCGGCGTCACGGCGCTCCAGATGGACATCAAGGTCAAGGGGATCAGCCTCGACATCATGCGCGAGGCGCTGGCCCAGGCCCGCGAGGCGCGCCTGTACATCCTTCAGGAGATGCGGCAGGTCATCGACAAGCCGCGGGCGGAGCTGAGCAAGTACGCCCCACGAATCGACACCATCCGGATACACCCCGACAAGATCCGCGAGGTCATCGGTCCCGGCGGAAAGATGATCCGCGCGATCCAGAGCGAGTCCGGCACGAACGTCGAGGTGGAGGACGATGGCACCGTGCGGATCACGGGGGCCAAGCCCGAGGGCCGCGAAAAGGCACGCATGATGATCGAGGGCCTCACCAAGGAGGCCGAGGTCGGCGAGATCTACGACGGCAAGGTGACGCGGATCATGAGCATCGGCGCGTTCATCGAATACCTTCCGGGCAAGGAGGGCCTGGTGCGGGTCTCGGAGCTGTCGTCGGGCCGGGTAAGCAACGTCGAGGACGTGGTCAAGGTCGGGGACAAAGTGAAGGTGAAGATCGCCGAGGTGGACCGCCAGGGCCGTGTGAACCTGTCCATTCGCGCGGTCGAAGAAGGCGATTCCGAGGGCTTCGAACAGCGGCAGCGAGCGGAGCGCGAGCGGTACCGCGAGCGCGAAGGCACCGGAGGCGGCTTCCGACCGCGTCCGGGCGCCGGACCAGGCGGGGGAGGCTTTAGACGGAGCGGGCCACCCCGCTCCTGAGCCTCGGGGCCGCAGACGCTCTCCCTCATCCTCCCCGCGTACAACGAGGCTCGCCGGTTACCGGCGAGCCTCGCGAGTTGCGCCGAGTTCTTTCGCTCACGAGCGATCGACGCCGAGATCATCGTCGCCGACGACGGCTCGACGGACGGTACGCGTGCGGCGTTCGCGCAGACGGTGCCCGGCCTCCCGCAGGCGCACCTCGCGTACCGGCTGCTTCCTCTCCCGCACACCGGCAAGGGCGGCGCGATCCGGGCCGGCGTCGCGGCGGCGGTCGGCGATCCGATCGTCTTCCTCGATGCCGATCTGACGATCCCGGTGGAGAGCGTCGACATGTTCCTCGACGCGCTGGCCGGCGGGGCTGACATCGCCGTGGCGTCACGCTACGTGGAGGGTGCGGTGGTCGAGCGCCCCTGGTGGCGGGTCTTCATGGGTCTCGTGTTCCACGCCTGCGTCCATCTGATCGTGCCCGTCGACGTGAAGGACACGCAGTGCGGCGGAAAGGCGTACACGGCGGAGGCCGCGAAGTACCTCTTCCGCGCGTCCCGCCTGAACGGCTTCGCGTTCGATGCCGAGGTGATCTTCCTCGCGCGGCGGGAGGGATACCGCGTCGCGGAGCTGCCCGTCCAGCTGCACCAGCTCGGCGAGACGAGCATCGATTTCCTCTCCGATACGCTGCGAATGCTTCGGGACCTCGTGCTCATCCGTTTCAATGCCACTGCGCGCCGCTACGAGCGGCCGCAGCCCGCGCGAACCTTGCGGAGGCCGAGTCTTGGGCCGGGAGAGTGAGGGTGCCCGCGAGCCCGTCGACGCCTGCGGACCGCGGCGTCTTCGACGGCGGCGCTCGACGCCCTCTGGTCATCACCGCTGACGACCTCGGGTTCTCGGCGGCGGTGACGCGGGGCATCCTCGATGCGCATCGCACCGGCATCGTGCGTTCGGCGTCGCTGCTGGTGACCTACCCCGGAAGCGCCGAAGCCGCCGCGCTCGCGGCCTGCGAAGGCGGCCTCGAAGTGGGCCTGCACCTCGACCTGGTCGGAGGACGGCCGGCCGCGGATCCGAGCGCGGTGCGCAGCCTGGTCGACCGCGAGGGGCGCTTTCGCCCGCTCGGCGAATTCGTGCGCCGCCTGTTCACTGGCCGCGTGCGGGCGCGTGACGTCGCGACCGAGGTCCGCGCCCAGGCTCGGCGCGCGCGTTCGCTCGGCATCGCCCCGCTGGCGTGGGACTCGCACCGCCACGTGCACCTGATCCCGTTCGTCGCTCGCGTGGTCGGGGCCGTGGCGCGCGAAGAGGGCGTTCGCTGGCTCCGGCGAGCGCGTTCACCGGGCCCGGCGCGCGGCTGGAAGCCCCGGGCGCTGTCCGCGTCGACGACGCTCAGCGAGCGATGGTTCCGCGGCATCGCCGGCAACGACTGGTACCTCGACCTTTCGTCGTGGCGCACCCACGATCCGGCCGACCTCGGGAGGATGCCGATCGGAAGGGGAGTGGGCGAGCTCGGCTGCCACCCGGGCGAGGTGGACCACGAGCCGCATCGGCGCGACGCGCTCGCCGGGCGCAGGGTGGCCGAGCTCGCGATGCTCACCGAGCCGGCGCTGCTGGCGGCGCTCGCAGGAGACGTCGGCTGGCGCGTCCCCGCGCGCTCGTCAGCAGGGGGCTGATGCCGGGCTCCACGACCAGCGCGGCCCTGCGCGAGGCCCTCGAGCGGTACCGGGACGCGCGCCTGGACACGAGGTGGCTGGTCCACGGGCGGGCCTTCATGTCGGACCTTCCGTTCGTGGAGCAATACGTACCGCGTCACGGATTCATCGTCGAGCTGGGCTGCGGGCAGGGCCTGTTCAGCAACCTGCTCAAAGAGGTGTCGCCCGCGCGCCGGGTGCTCGGCTTGGACATCGACGCCCGCAAGATCGAGGTCGCCAGGCGAACGATCCAGGGACGCGAGGGGCTGCGCTTCGAGGTCAGCGACATCGTCGCCACGCCGCCGCCCCGTTGCGACGCGGTGGTGATCGTCGATGTGCTGTATCTGCTGCCGTTCGAGGCGCAGGAGGCCGTCCTGCGTGGCGCCGCCTCCGCGGTATCCGAGAACGCTCCGGTCATCGTGAAGGCGCAGGAGAGATCGATCGGGCCGCGGTACGCGCTCACCTTCGCGCAGGAGATGATGAGCGTGAGCCTCGGCCTCACCCGCGGCGGTCGAGAGCTGCACTTTCCGTCGCGCGACGACGCGCTCGACATGTTCCACCGCAGCGGGTTGCTCGCCAACGTCGTCCAGATGCGGCGCCGCCCGTACACCGACGTCGTGTATCTCGCGCGAAAAGCGCCACGGCTGGGTTAGGCTCCGCATGATCTTGCCGATGAGCGAAGGACCTCCCGACGACGTGCTCGCCTCGCTCGCCGCCGAGATCCGCGCCTGTACGTCGTGTCCGCTGCACCGCACGGCGCGGCAGGCCGTGCCGGGCGAGGGCAGCGCGGCCTCCGGCATCCTGATGCTCGGTGAGGCGCCGGGGTACCACGAGGACGTCCAGGGGCGCCCGTTCGTCGGCGCCGCCGGCCAGCTGCTCGACGAGCTGCTCGCGGAGATCGGCCTCGACCGCGCGAGCGTTTTCATCACCAACGTGGTCCGCCACCGTCCACCCGAGAATCGCGACCCTTTGCCCGAAGAGGTCCTCGCGTGCGACCAGTGGCTGCGGCGGCACATTGAGGCGCTGCGCCCGCGCGTGATCGTGACCCTCGGCCGCCACGCGATGACGCGTTTCCTGCCCGGCGAGTCGATCTCGCGGATCCACGGCAAGGCCCGCCGCGCCAACGGCCAGCTGATCTTCCCCGTCTACCACCCGGCGGCGGCGCTGCATCAGCCGTCTCTGCGCGCCGAGCTCGCCGCCGATTTCCGCGCGCTCGGGGCCTTCCTCGCGGCGACGGCGCAGCCGCGGGCCCCTGAGCCGGCCGAGAAGAAACCCGCGGACCAGATGACGCTCTTTGGC
The DNA here is from genome assembly GCA_046262615.1 of Candidatus Limnocylindria bacterium. GTDB lineage: Bacteria > Chloroflexota > Limnocylindria > P2-11E > P2-11E > JALYKU01. Next base: position 27,823 of record JBHEML010000003.1, on the reverse strand, counting down.
TGAGCCGCGGCGCGGATCGTCGCCCCTGCGCGTGATCCCGCTCGGGGGCGTCGGCGAGATCGGAAAGAACATGATGCTCGTCGAGCAGGGCGAGGACATGCTCATGGTCGACGCGGGGCTCATGTTCCCCGACGAGGGGATGCTCGGCATCGACCTCGTGATCCCCGAGATCGGCTACGTGCGCCAGCACCGCGACCGGCTGCGCGGGATCGTGATCACCCACGCGCACGAGGATCACATCGGCGCCCTCCCGTACGTGCTCCGGGAATTCGGCACGGTGCCGATCCACGGTACGAAGCTGACGATCGGCCTCATCCGCACAAAACTTCGTGAGCATCGCCTCGCCGACCGCGCCGTCTTCCGCGAGATCATCCCCGGGGAGCCTTTCACCGTCGGACCCTTCCAGTGCGATTCGTACCGCGTTTGCCACAGCATCCCCGACGCGGTCGGCGTCACGATCGAGACGCAGTACGGGACGATCGTTCACTCCGGCGACTGGAAGTTCGACCACACGCCGGTCGATGGGCGACAGACGGACTTCGCGCGCCTCTCGGCGATCGCGGCCAAGGGCGTCCTGCTGCTGCTGTCCGACTCGACCCGCGCCGAGGTGGCCGGGTATACACCGTCGGAACGGCACGTCGGGGAGATCCTCGACGGGATCATGTCGCGCGCGGCGGGCCGCGTCATCATCACCACGTTCGCCTCGAACATCTCGCGCATCAAGCAGATCGTCGACATCGCTGCGGCCTGGAACCGCAAGATCGCGATCGTCGGCCGGTCGATGGAGAACTACACGCGGACGGCGCGGGAGCTCGGCTACCTCGAGTACCCGGAGGGCTCCATCGTGCACGCGGGGGATATCGGAAAGCTGCCCGACCAGGAGATCTGCATCATCACGACTGGCAGCCAGGGGGAGCCGACGAGCGCGCTCTCGCGGATGGCGCTCGGGGACCATCGCCACGTCGCCGTCAAGGACGGGGACACGGTCGTCATGTCGTCGAACCCCATCCCCGGCAATGAGGAGCTCGTGTCTCGCACGGTCGACAACCTCTTCAAGCTCGGAGCCGAGGTGATCTACGACGCCGCGGTGCGGCCGCACGTGTCGGGGCACGCCAGCCAGGAGGAGTTGAAGCTGCTGCTCAACATCCTGCGACCGAGGTACTTCGTGCCGATCCATGGTGAGTACCGCATGCTGGTGAAGCACGCTCGCATGGCGATGGACCTCGGCGTGGAGCCCGGCAACGCCTTCGTGATGACCAATGGCGACGTGCTCGAGTTCGGCGAGCGGGGGGCCAAGCTCGGCGAGCGGGTGCAGACCGGGCAGGTCTACGTCGACGGCCTCGGCGTGGGAGACGTGAGCCAGTCGGTGATGCGCGACCGCTGGTCGATCGGCAGCGACGGCGTGTTCCTCGTGGTCATCACCATCGAGCGGCAGACGGGAGCGCTCGTGGCGGGCCCGGACATCGTGACCAAGGGCTTCGTCCCCGAAGAGGACGCCGGGAAGCTCATCGAGGAGGCGCGCCAGCGCATCATCGAGGGCCTCGGAGAGGCACAGACAGGCGAGCACCTGGTCGAGGCGGTGGCGCTGAAGGACTCGATCCACTCGAGCGTCGCTTCCTTCCTCTACCAGAGAACGAAGCGCCGCCCGATGGTCCTGCCCGTCATCATGCAGGTGTGAGAAAGAGCACCGACCGGGCGGCGGTACGCCGGCCAGCCCGCTCGCGCGGGGCTGGACTCGAGGGCGGCGGCCACGGCGAGATCGCGGGGATCGCGCTGCTCGTGTTCGCACTGCTGTCCGCGGTCGCCCTCGTGGCCGATCAGGGAGCGCTGCTCCACTGGTGGCGCGCGTCTTTGTTCGCGCTTCTCGGCTGGGGGGCGGTGCTCGTGCCGCCGGGGCTGGCGCTGGTCGGGGCCGCCGTCGCCTTCCCGTCGCTCCGTCCTGGCCTGGTCGCGCCCGCGGCCGCCGGCACGGTGCTGCTCGTCGCGGTCCTCGGCCTGCTCGAGGTCGCGGTGCGCAGCGAGCCCGGCTCGCCGGCGGGTGGCATGGCGGGGGGGCTCGTCGGCGGATCGGCGCGGTCCGCGCTCGGAGACGTGGGCGCGGCGCTCCTCCTCATCGCGATCGCGCTCGTCGCCCTGGTCGTCGCCTCCGGCCGCTCGGCCGGCGAGCTCGCGTCGCGGGCTGCTGGCTTCGGCAGGTGGGTTGCGGACCTCGCGCGCGCGGTCATCCTGCGCCGCCCGCGTTTCGTGTTCCGGCCGGGCGCCACGCTGCCCGGAGGGACCGGGACCGCGATGGCCGCGGGGCTGGCGAAGAGCGAGGCCGCCGCTCGCGAACGCCGGGCCGACGCGGAGTCCGAGGCGGAAGACGCCATCCAGCAGCCTCTGCGCATCAACCTCCAGGAAGAGCGGGCCCCGCGGGCCGCCGGCAGCGACGTGCCAGCGACGGCTGTCGCCCTGCCTGTCGCCGCCGCACCTGCCGCGCTCGGGCCCGCGGGCCTCGCCTCGGCCGCGGTCGCCGCGGAGGGCGTGCTGCACGCGACCGCGGACCGGTCGTGGTCGCTGCCGTCGATCGACCTCCTGGAGGAGGGCTCGGCATCGAGATCGGGTCGGGACGAGGTCATGCGCAACACACGCGTGATCGAGGAGACGCTGCTCCACTTCAACATCGTGGCGAAGGTGGTCGAGGTGAGCGTCGGCCCCGTGGTGACGCGGTACGAGCTCAAACCCGCCGCGGGCGTGAAGCTGTCGCGGATCGAGGCGCTGTCCGACGACCTGTCGCTGGCCCTCGCCGCGCGCAGCCTGCGGATCGAGGCTCCCGTCCCCGGAAAGAGCGTCGTCGGCATCGAGATCCCCAATCTCGCGATCGGTCTCGTTTCGCTGCGCGATGTCGCCGAGACCGCGACCTTCGTCGACGCGACCAGCACGCTGACGGTCGCGTGCGGGCGCGACGTCGCTGGTTCTCCGATCGTGCTGGACCTCGCGAAGCTGCCGCATCTACTGGTCGCGGGACAGACCGGCTCGGGGAAGAGCGTGTGCATCTCCTCGATGATCTGCAGCCTCCTGATGAACTCGACACCCGATCGCGTGCGGCTCCTCATCGGTGACCTCAAGCGCGTCGACTTCACGGGGTTCAACGGCCTCCCGCACCTGGTCGTACCGATCATGACCGAGCACGACAAGATCCTGAACGCCCTGTACTGGGTGACGGGCGAGATGGACCGCCGCTACCGTCTCTTCGCACGCGCGAGCGCTCGCAACATAGCGAGCTACAACGAGTCGAGGTCCGGGCCGGACAAGATCCCCTACATCGTGTTCATCATCGACGAGCTCGCGGACCTGATGCTGCAGGCGCCGATCCAGGTGGAGAAGCAGATCACCCGCGTGGCGCAGCTCGCGCGAGCGACAGGGATCCACCTCGTGCTCGGGACGCAGCGCCCCTCCGTCGATGTCATCACGGGTCTCATCAAGGCGAACATCCCGGCACGGATCGCCTTCGCGACCGCCTCTTCGATCGACTCGCGCACGATCCTCGACATGACAGGCGCGGAGAAGCTGCTCGGCCGAGGCGACATGCTTGTGCTCCCGCCCGACAAGGCCAAACCGATACGGGCCCAAGGAGTGTTCGTCTCCGACCGGGACATCGCCGCGGTGACCGCGCACTGGAAGGCGCAGGGCGGCCTCGATCCGCATCCCGAGGTCCTCGAGGACCCCGACAAGGGCGGGGGATGGCGTGACGACGGCGGCGACGGGGACATCGACGACGCCCGCTACGAGGAGGCCGTGGATATCGTGAAGCGCGCGGGCCAGGCATCGGTGTCGATGCTGCAGCGCAAGATGACCGTCGGTTTCGCGCGCGCCGGACGGCTCATCGACGTGATGGAGCAGCACGGCGTGATCGGCCCCGCGCAGGGGCCTGGCAAGATGCGCGAGGTCTACGGAGGGCCGCCGCCGCGGCGAACTCCCGACGAGGACGGCGACGCCTGATGGCGACCCTCGGCGAGGTCCTGCGCACCCAGCGGGAGCGCAAGAAGATCACGCTCGACCAGGCCGCCGACGACACGAAGATCCGCGAGCGTTTCCTGCGCGCGCTGGAGGACGGCGACTACGAATCGCTTCCCGGAGCCGTCTACACGAAGGGCTTTCTCAGCAACTACGCCGAGTACCTTGACCTGCCGCCCGCAAGGCTCGTCGGTCTGTACCGATCCGAGCGGCCGGCCGCGGAGGCACCGCGCCGCTTCGAGCCGATGCGCCCGATCGCCAGGCGCGCGGTGGTCCTGCGGCCGTCCCTGCTGCTGCCCATCGCCGCGGCGGCCGGGGTCGCGCTGTTCGTGGGCTACCTCTACTACCAGCTGAGCACGTTCGCCGTCCTGCCGAAGATCGAGGTGACCGAGCCTCCCGCCGACGCGGTCGCGCAGTCGGCGGATTACGTGATCAAGGGCCGCACGACGCCGGACGCACGCATCACCGTTCGCGTCTTCCCCGGGCCCCAGACGTACACCGACATCCATCCCGGCGCCGATGGCGAGTTCGGCGTCACGGTGCAGCTGCACCCCGGAACGAACCACGTCGAAGTCGAGGTGCTCGCGCAGGGCAAGGTGGACCGCGTCTCGCGCGCGATCCAGCTCGAGAGCGTCGCCGACGCCGAGCAGGCCCCGCAGCTGATCGTCGAGCAGCCGGCGAACGGCGGCACGTACACGAACGCGCCGGTGACCGTCTCGGGCCGCGTCGACCGGTCCGTCGCGAGCCTGCTCGTGAACGGAACGTCTGTGACGCCTGCCGCGGACGGCACGTTCGGCATGACGGTGAACTTCGCGACGGGGCAGCAGGCCGTCCACGTCGTCGCGCGGACCGCGACCGGAGCGGAGGTGCAGGAGACGCGCACGGTGGGTGTGTCGTACACCGCCGCGGTCGTCACCGTGCGCGTACGCGGCGGGGCGGCGTGGCTCCTGGCGACGGTCGACGGGCGGCAGGCGCCGAACACGAACAAGGTGTTCCCGGACGGCCAGGTCCTCACATTCAGCGGCAAGCGCGTCATCCTGCGCACTGGCAACGCGGGTACGACGTACGTCACGCACAACGGGATCGAGGTCGGGCGCATGGGCGATCCGGGGCAGGTCATCGAGCGCATCTTCGCGACGCCGTGAACATCGCGCTCGCTCTCGTCTACCTGCGCATGGCGGCGATCGCGCCGATCGTGCTGCTTCTCGGCCAGCCCGAGCGCGGAGCGGCCGCGTGGGCGCTGGTCCTCTTCGTCCTGGCGGCGCTCACCGACCTGGCCGACGGACCGATCGCGCGGCGCCTCGGGCAGGTCACCCGTCTCGGCACGTTCCTCGACCCGCTCGCCGACAAGCTGCTGATCGTCGGCACGCTCATCGGTCTCGGGGCACGCGGCCTCGTACCGTCGTGGATCGTCGTGCTCGTCGTCGCCCGCGAGCTCGTCGTCACGAACGTGCGGGCTGTCGCCGCCGCTCGTGGCTACAGCATGGGCGCGAGCACATACGGAAAGGCGAAGACGGTCATCCAGTCCCTGGCCACGGCGGCGCTCCTGCTCTTCCTCACCGCGCCTTCGCCGGTCCTGGCGGATGTCGCGTACGCGCTGCTCGCTGCGGCGGTGGGGCTGACTTTGCTGTCCGGTGCGGCGTACCTCTGGCAGGCGTCGTGGGCAATGGCCGGGCACGGCGTTCCCGCGCGCTGGCGACCCGCGGCGCGCAGCGACGGAGACGTGCGTGGCACGGCGCGGTAGCCGCGCCCCCTCGTACGACGAGCTCGTGGCGCGCATGGTCGGGATCCAGGAGCGCCTGAGCGCAGCGAGGCTCACCGTCGCCTCCGCGGAGTCGTGCACCGGAGGCCTGCTCGCAGCCGTGCTTTCCGAGCACGGCGGCTCGAGCGGCCACTACCTGGGCGGGGCGGTCGTATACAGCAACGACGCCAAGACAGTCTTCGCCGACGTGCCGAGCCAGCTCATCCACGGCCACGGCGCGGTCTCGAGCGTCGTCGCCGCCGCCCTCGCCCGCGGCGCGCGCGACCGGCTTGGCGCACGGGTCGGCCTTGGCATCACCGGCATCGCCGGCCCGGGGGGCGGGACAGCGAGCAAGCCGGTCGGGCTCGTCTACGTCGCGATCGAGAGCGACCCTCTGTCGACCGTGGGTGCGTGCCGCTTCGAGTTCGACCGCGCGGGCAACAGGCTCGCGAGCGTCGGCGCCGCCATCGACCTCCTCGAGCGGTGCGTCGCGTGACGAAGCGCGGGATCGGCGTGGGGCTCCTCGGCCTCGGCACCGTCGGGAGCGCCGTGGCGCGCGCATTCGGCGATCGCTCGCGCCTGCTCGACGCGGCGGCCGGGCGGAGCGTACGGCTGGTGGGGGCCGCGGTGCGCGACGCGGCGCGGCCGCGCGATGCGGGCGGCGTCTCCGTCACGGAGGACCCGTTCGCGATCCTCGACGCGTCGGAGGTCGACGTCATCGTGGAGGCGATCGGTGGCCGTGAGCCGGCGTCGGATCTGCACCACGCGGCGTTCGAACGCGGCAAGCACGTCGTCACGGCGAACAAGGAGCTCGTCGCGTGCGAATGGGACGCGCTGCACGAAGCGGCGCGGCTCGCAAAGCGCCAGCTGCGCTACGAAGCCGCCGTCGCCGCGGGAGTGCCCGTGATCGCGGGGGCGCAGGGCCTTGGGGCCGCGCGCGCCCGGAGCGTCCGCGGGCTCCTGAACGGCACGACCGCGTACATCTGCTCGCGGCTGGATGCCGGTGTGACGTTCGACGCCGCGCTCGCGGAGGCGCAGGCCGCGGGATACGCGGAGGCGGATCCGAGCAAGGACGTGGACGGCTGGGACGCCGCATACAAGCTCTCCATCCTGGTCAGCATCCTCGCGGGCCGGCACTTTCCGCCGGAGAACATTCGCCGGGAGTCCCTGCGTGACGCGACGCCCGAGTCTTCGGCGTCGGCCCTGGCCCGCGGCGCGCGGCTGCGCCACGTGGCGGCGGCCGACTTCGGCGCGAAGGCGACGAAGGGCCGCGTCGGACCGGAAGAGGTACCCGCCGATTCGCTGGAGGGCACGGCCATGGGCGCCACGAGCGTCGTCACGATCGACACGGATCTGACCGGGCGGCTCGCGTGGATGGGAGCCGGGGCCGGCGGCGACGCGACCGCCAGCGCGATCCTGGGGGACGTGATCGCGATCGCTCGGGCAGCGCCGTGACGACGACCGTGCTGAAGTTCGGCGGTACCTCGGTGGGCTCGCCGGACGCGGTGCGCGCCGTCGTTGCGATCGTCGGGGGCATCCGGGGAGAACGCGTTGCCGTCGTGTCCGCGACCGCCGGGACGACGAATGCGCTCATGGAGGCCGCCTCCCTCGCGGCCGACGGCGACGACATGGGCGCCCAGCGCGCGATCGGCATGATCGCGGACCGGCACCAGGATCTCGCGGCGGACGCGCTCGGCGAGGCAGGGGCCGCGGTCCAGGCGCAGCTGGCCGACCTCGCGGAACGCACCAGCGCGCTGTTGCGCAGCGTCGCGATCCTGCGCGAATGCACGCCGCGCACCCGCGACGCGATCGTCTCGTACGGCGAACGGGCGTCCGCACCCATCCTCGCCGCGGCGCTCGTCGCGAGCGGGATCGCCGCCGCTCCCGTGGAAGGCGACGAGGTCGTCGTCACGGACGATGCGTTCGGCGAGGCGAGCCCGCTCCTCGATGAGACCCGCGCGCGCGCGCGCGAGGTGCTCGCGCCGCTGCTCGGCCGCGGCGAGGTGGTCGTCGTCGGCGGCTATTACGGCGCGACGCGCGAGGGCGTCACGACGACGCTCGGCCGCGGCGCCTCGGATTACACAGCGGCCCTGCTCGCAGCCGCCCTCGGCGCCGATGACCTGCGCATCTACACCGACGTGAGTGGCGTGATGAGCGCCGATCCACGGGTGGTCCCCGATGCCCGGCCACTCGCGACGCTGTCGTACGCCGAGATCGCCGAGCTGTCGCACTTCGGCGCGAAAGTGCTGCACCCTCGCGCCGTCCTTCCGGCCGTCGAGGCGGGCATCCCGGTCCGCATCCTGAACACGTTCGCGCCGTCCGACGCAGGCACGACGATCGCCGGACACGCCGAGCGTGACGGCAGCATCGTGAAGGCCACGACCTCGCTCGGCGGGCTGGGCCTCATCACGGTGCAGGGCGCGGGCATGAGCGGCGTTCCAGGTTTCGCTGCGCGCGTGTTCGACGCCGCCGCCGCCGAGCGCGTCTCGGTGCTCATGATCAGCCAGTCATCCAGCGAGAACACGATCTGTCTGGTCGTGCCGGGGGACGCCGCGCAGCGGCTGCGCGCCACGCTCGAACGCGACCTCGCGCGCGAGCTCGGCCGGCACGACGTCGAGCGCGTCAGCGTCGAGGCGCCGGTGGCGATCGTGGCGGCGGTGGGGGAGGGGATGCGCGGCACCCCGGGCGTGGCCGCGCGCGTCTTCGCCGCGCTCGGCATCGCCGGCGTCAACGTGATCGCGATCGCGCAGGGCTCGAGCGAGCGCAACATCTCGCTTGTGGTCTCCGACGATGACCGCGGGCGGGCCGTTCGCGCGATCCACGATCAATTCCGTGCGGGCGGGTGAGCCTCGCTACTCGCCGGCCCGCGGGTCGATGAAGCCCTCGCGCTCGTGGCGCGCGCGAAGCGCCTCGACCTCCGATTTGTCGAGGCGCTCCACACCGACCGTGTGCCCTTCGGCTTCCTCGAGCGCGGTCAGCACCTCGTCGAGTTTCAGCTGGAGAGCCGCCATGTCGCGCGCCTCGGCGCGATTGGAGAAGAAGACGAGCGTCAGCGTGAGCAGGGAGATGATTAGTGGGAGGTCGACCACCTGGCGCGGAAGGCCCAGCGCGGGCGCGCCGAGCAGCCACGCGGCGATGAACAGCGTCGCGATCACGGGCGCGACCCAGTGGCCGAGCCAGTCCCGCACTCTGTCCACCAGGCGCCCGTAGGCGACCTGCGACGACACGTTCAGGCCGTTCACGATACTTGTTTGCCTTCGGCGGTCACCGCCTCGGCACGACGCCATGCCCGTCGTGTCTGCGACACTGACGGCATGAGGAAGCGGCGCGTCGCGGTGCTCGGCGCCACGGGCACCGTCGGGCAGCGGTTCATCAGCCTGCTCGTGGACCATCCCTGGTTCCAGATCGCCTCTCTGACGACGTCGCCTGAGAAGGCCGGACGCCGGTACGCCGAGGCCACGCCGTGGCACTTCGGCGAGCGCATCCCCGACAGCGTTGGGTCGATGCTGCTCGAGCCGACCAGCGCGGACCTCGACGCGGAGATCTGCTTCAGCGCGCTGCCGTCGGCCGCCGCGGAGGAGCACGAGGCGGCGCTTGCCGCGACCGGGCACCACGTCTTCTCGAACGTTAAGACCCACCGCATGGACGCTGACGTTCCGCTAATCATCGCCGAGGTCAACCCCGACCACGCGCGCGCGCTCGAAGTTCAGCGCCAGCGCCGCGGCTGGTCCGGGTCGCTCGTGACGAACGGGAACTGCTCCGCGATCCACCTCGCGCTCGCGCTCGCACCGCTGCACCGCGGCTTTGGGATCGAGCGACTCCTCGTCACGACGATGCAGGCACTCTCCGGGGCCGGTTATCCGGGGGTCGCGTCGCTCGACGCGCTCGACAACGTCGTCCCGTACATCGGGGAGGAAGAGGAGAAGCTCGCGGAGGAGACACGCAAATTCCTCGGCGAGTGGGACGGGCAGGGCTTCGTGCCGGCGTCGTTCGCGATCTCGGCGCACTGCAACCGGGTCAGCGTTCGCGACGGACACACCGAGGCAGTCAGCGTCGGCCTTTCCGGATCGCCGGCGGTGGACGACGTGAAGGAGGCGCTCCGCGCGTTCCGGGGGCGTCCGCAGGAACTTGGACTCCCATCCGCTCCCGAGCACCCGATCGTCGTCCGCGAGGAGCGGGACAGGCCGCAGCCCGTGCTCGACCGGGACGCGGAGCGCGGCATGGCCTCGGTGGTCGGGAGGGTGCGCGAGGATGAGGTCCTGGGCATCAAGTTCGTCGTCCTCGGACACAACACCATCCGCGGCGCCGCCGGCGCGTCCGTGCTCAACGCCGAGCTGCTCAGCGCCGAGGCCATGCTCTAGGCCCCGATGTCCGGCGACTTCGTCGAGCGCCTCGATGCGGTGAAGCTGAACAGCTTTCATCGGCGCCTGCTCATCGCCAGCGGACTCGGCTGGATGTTCGACGCGATGGACGTCATTCTCCTCTCGTACGTCGTCGCGCCGATACAGCGCGACCTCGCCCTGGACGCGCTGCGCACCGGCCTCGTGCCGAGCGCGACGTTCGCGGGGATGTTCGTCGGAGCGGCCGTCTCCGGACGCCTCGCCGACCGGTACGGACGCCTTCCGGTGTTCCAGTGGACGCTCGTCCTGTTCGCCGTGGGCAGCCTGCTATCGGCGATATCGCCGACCTTCGAGACGCTCCTCGCCGCGCGCATCGTCGCGGGCGCCGGACTCGGCGGTGAGCTCCCCGTCGCGGTGACGCTCGTGTCGGAGTTGTCGCCCCGAGCACTTCGGGGCCGGATGATCGTGCTGCTGGAATCCTTCTGGGCGTACGGCACGATCGCCGCCGGGCTCGTCGGCGTCCTCGTCGTGCCGCAGTTCGGGTGGCGCGCGGCGTTCCTCATCGGCGCTCTGCCCGCGCTGTACGCCGTATACCTACGGCGGGCGCTCCCGGAATCGCCGCGCTACCTCGCGGCCAAGGGACGCACGGTCGAGGCGGACGCGATTGTGCGACGCGTCGAACGTGAGCGCGGCGGCCCCCTCATCAGCATCGCGCGCGTCCCGCGACCGTCATCGCCGGTGATCCCGGCGAAGATCGCGCAGCTCTTCAGCGCGCCCTACGCGCGGCGCACGATCATGCTCTGGACGCTCTGGTTCGGCGTCGTGCTGACGTACTACGGCATCTTCATCTACTTGCCGACGTTCCTCGCCGCACGGGGCCTCTCCGAGGTGCGGAGCAACGAGTTCTTCTTCCTCTCCACCCTGGCGCAGATCCCGGGCTACTTCAGCGCCGCGTGGCTCGTGGAGCGGTGGGGCCGCAAGCCCACGCTGGTGACGTACCTCCTCGGGACCGCCGCGGCGGCGATCATGTTCGGCAACGCCCAGACCGGGACGGACGCGTTCGTGTACGCCGCTCTCCTGTCATTCTTCAACCTCGGGGCGTGGGGCGTCATGTACACGTACTCACCGGAGCTGTATCCAACTTCGATCCGAGCGACCGGCGCCGGAGCTGCGGCGGCGTTCGGCCGCCTCGGCGCGATCGCCGGCCCCGCGGCCGCGCCGATCGCCGCGGCCGCATACGGCCAGCCCACGGTCTTCGCGATCTTCACGGCGATACTCGTCGTGACCGCCGTCGTGGTATTCGGTCTCGCTGAAGAGACGCGTGGGCGGTCGCTCGAGGAGATCGCGCCCGCCGCATGACCCACCGTGTCAGCGTGTGGCAACGCTCCTGTCGGCTCAAGTAGACGAGCGTGCGGATCTGCAGGAACGCGCCGCCGACGAGGGCGTAGTCAGCAGGTCGGTGAACCGGGGATGTGAGGCTCCGACGCCCGCGAAGTGAGCGGCGGTGTCGGTGGCGGCGTCGCGCTGTAGCGTGACTTCGATGCGGATCTTCGTGGCGGGTGCCACGGGTGTGATCGGGACACGTCTGGTGCCGATGCTGGTCGCAGCGGCGCACGAGGTCGCAGGCATGACGCGCACCCCTGCGAAGGTCCGTCAGCTGCGCGCTCAGGGGGCCGAGCCCGTCGTCTGCGACGTATTCGATGCCGAGGAGATCCGGAAAGAGATCGCACGCTTCGCGCCGGACGCGGTCATCCACGAACTCACCGACCTGCCCGATGATCAGGCGCGGATCCCGGAAATGGCGGCGGCCAACGCGCGCATCCGCCGGGAAGGAACGCGAAACCTCCTGGCGGCGGCGCACGACGCCCGCGTACCCCGGTTCATCGCTCAGAGCGTCGCCTGGCCGATACCCGGTGACGGCGGGGCGGCGATCCGCGAGCACGAGCGTGCCGTGCTGGACGGCGGAGGGACCATCCTTCGCTACGGTCGTCTCTACGGGCCGGGAACCTACTACGGATCAGAGCTGACGGAGCCGCCGCGAGTGCACGTTGACGAGGCGGCACGTCGCACCGTTCCCGCGCTCACCGCGCCGAGCGGAGTGCTCGTCGTCGCGGAGGATGAAGGTTGACCACCGACTGACCGCATGGCCTCGCGGCCGCTTGGGCCTGGGAAGCTCGTTCGTCGCACATCTTCTCGGACCAACGATGCCTCTAGGATGCCAGCGGCGGTGCACGCCGACCGGCCTGCTGGCGAGGCGCGCGAACGGAGGATGAGTGGACGATCGCTCGGCGAAGGTGGCAGCCCTGCTGCACGAGGCGGCCGAGACGCACCATCGGGTCTATCGGATCGTCGACGGGGACGATCCCGACTGGGCCTCCTGGTACGCCGATTGGCTGCTCACGCTCTCGGAGCTGCCGCAGCTCATCGGCACCACGCCAGTGCGCAGCGAGCTCGTATACACGCTGGTCAGGCTGGACAAAGAGTTCGCGCGCCAGGCTCCGGGCGCGGCGTGGGAGCCCTTCTACGCAGCCGAACTCCTGCGGGTCTTCGGCGAGGGCGCCGGCGCGAGGCAGACCTAGACCACGCGCGTGCATCGCGGTGTGTGAGGACTCGGTCACTGGTCCTGAAGCACTCGGCGAGTTCATGCACTTTCGGGCCGGCGGCGCCACGCGGAATGACACGACGAAAGCACGGCCAGCGACCACAGCGACCGTGAGCCAGCCCTTGGAGCCCCCAGCCAGGAGGCCAGCGCAGGTCCTCGAAGCCGTGGCGCCGGGTCCAGCCCGGGAGATGGAACCTGCCCGAGACGCCCTCCCAGAACGCTCGGTCTAGAGGAGCCCCGCGGCGACGGCGGCCAGGATGGCGGCGGCGAGCAGCAGGCGGTACGCGACGAACCACCCGAGCGAATGGCGGCGCAGGAAGCGGACCATGAACGCCACCGCGGCGAGACCGCTGGCGAATGCGACGACGAAGCCGATGGCGACCGCGGACGGATCGGCGGTCAGCTCGGCCAGCTTGCGCGCGTCGAGGAGCGTCTTTAGCCCCGCGCCGAGGATCACTGGAGTCGCGAGGAGAAAGCTGAAGCGCGTCGCGTCGGCGCGTTCGAGGCCTCGGACGAGCCCCGCGGAGATGGTCATGCCCGACCGCGACACCCCGGGCAGCAGCGCGGCCGCCTGCGCGACGCCCATGAAGAACGCGTCCGCGACAACGAGATGCTGCCAGCGGCGTCGCTGGCTGGCAAGGCGTTCGGCGAAGAGAAAGATCAGCGACCCGACGACTAGTCCCACGGCGATGATCACGGGACTCCGCAGCGTCCGCTCCACCAAGGACTCAAACAGCACTCCTGCGATCGCCGCGGGCACGCTTCCGACGACGATGAGCAGCGCCAGCCGCCAGCGGCCGCGGACGACATCGACGAAGAGGGCCCACCAGGTGCGTGCGAAGTACAACAGCACCGCCAGCGCCGTCCCCAGGTGGAGGGCCACGTCGAACGAAAGGCCGAAACGGGCAGGGTCCAGCTTCAGCACGTCGGCGACGAGGATGAGATGCGCGGTCGAGCTGACGGGCAGGAACTCCGTGAGCCCCTGCACGAGGCCGAGGATCGCCGCGGCGAGCGAGTCATTCATGTAGGCGATCAGATGCTCGCACGCGGGGACGACGCGCGCATACTGCGCGGATGAAGCGCGCGATGTTCCGGTACATCGCCGCATGCCTCGCCACAGCGATGGTGGGCGCCGCGTGCGGCGGATTGGCCGCCCCGGCCGCGACAGCGACTCCGGTCGCCGCGGTCACGAGCGCGGCGACGACCCCGGCGGCCACGACCGCTCCGCCCGCCACCACCGCCGCGCCGACCTCTGCGGCGGCAACATCGCTCACGTGCACCGGGGTCGTTTCCGATGCCTTCGTCTCGGCCCGGTTCGGGATCCAGGTCAGCGCCGCGTCAGGCTCCGAACTCCCCGCCGGTTCACCACAGCTCGCGCCCGGTCTGCAGCAGCACGTGTGCAGCTGGCGGACTCCAGGGGCCGGCGCACTCGCGGCGACCTTCGGACGCATCAGCGTGATCTACGGCTCGTACCCGGACCCGGCGGCGGTCACGACCGAGCTGGACAAGCTCGGAGCGAAGGACGCGCGCCCACTGTCGGGCGTGGGTGCGAAGGCCTACGAGGGATCGACGAGCAGCACGATGATCGTGTGGGTCGCCGCGGCGAACGGCATGAAGTACGTCATCGCGTCGATCGTCACCGGGGAGGCAGATATCACCAAGTACGCCGACGCCGTACGGGCCCTGGCGAAGGAAGTCCTCGACAAGAGTTGACCCCCGTCGCATCCATACACTGCCCCCGGTGAATGTCGATCTCACCGGCCGGGTCGCGATCGTCACCGGGTCGACGAGCGGGATCGGGCGGGGCATCGCCCACCTACTCGCCGGGAATGGCGCCCGCGTGATCGTGAACGGACGTTCCGCCGAGGCGGCCGCCCGGGTCGTTCGGGAGATCGCGGACCGGGGAGGCGATGCCCGCGCCTGCGCCGGCGACGTCGCGGCGGGAAGGACGCTCGACGCGCTGATGGCCACCGCGTCGGGCCTCGGCGGCCTCGACATCCTCGTGAACAACGCCGGGCTCACGGACACCTTCGGGGCATACCTGGAGGCGCCGGTGGATCGGATCGACGAGATCCTCGCCGTCAATCTGCGCGCGCCGATGCTGCTCGCCCGCGCCGCCGCGCGACTCATGGCCGATCACCGTCGCGGCGCGATCGTGAACGTGACCTCGGTCGGCGGATCGCAGCGCGCGCACCACGACAATGTCGCGTACGACACGACGAAAGGCGGCCTCGACGCACTGACGCGCGCTCTCGCCGTCGACCTCGGGCCGCTCGGCATCCGCGTGAACGCGGTGGGGCCTGCCGCCACGACCGATGCCCCGCCGGAGGGCCGGGGCGGCGACCTCCCGCTACGGCGCGGCGGCGTGGCTGCGGACGTGGCGAACGCGGTGCTCTACCTGGTGTCCGACGAGGCGTCTTTCGTCACGGGCCAGATCCTGTACGTCGATGGCGGCCTGTCGGCGCAATTGCGCAGCCCCGCCGGAGGCGCATCGAGCCAGAACGAGGTCATCCCTGGCTGACACTCTGGTCGCATCTCGAGCCGCCTCCGCGATCGAGCGGGTCCGCTGTGCGCTCTACTGCGTGCCACTGCAGGAACCGGTCAGCGACGCCAAGGTGCACACCGGCCGGCAGGCGCCGCTGGCGGAAGTTGACGTCGTCGTGGTCGAGGTCTCCACGACGGACAGCGTGACGGGCCTCGGCTTCAGCTACTCGAAGCGCGCGGGCGGACCGGCGATCTTCGCGCACGCCCGCCAGATCGCGCCGCTCCTGCTCGGCGAGGACGCGCTGGACATCGGCCGGCTATGGGAAAAGCTCGTCTGGGCGGCGGCCTCGGTGGGCCGCGAGGGGGTCGCCGTGCAGGCAGTGGCCGCATTCGACATCGCGCTGCACGACCGCCTGGCGAAGTTCGCGGGCCTCCCGCTGGCGAGGCTGCTCGGGAGCCACCGCGACCGCGTCCGCTGCTACGACACCGCCGGCGGATTCCTGTCGACGCCAGCCGCCACACTCGTCGCCAACGCCGAGCGGAGCCGCGCCCGTGGCATCGCCGGCGTCAAGGTGAAGGTGGGCGGAGAGCCGCTGAGCGACCTCGCGCGCGTCGCCGCGGTCCGTGACGCGCTCGGGGAGGGAGTGCCGTTGATGGTGGACGCGAACCAGCAGTGGGATCGTGCCACCGCGCGCCGGATGGGCCGCCGCCTGGCCGAGTACGACCTCGAGTGGATCGAGGAGCCGCTCGACGCGTACGACGTCGACGGCCACGCGGCCCTGAGATGGGCCCTCGAGGCTCCCATCGCGAGCGGGGAGATGCTGACCACGACGCGCGACCACCGGCGGCTGTTGCTGGCCCAGGCCGTTGATGTCATCCAGCCGGACGCGGTCCGCGTCGGTGGCATCACGCCGTACCGGCGCATCGCGGACCTCGCGCACGAGCTGGGCGTGCTCGTCGCCCCGCACTTCGCTCCGGAGCTCCACGTCCACCTCGCAGCGGCGCAACCGCGCGAAGGCTGGGTCGAGTATTTCGATTGGCTCCGGCCGCTCTTCAACGAGCGCCTCGAGCTGCGCGACGGCTTCGTGCTCGTCCCCGATCGTCCGGGCCTTGGACTGAGCCTGGATCCCGCGGCGGCGGCGCTGCTCGTCGCCGAGACCAGTCTCCCCGAGCGCTGAGCTCGTGCGGATCGCCGATCTCCGAGTCACGCCCGTCGCCATCGCCGACCCGCCGCTGCGCAGCGCGTTCGGGCTCCACGCGCCGTTCGCGCTGCGGACCATAGTCGAGGTCGAGACGGCCGACGGCGTCGTTGGGCTATCCGAGACGTATGGCGGCGAGGCACCGCTCCGGTCACTGCTGTCGCTGCGCGAGATCGTCGTCGGCCGCGATGCGTTCGGCCTCACCGCGCTCGGCTTGCAGATCGAGGGCCACGGCCGCGTTCCCGGCGACTATCGCCCGTGGGAGGCGCGGGCCCTCGTGGGGCCTGCGCTCTTCGGCGCGCTCGAGGTCGCGTGCCTTGATGCGATCGGCAAGACGCTGGGGCGGCCCCTCTGCGAGCTTCTGGGCGGGGCAGTCCGGGATCGCGTCCCCTTTTCGGCGTACCTCTTCTACAAACACGCGGGAGACGACGAGTGGGGCGAGGTCCTGACACCCGACGCGCTCCTCGCCGAGGCCCGCTGCATGCGCGATCGATACGGCTTCGGTTCATTGAAGCTGAAGGGCGGGGTCCTCGAGCCGGACGTCGAGGTCGAGACGATACGCAAGTTGCGCGGGGCGTTCGGCCCCGACGTCGGGCTGCGTCTCGATCCGAACGCCGCGTGGAGCGTTCCGACCAGCCTGCGCGTCGTCGACGAGCTCGCGGGGACGCTGGAATACATCGAGGACCCGACGCCCGGGACTGACGGCATGGCCCGAGTCGCGGCGGGGTCGCCGATCCCACTGGCGACGAACATGTGCGTGACCGCGTTCGAGCACATCCCCGCCGCCGTCGCGAAGCGCGCGGTGGGGATCATCCTGTCCGATCACCACATCTGGGGCGGGATGCGCGCGACCCTGGAGCTCGCGCGGATCTGTCGCGTGTTCGGGCTCGGCATATCGATGCACTCGAACTCACACCTCGGCGTCTCGCTCGCCGCGATGGTCCATGTCGCCGCGGCGCTGCCAGAGCTCACCTACGCCTGCGACACGCACTACCCATGGCAGATCGACGAGGTGATTCGCGGCGGCAAGCTGCGGATCGAGGACGGAGCGGTCACCGTCCCCGCCGGAGGCGGGCTTGGAGTGGAGCTGGATCGCGCCGCGCTCGCCGAGATGCACGAGCGGTACCTGGCGACGGACCTGCGTGCGCGTGACGATGTCGCCGAGATGCGGAGGCTCGTCCCAGACTGGCGGCCGCACGTTGGCGACTGGTGACCGCGCGCCGAGCGTGGACTCGCCGCACCGTTCGGCCACAATACGCGGGGTATGAGGCCGGACGAGCTGAGCGGCCGCCTTCGCGGCGCGCTGGCATTCCCGATCACCCCCTTCGATAGCGCGCTGCGCATCGACGAGACCGGGTTCCGGTGGAACATCGAGCGGCTGGCCGCCTCGCCGGTGGCGGCGCTCGTCGTCGCCGGCGGGACCGGGGAGTTCCACGCGCTCGATCCCGGGGAGATCCACACGCTGTCCCGGATCGCCGTCGAGACCTCGGCCGGACGCAAGCCGGTCATCGTCGGCGTGGGGGGCAACGCCACGACGGCGAGCCTACTCGCGCGGCGCTGCGAGGCCGCGGGCGCGGACGGCCTCCTGCTGATGCCCCCTTCATACGGCCGGGCCGAGGACGACGGCCTGTTCGCCTATTACGAGGCGATCGCCTCCTCCGTCGGCATCGGCGTGTTCCCGTATGCGCGGGATAACGCCCTGCTTTCGCCTGCGCTCGTGGCGCGGCTGGCACGCATCCCCAACGTGGTCGCCTTCAAGGACGGGCAAGGGGATCTGCGCCTGTGGAAGCGCATCCGGGAGCGGGTCGGTGCCGATCTGCGGTGGCTCGCCGGGGTGGGGGATGATCTCGCACCGCAATACTTCAGCGCAGGCGCGGAGGGTTTCACGTCGAGCATCGCGAACCTGTACCCGGCCGTCGCGGTGCGGCTGTTCGCGCTCGCGACAACGGACGTCACCGGCGCCGATGCGTTCGTGGCTCGTCACATCCAGCCCATCTACTCGCTGCGTTCGAAGCGAAGGGGCTACGAGGTCACGACGATCAAGGCGGCGATGGCGAGGCTCGGCCTGCCCGCGGGACCGGTGCGCCCGCCGCTCGTCCCGCTCGCGCCTGAGGACACGGACGACCTCGACATCGCGATCGCCGCTCTCGGCGCCGCGGACGGCGCACGAGCGATCGGCACGGATCTCGCGCCGGCGCAGCAAAGATAGGGAGGAACAGCGAAATGAAGGGTCTGCAACGCGGCCTCGCGGGGGTCGCGCTCCTCGCGATCGTGCTCGGCGCCTGCAGTGGCGCGGCGGGTCCGGCGGGAGTGGGCGCGAGCGCCGGCGCCGGCGCCGGCGCCGCCGCCGGCCTGAAGTTCCCCGATACGCCGGTGACGCTCAGCATCCTCGACATCGCCGGCCAGGACCAGCTCGTGAAGGGGATCTTCGACAAGTACAAGAAGGCGTATCCGAACCGCCTGCGGGATTACAAGATCGAGAAGGCGACCTCACCGGAGATGCCCGCGAAGATCAAGGCGCAGCAGGACGCGAAGAACGTCCAGACCGCACTGGTGCTCACCGGTCTCGACGGAATGGCTGCCGGCGTCGAGCAGGGGATCTGGGAGCAGCTGCTGCCGAAGTACGCCTCGACCTTCCCGGATCTCGAGAACAACTACCTCGACGGGGCGAAGCCGATCCAGGGCCTGACGAAGGGCTTCGGCATCATGGTCGTGTACACGCCGAGCGGGCCGCTCATCGAATACAACGCCGCGAAGGTGCCGAACCCCCCGAAGACCGCGGCGGAGCTGCTCGCATGGGCTAAGGCCAATCCGAACAAGCTCGAGTACGCGCGTCCGGCCAACAGCGGTCCCGGACGCACGCTCCTGCAGGGCCTGCCCTACGTGCTCGGCGACAAGGATCCGAAGGATCCCGAGAAGGGCTGGGACAAGACCTGGCAGTTCCTCAAGGACCTCGATCCGTACATCGAGTTCTACCCGACCGGCACGAGCCCCACGATGAAGTCGCTCGCCGACGGCACGCGCTGGATCATCGCGAGCACGATGGGCTGGGACATCAACCCTCGCGCCCTTGGGCAGGTGCCGAAGGACGTCAAGGTCGCCAAGCTCGACAACACCTCGTTCGTCGCTGACGAGCAGTTCATGACCGTCCCCAGGGGACTCGACGAGGGGCAGCTTGCAGTGGTGCTGGACCTCATCGCCTTCGCGCTCAAGCCCGAGAACCAGGCGTTCACCTACGACGCCGGCTACTTCTATCCGGGGCCCGCCGTCAAGGGCTCGAGCATCGACATGGCGCCCGCGGAGAGCCAGCAGGTGATCAAGGAGTTCGGGCGGCCCGAGTACGACCAGTGGGCCAAGGACACGAAGATCGTGCTCCCGCTCGACACGAAGCAGCTCGTCACAGCATTCGATCTCTGGGACAAGGCTTTCGGCGCCAAGAAGAAATGATCCCGCCGTCCACGGCGGGCGCGAGACGGCCGCCGGCGGGCTCACACGAGCCGGCCGGCGGTCCGGCGGAACGCCTCGAGCTGCGAGGGGTCACCAAACGCTTCGGCGGCCTCCTGGCGCTGGACCATCTCGACCTCGCGGTGGAGCCCGGTGAGTTCCTGACGCTGCTCGGGCCTAGCGGATGCGGCAAGTCGACCGCGCTGAACTGCATCGCGGGGCTGATGTCGTTGTCGGACGGTGAGATCCACTTCGGTGGCAGGCGTGTCGACAGGACGCCACCCGAACGGCGTGGCTTCGGCATGGTGTTCCAGAACTACGCGCTGTTCCCGCACCTCAGCGCGCGCCGGAACGTCGCCTTCGGCCTCGAGGTGCGCGGCGTCCCGCGCGAGGAGGTCTCGCGGCGGACCCGCGAGGCGCTCGCCGTCGTGCGCCTCGCGGCGCACGGCGACAAGCATCCCGCTCAGCTCTCCGGCGGGCAGCAGCAACGCGTCGCCATCGCGCGCGCGCTCGTCGTCGAGCCCCGCCTTCTGCTCATGGACGAGCCTCTCTCGAACCTCGACACGAAGCTCCGGGGCGAGCTGCGCACCGAGATCAAGCGCCTCCACCAGCGGCTCGGCCTGACCTCGGTCTACGTGACGCACGACCAGAGTGAGGCGCTGTCGCTGTCCGACCGCGTCGTGGTGCTTCGCGACGGTCGGGTACAGCAGATCGGTACGGCCGAGGAGGTCTACGGGATGCCGGCCACCGCCTTCGTCGCCGATTTCATGGGATACCGCAACCTGCTGGACGCCGAAGTCACGTCGCTCGATGGCCGCTCGGCCGTCGTCAGGTCCGGCGACCTCGAGCTGCGCGGCACGCCCATGGGATCGCTCGCGCCCGGCGCGCGCGCGGTCGCCGCGATCAGGCCGCACGACGTGCTCTGCCGGCGCGGCGCGGCCGGCGGCCTCCGCGGGCGCGTCGAGGTGGTCGAGTACGAGGGCAAGGCCTTCGCCGCCGACGTCGTCCTCGCGAGCGGGCTCCGGCTCTACGCCGAGTCGGTCGACCCGCTCGCTCCCGGCGACGAGGTCGTGATCGAGATCGACCCGCGGCGGCTCCTGGTGTATCCGGGCGACGGCGTCCCGCCTTCATGACGATCCGCCGGGGCGTCGTCCTGTCCGCGCCTGCGGTCCTCTTTCTGCTCGTCGCCTTCGTGTATCCATTCGGTTACGGGGTCGTGCTAAGCCTCACGCCGCGATCCGGCGGACCGCTGGCGAACTTCAGCGCCTTCCTCGGCGACGAGTTCCAGCGCGCGTCGATCGGCAACACCTTCGCCCTCGCGGTGCCCGCAGCGCTCATCTGCGTCGGGCTCGCTGTCCCCCTCGCGTACCGCATGCGCAGGGGCATCCGCGGAGAGCGCACGCTGACGGCGCTCCTGGTCGTTCCGGTGACGCTCGGCCCGGTGTTCATCGCGGACGCGATGCTCTTCTACTTCGGACCGGTCGGCTGGTTCAACCGCGTGCTTCAGGCGACGGGCGTCAGCTCCGAACCGGTCCGCCTCATCCACACGTACGCGGCGGTGCTGCTCGCGATCGTCCTGACGGCGTTCCCCTTCGCGTTCCTCCTCCTCCTTGGTTACGTCTCCGGGATCGACCCGGTGCTCGAGCGCGCCGCGCACGTGCTGGGCGCTGGTCCGTGGATGACGTTCCGGCGCGTCCTGCTGCCGCTCATGGCACCGGGGATCGCGACGTGCTTCGCGCTCACGTTCGTCATCGCCTTCGGCGTGTTCCCGTCGGCCGTGCTCCTCGGCGAGCCCGGTGGCTCGACGCGCGTGCTCGCGATCGCCGCGTACCAGGCCGCGTACGAGAAGTTCGACTTCTCCGCCGGCTCCGCGATCGCGCTGCTCATGGGTCTCCTGCAGCTCGGGACGATCGGGCTTGTGTTCGGCGCGCGCGCACGGCTGTACTCCGGGGCACGCGGTGGGAAGGGATGACCGAGCCGGGCCGGGGTGGCGGGGCGGCAGCGGCGATAGGCAGGGCGCTCTTCGCCGCGGTCCTCACGGTGTTCTTCATCAATCTCTTCGCGGCGATCGCGACGGTGGTCCTGAACTCGTTCGCCCGGACATGGTTCGGCGGATGGTTCCCGGACGGTCTGGTCACGCGGTGGTATGGCTACGCCGACAGCGAGTTCGGCATGGTCGACGTGCTTCGCTTCACCGTCGTCGTCACGCTGGCCGTGGCCGCGCTGGCGTGCCTGTTCGGCGTCCCCGCCGCGTACGTGCTCGCACGGGCGCGGTTCCCGGGCAAGCGCGCGCTGCTCCTGCTCTACCTGCTGCCCATGCTCATGCCGCCGTTCACCTATGGGATCCCGCTGGCGTCGCTGCTGTACCGGACGCAGCTGGCGGGAACGCTGCCCGGGGTCATCCTCATCAACCTCGTTCCCGCGCTCCCCTTCGTGATCCTGGTGATGACGCCGTTCATCGAGCAGCTCGACCCGAACCTCGAATCGGCGGGGCGGATGCTCGGGGCGGCGCCCTGGGCGCTGTTCCGGCGGATCCTCCTCCCGCTCATCGTGCCCGGGGTGCTCACCGCGGCGCTGCTCGTGGTCGTCCGCACGATGGGGATGTTCGAGCTCACATTCCTCGTGTCCGGCGCCGACAGCCAGACCCTGGTCGTGGCGCTGTACGCGGCGATCTTCGGTGCGGGCATCCGCCCGGCGCAGGCCGTCGACGCCATGGCCGTCGTGTACATGTGCACGACGCTCGCGATGCTCGTCGTCGCGCTGCGGTTCGTCAGCCCGACGCAGATGGTGTTCAGGGTGCGCGGCTGACGGCATACGCGGATCGGCGAGTGGCACGGATGTACCGAGGATGCGCCGGCTGGCGGCCTCCACCGTCCGTGACTCCGCCGCGGATACCCTGAGTGGGCGGCCCGTGACCGCCTCGGACCGCGTCGCGCGGTGGGTCGCCACGGCCCGGCCGCCCAGCGGCGCCGTCGCGATCCTGCGCCTGGGCCAATCGGGTTTCGCGCTGCGCGCGGGCGGAGTCACGCTGCTCGTGGATCCCTTCCTCTCGGCCCGTCCCGATCTGCTCGCGCCGCCCGTCGCGGGACCGGAGGATCTCGGCGCGATCGACGCCGTGCTCGCCACGCACGAGCACCCGGACCACCTCGACGTCGCGAGCTGGCCGCGGTTCGCCTCAGCCGGCCCGGCCGTGCGTTTCGTCGTGCCCGAGCCGCTCGTCGACCGCGTTTCCGCGGCCGTGCTGTCCGATCGCGTCATCGGCGCGGCGGTGGACCGCCGCATCGACGTCGCGGGGGCGCGCATCCACCCTGTGCCGGCATCCCACGGGGTGCACGTCGCCGACGCATACACATTCGGCCGCGAGCACTCGAACGGGTATCACCGGTACCTGGGCTACGTCTTCGAGCTCGCCGGCGTGCGCCTGTATCACGCGGGTGACACCGTTCGCTACGAAGGCGATGCCGAGCGACTGCGCGCGTACGACATCGACGTGGCGTTGCTCCCGATCAACGGCCGCGACGCCGAACGCGAGGCGCGCGACATCGTCGGAAACCTCGGCCCAGTCGAGGCCGCGGACCTCGCCGCTGCGGCCGGCATCCCGGTCGTCGTCCCGATGCACCACGACACCGTCGCAGGGAACACCGGCCGCGTCGCCGACCTGTTCGAGTACGCAGAGCGGCGCCGTCTCGCGCTGAGTTTCGCCGTCCTCGGGCTGGCGGGGAGCATCGTGCTCGCCAGTGGCGAATGAGCGGCAAGTGTGGGTGGATGGACGGAAGGCCCGGCCGTCGAGCGACGCAGGTCCTCTTCGCGCTGCAGGACGCGGGCCGGTGCGCACTCGGTCACCGGCGAACCCCTCGCGTCGCGCCGTTGACAAGCGTCCCGGTCACTGCGTTGACCGACCTCGCTAGCGCTGCAGTTGAGGGAACAGCCGCTCGGCGTTGCCGCGCGCGATCTATGAAGCCGGAGTGCGTCCTCCGCGCTCGAGCCGCTCCGCCTCGTCGAAGTGGCGGCGCAGCTCGGCCGAGGTGATCTTCGTGTAGCGACGCGTCGTCTGGGGACTCGCGTGCCCGGCGAGCTCCTGCGCCGCCAGCAGGCCCGCGTGGCGCGCCACGATCGTGAGGCGTCCGTGGCGGAACCAGTGCGGCGAGAAGTCGTCCGGCAGGCCGGCGCGGCGTGCGAGCGCGGTGACGAGTGCCTGGACCGAGCGGGGCGCCACCGGGTACACGCCCTTCACAGGGACCCGCTTTCGCGTCGCGGGATCGACGATGCGCCGCACGGTCCGCCGGGAGACGAAGAGGTGCGGCGCATCGTCCCGCCGCGTGTCCAGATACCTCTTCAGCCACTCGGCCGCCTCGCCGGTCAGGTAGGTGCCGCGGACCTTCTTGCCCTTGCCGAGCACCTCCACCTCGCGAGTGCGCAGATCCACTCGGCGGCGCGTCAGCGCGCACAGCTCGGAGAGCCGGCACCCGGTGGCAAAGAGGACCTCCAGAAGCGCGCGGTCGCGGACTACCGTCGGCGACCGCGGGGGCAACGCGGCGATGAGCCGGTCGAAATCCGCGCGTTCCATGTGACGCGTCTGCCGGTCGCCGATCTTCGCCAGCACGACGGTGTCCGGCGCGGGCAGGGCCTGGTCGCAGCGGGTGACGCCGTGGCGGATCAGGCCGCGCAGCGCCGACGCGTACAGGTTGCGGGTCGCGAGGGTCAGCGGACCGTCGGCGCTCCGACGTTCGGCAAGGTCCATCTGATAGGCCACGATCAGCGGCCGGTCGATCCGCGAGGCCGGCTCGTCCAGCGCGACGCCACGTCCCTCGGCGAACGCCAGGAAGTCTCGGATGTAGGCGTGGTAGTGGGACACCGTGCGCTCGGCGCGCCCGGCGAGCGTCAGGTGCGCGAAGTAGTCGTCGACTAGCTCGGCGAGCGTCACCGGGGGTGAGTCGGGGTCGCCGTTGGCCGTACGCTGCGACGGCGTTGGGCGTTCACGGTCAAGACAGCGTATGGCAACGTGGCGAGCAAGTCGCCCAGCATTGCGGATCGCCTCGGCGCAGCGCGCTGATCGCGAGGACCGGGGCCTTTCTGCAAGACGCGTGGGGCGGAGTGGGGGAGCATGCGCAGGGGCCGCCATGCCGCCGCTGCCTGTTCGCGCGTGTACTCGTGAGGCATCGCGGCGCGGACCAGCGCTGAGCGCCGTTGGGGCCGTCGTTCGGGGGTCTCCATCTGCGCCCGTGGTCGAAGGTGAACCCGCCGTCTGCCGCCGCCGGTAAACTTCATCGATGCGGCGGGCCATCATGAACGGCCTCGCGACGGCGCTGTTGGGAGCGCTCCTCGGCTACGTGGTCACGGGGTTCGGCGGGCCGATGGTCCAGGAGCTCCCGTTCTTCGGCTCCCGTGAGGCGCCGGAGGCCCACCGGTACATCATCGGCATGCTCCAGAACGAGCCCGAGACGCTGGCGGTCCTGAGCCCGCGCGCGGACCTCGTCTCCCGCGCGCTCCAGTTCCAGCAGAGCAAGCTCGCCCAGGGGCAGTGGCAGCCGCTCTCGCTCACGTACCTGGGCGGGCGCACGGTCGGAGGACTCGGGATCCACATGTACGCGATCGAGATCCGCGGCGCCCAGGGCCAGGAGCAGTTCGTGCCGTTCGCGCTGACGCTCGCGAACGGCAAGGTCATCAGGCGGGAATGAAGACCGTCCTGACCGCGCTCCTGTTCGTGGCCGGCGTCGGCGGGGGCGTGTGGGCCCAGAACCAGGCGTCGCCCCGCGCGCCGACGAACCCATACCCCGAGCTTCCCCTGGTCGCCGAGCCGACGGCGTCGCGCGACCTGGCCGCCGTGATCCAGGGCGACGATCCGCGCGGGCTGGCGCAGGTCGCCGACGGCGACCTGCTCGGGGCGTTGGGTCCGGCGCTACAGCCGCTCCAGGACGTCTTCGAGGTCAAGTTCGTGGGCGCGACCGAGCGCAAGGGTGACATCCTGTCGGCGTACGTGGCGAGCGGGCGCGACACGAGCGGCCAGAACTTCTCCGTGGGCTTGGTCTTCCGCGTCAGCGGCGGAAGGGTCGTGGGGGTGAACTGATGACGGTTCGAACGATCGATCGCATGGCGCGCGTGAAGGACCTCGCGGCGACGTCCTCGTTCGTCATGGAGCGCAACCGGCGGCGGATGCTGATCCTCCTCGTCATCCTCGCCGCGCTGGTGACGCTCTTCGGCGCGCGGGCCGTGTTCGAGGGCGTCCTCGGGCTCATCGGGCAGGCGCCGGGAATGATGGTCCTGCTGCTGTTCTACGCGTTCTCGATGATCGCGCAGTTCGGCGTCCTCATGTGGTTCCTGTCGCGGCCGCGCAAGTACGTGGTCACGCCAGACAGCCCGCAGATCGGGCTGTCGTTCGCCAATTACCGCGGCCAGCCGGACCTCCTCGAGCACGCGAAGACCACGGTCAAGATCCTCCGCGGTGTGCGGCGCTTCCGCGAGCTCGGCGGCGAGCCACCGCGCGGCATGCTGCTGTCGGGGGCTCCCGGCACCGGCAAGACGTTCCTCGCGGGGGTTATGGCGTCCGAGGCGAACCTTCCGTTCATCTACATCGACGCGTCGTCGCTCACGAGCATGTGGCTCGGCATGGACGCGCTCATCGTCGTGCGGCTGTTCTCGCAGGCGCGTTCGCTCGCGCGCAAGTACGCCGCGCCGGGCGAGCCGGGCTCGTGCATCGTTTTCATCGACGAGCTCGACTCGATCGGCCTCAGCCGCGGCGGCATGCAGGGCAACCAGGCGCAGGGGGGCATGGGCGCGATGGGCCTGATGGGTGGCTTCCGCGGGATGGCGCTCAACACGATGCTCAACCAGATGGATTCGCTCGGCGCGCACGTCGAGGACCGCATGAAGTACAAGCTCCTGCGCTGGCTGGGTTTCGTCCGCGGACCCGTGCCCCCGAAGCCGCTGGTCTTCATCATCGGCGCGACGAACCGGCCGGACGTGCTCGACCCGGCGCTCGTGCGGCCGGGGCGGCTCGACCGGCGCCTCAACGTGTACTCGCCGGACGCCGTCGGGAGGCGTGACGTAATCGAGCACTACCTCGCGACGAAGGCGCACGTACCGGATATCGACATCGAGATGATGGTCGCCGACTCCGTCGGCTGGACTCCGATCGAGGTCAAGACGATCATCAACGAGGCGCTGATCCTGGCGCACGAGGACGGCCGCGAGCAGCTGAACTACCGCGACTGGCTCGCCGCGCGCGACATGCGCCAGCTCGGCCTCAAGCAGCCCGCGACGTACTCGGTCGAGGACAAGCGCGCCATCGCGTACCACGAGGCGGGCCACGCCATCGTCGCGCACTACCTGCAGCCCGAGAACCGCACTCTGAAGGCGACGATCATCCGCGTCGGCGACGCGCTCGGCCTCGTGCAGCGCTCGCCGAAAGAGGAGCGCTACACGCGCCACGCGCGGGAGATCGAGACCGACATCATGGTGTCGCTCGGATCGCGCGCGGTCGAGGAGCTGTTCCTCGCTACGAAGATGACCGGCGCCGGGAGCGACCTCCAGACCGCGAGCGCGCACGCGCTGATGTACGTGTCGCAGTTCGGCATGGGCCCGAGCCTCCTCACGCCGCCGGCAAGCGCGATGGGCTACGCGCCCTCCAGCCTCGAGATGGCCGACCGGCTCCTCGATCAGCTCTTCGAGGAGACCAAGCGCCTGGTCCGCGAGAAGGACTACGCGGTGCACGCGGTCGCGAATGCGCTCCTCGAGCACGGCGAGCTCATCGGCCCCGAGCTCGACGTGGCCTTCACGGCGGCCGAGGAGGCGAACCCCGGGCGCGTTCGCGAGTTCGAGCGCCGGCCGGTGAAGATCGCCAAGCCCGACTGGACCGACCGCGGCCGCGAGCCCGCGCTCGCAGCCGCCGCGATGACGCCCCCTGTGTCCCCGGCGGCGTCTGGTCCGCTGCATCCGCCGCTCGACCGGCTGTGACGCGATGTTTCACGTGAAACATTTGTTCTAAGAGGCCACGGGAGGCTCTCACTCTCACTTGGCG
>JBHEML010000002.1:0-95101 GCA_046262615.1 Candidatus Limnocylindria bacterium | reverse complement strand
AGGTGGGGCTGCCCCGGCTCACCGCCCACGGGTTGCGCCACACCAGCGCGACCCTGATGCTGGCCAACGGCGTGCCGCCCAAGGTCGCCGCCGAGCGGCTCGGGCACGCCGACGCCACGCTGTTCAGCAACCTCTACAGCCACGTCACGCCGACGATGCAGCGCGAGGCCGCCGCGACGATGGACGGACTGCTCGCGCCGGCGCGCTCCTGAGCCGCGTTGCTGTCACGGTTGCTGTCAAACACGTTCCGGGGCGTCCGCGCGAGCGGCACGGCCCTTCTGAAAGGGCCGTGAACATTGAGGATTCCGCGTGGGCCCGGCAGGATTCGAACCTGCGACCAGCAGATTATGAGTCCGCCGCTCTGGACCACTGAGCTACGGGCCCTTGGATCGTCCGCGCGAACGTCATTGTGCAGCCGGTCGGCGCCCGGCTCAGCGGCGCGGATCGCCGACACCAGGGTGACTCGTATCCTCCGACCTTGATGCGAACAGCCGCGTCGTCCGGCACGGGCACGCCGGCGATCAGCTTTCACGACTTCACCCGCTACTACGGCACCAGGCGGGGGATCGATGGCCTGACCCTCGACATCGCTCCCGGCGAGATCTTCGGCTTCCTCGGGCCCAACGGTGCCGGCAAGACGACGACGATCCGTCTGCTGCTCGGACTCATCCGTCCGACGCGCGGGAGTGCGACGGTCCTCGGCCGCGACGTGGTGGCCGACTCCCTGGGCGCGCGGCACCGGCTGGGCTTCCTGTCCGGAGATGTCGCGCTGTACCCCGCGCTGCGCGTCGCCGAGTACCTGCGCTTCCTAGGGTCGTTCAGCAGCGATTACGACTTCGCGACCGCGCGCGCGTACGCCGACCGGTTCGGATTGGACCTCGAAAGGCGCATCAAAGGGCTGTCCAAGGGGAACCGGCAGAAGGTCGCGCTCGTCGCGGCGCTGCAGCACCGTCCCGACGTGCTGGTCCTCGACGAGCCCACCAGCGGACTCGATCCGCTCCTGCAGCAGGAGATGCACCAGGTCCTGCGCGAGGAGCGGGCCCGCGGCGGCACGATCTTCTTCTCATCCCACGACCTCACGGAGGTGCAGCAACTGTGTGACCGTGTGGCGATGCTCGGCGACGGAAAGCTCCTCCAGGTCAGCGACGTCGCCGCCCTGCGGGGCCTTCGCGAGCGGCAGTACGTGGTCACGTATGCCGACGGCCGCATCGAGGAGCGCCGCGTCGCCGGCGACATCGGCGGATTTCTGCGAGAGGTGGGCACGGCTGGGGCGGTGGATCTGCGCGAGCACGAGGTGACGCTCGAAGAGACGTTTCTGCGCCTGTACGGCCAGGGCGAGGGAGCCGTCGCTGTTCAGTAGCGATCTCCTCAAGGGCACGGCGCGGCTCTGGCGGGTGCCAGCGATCGCGTGGCCGCTCGGGTGGGGCGTCTACGTGCTGGCGGTGGGGTGGATCGTCATCCTCATCGGTCAGACGGTCGACATGAGCCAGCTCCTGAACTCCCTTCCGCCGACGGTGCTGCAGGCGTTCGGGATCGAGCGATTCGCTGCGGGCGGCGATCGCCGGCTCGCCGCGCTGTACTACGTCACGGTCGAGGTGTTCACCGCGGGGCTGATCGTCGCGGCGATGTTCGGAATGTTCCTCGCGCCGGGGCTGATCGCGCGCGAGGTCGACCGCGGGACGATGGATACGCTCCTCGCGCGGCCGCTGACCCGGCGCGCGTACGTGGTCACGCGCTTCGTCTTCTTCCTCCTGGTCACGCTGGCCCTGGCGGTCTGCACGGTGCTGGCGCTCGCGGTCGCGATCGGTCCGCTCGGCGGTTTCGCCGTGCCGTGGAAGGGCCTCGCGATCGCCGGCGCTCTGTTCGGCCTCGCGGCGCTCGCCTTCGGAAGCGTCGGCCTCGCCGTCGCGGCGTGGCGCCTCTCGACGGGCGCGGGAACGGCAGCGGTCGCGGTCGTCCTCGCGTTCATGTTCATCCTCAACCTCGCCGCTTCTGCGGCCCCGTGGCTCGAGGGCCCGAGCCGCCTCTCCTTCTACACGTACTGGAAGCCGGTCGAGCTCGTCATCGGCGAGCAGGTCGCGTGGGACGCGCCTCTGGTGTACGCGGGAGTGGCGGCAGTCTGCACCGCGCTGGCGATCGAGATCTTCGCGCGGCGCGACATCGCGTGAGCGCGGCCGCGTCGGGCGCGTCGCTGTCGCTCGGCGACGTCGAGCGCGCCCGTGAGGTCATCCGCGCGCACGTCCACCGGACGCCGCTGCTTTCCAGCCGGGCGCTCAGCGAGCGCATCGGCGCGCCGGCCTATCTCAAGGCTGAGAGCCTCCAGCGCACGGGGTCTTTCAAGGTGCGTGGCGCCGTCAACGCGGTGTCCCAGCTCTCGGTGGAGCAACGCGCGAACGGGATCGTGACCATGAGCGCGGGCAACGCGGCGCAGGCGATCGCCTTCGCCTGCCGCGCGGTCGGCGCGCCCGTGACGGTAGCGATGCCCGAGACGGCGCCGCGCACGAAGGTCGACGCGACGCGCGGTTACGGAGCGCTGATCCGCTTCGGGCGCGACACCACCGCACTCATGCCGATCGTGCGCGAGCTCGAGGCCGCCGCGCGCATGTACTTCCTGCATCCGTTCGACGACGACGCGATGATCGCGGGGCACGGGACCATCGCGCTCGAGATCCTCGACAGGCTGCCCGATGCCGGGCTGATCGTCGTGCCCGTCGGAGGTGGGGCCCTCATCGCCGGGATCGCGCTCGCGGTGGCCGCACGCCGCCCGCAGGCGCGCGTCGTCGGGGTCGAGCCCGCCGGCGCCGCGGGGATGCGGCTCGCGCTCGATGCCGGTCAACCCGTGCCGCTGACCGCGATCAGCACGGTCGCGGACGCGCTGGCCGCCCCGTTCGCGGGCGTCCGCCCGCTGGAGATCGTTCGGGCGTGCGTCGAGGACGTCGTCACGATCGATGACTCGGACATCGTCGAAGGCGTCCGCTTTCTTGCCGCGCGCGCGCGCTTGGTCGCGGAGCCCGGGGGTGCGGCCGCCGTGGGCGCGCTGCTCGCGGGCCGCGTGGTCGTGCGGCCGGGCGAACGGGTCGTCGCGATCGTCAGCGGCGGCAATATCGATCTCGCGCGCGCCGCCGAGATATTCACGCGGTGAAGACGGTGCTCTATGCCGACGGCGCCGCCCGCGGCAATCCTGGCCCGGCGGGAGCCGGGGCGGTGCTTCTGGACGAGCAGGGCGACGTCGTCGCCGAGGTGACGCGCTATCTGGGAAGGGCGACGAACAACGTCGCCGAGTACACCGCACTCATCATCGGCCTCGAGGAAGCACGCCGGCGCGGCGTCGAAGAACTCGAGGTCCGCATGGACTCGATGCTCGTGGTGCAGCAGATGAAGGGCGCCTGGCGCATCAAGCATCCCGGTCTCCGGCCGCTTGCGCTGCGCGCGGCGGAGTTGCTCGCATCGATCCCGTCGCGCACGATCCTCCACGTCCCACGCGAGCAGAACTTCCTGGCCGACGCGCTCGCGAACCGCGCGATCGACGACTTGCCCACATTGCGCGCGTGACCGACGGCGGGGACGAGGCGCTCGCGGCCCTCGTTTCGCGTGCCCTTGGGGAGCCCGTCCAGGGCGCGCGGAGCGAGGCCGTCACGTCCAACGAGGAACGCGATGTGGAGCGCGTGCGGTTCACCCGCCGCGGCAAGCCGGGCTCGCTCCTCCTCAAGCGTCTGGTCCCGAACGCCGCGCTCGAGGTCGAGCTGCTGCCGTTCCTGACGCGAAAGAGCGCGTTCGTCCCGCTGGTGTTCGCCCGAGGTATACCTCGCCCACGGCCGGAGGCGAGGCACTGGCTGCTGCTCGAGGACGCCGCGGGCGCGCCGAGCGCCTGCGACCTCGATCCGCTCGACGCGATCCACGCGAAGGTCGCGATCGAACGCGCGGTCGAGCGCGACGGACCGGCCCTCGCCGCTCTCGGCGTCCCGCGCCGCACTCCGGCCGACCTCGTCGAATCTGCCGCAGCGGCCACGGCCGACCCCGCGCTGCTCGCCGAGGCGCGCAAGGCCGCGCGCTGGCTGGCCAGATGGCCGGAAGTTCTGACCCACGGAGACCTGGTCTGCGAGAACGTCGTGCGCACGGAGCGCGGAACGGTCATACAGGAGTGGGGCAGCGCGTTCAGCGGTTGCGGACTGCTCGACGCCGTCCGCCTCGCGGCGGACCTCGCGCGGCGCGGCGAGGCGCGCCTCGGCGTCGGGCTGCCGCGCTTCTACGCCGAGCAGCGCGGCCTCCAGCTCACCACCGCCGCGCTTCGGGCGGCCGAGCTCGTGGACAAGGTTGTGCGCCGTTCGGCCGCCGGCAGGCGGCCGGTGCGTATATTGGATGGGCCGAGCCGGCCGGACGGTCGCGGCGGAAGCTCCGCTGAGGAAAGTCCGGGCTCCGCAGGGCAGGGTAGCGGGTAACGCCCGTCCGCCGTGAGGCGAGGACCAGCGCCACAGTGACGAACCACCGAAGGGTGGGTGAAACGCGGCAAGCTCTACCCGGAGAAAGGCCGAATAGGGGGACCATGGCGTGGCCCGCGCCGTCCCCGGGTTGGCCGCTGGAGGCGGAGGGTGACCTCCGATCCCAAGATGGATGACCGTCGCAACAGGACCCGGCTTACGGGCCGGCTCGGCAGCACCTCCCGGCGGCGCGACGCGCGTCATCCCGCGGCCGGCGACCCACCTTCCGCGGTGGCGACGTCCCGCTGCCAGAGCCATTCGTGGATGGCCGAGGCGGCGACAGCGCCCTCGGCCGCCGCCACGATCGCCAGCTGGTCGCCATGCGAGGCGTCGCCGGCCACGTAGAGCCCGGGGATCCGCGTGCCCTCGTGCTCGTCGGTGCGGACGGTGCCCTCCGCGGTGAACTCGCAGCCCAGCTGCGCGGCCAGGGGCGAGCGCTCCTGCTGACCGGTCTTGAAGAACAACGCTCGCCGCTCGACAGCGGCACCTTTCGCGAACGCGATGCGCAGCGAGTCGCCCGGTGCCGCGTCCACCCGGACGATCGGCTCATCGCGGACGTCGATCGCGTGCGGCGCGAGCCGTTGTCGCTGCTCCGGGGTGGCCGGCGACCCGTGCGTGCACCAGATGACGTCGGCGCTCCAGGCCTTCAGGCTGATGGCCAGCGCGAGCGCGTCGTCGCCGCGGCCGTACACCGCGAGCGCCCGGTCGCGCACCTCCCACCCGTCGCACAGCGGGCAATGGAACACGCTCCTTCCGTAGAGCGCGGGCACGCCTGGGATCTCGGGCAGCTGATCGACCACGCCGGTCGCGAGCAGCACGGCGCGGCAGTCGGTGGTCCCGCCGTTCGCGCAGCGGATCGTGAACCCCGACGCGGTCCGCCGCGCGTCCACCACCGTGCCCCGCTGGTACGTCACGGACGGGTAGCGCTCGAGCTCTTCCCGGCCGAGCCGCATCAGCTCGGCTGGAGGGGTGCCGTCGCGGGTGAGGTAGCCGTGGAGTGCCTGAGCGCGCGCGTTACGCGGCTCGCCTCCGTCAAGGAGCAGCACCCGCCTACGGCATCGGCCGAGCACGAGCGCCGCCGAGAGTCGCACGCCCCTGCACCCGCGATCACCGCGTCGATCATCGGGTTCGTCGCCAGCACGCCATGGGCCACCGGTCCTCCGGCCGCGATCTCACAGCCTTCTTACGCGTTGAACACCGCACGGGGCGACGACGGCCGGTGCGTTGGTGTACACCCGAGGGGCCGGCCACCGCCGGCGAGCCGACCGCGTGGGAGGATCTGCTTGCCATCGTGGGCGCTTCGCACCGCCGCGGCCGTGTCCACGCTGCTGGTCTTCATGGGCGCGGTGTCCTACACGGCGGCGCACGTGAAGAACCCCGCTGCGCCGCTCCAGCCGCCCGTGGCTCCGGCCGCGACGGGCGCGGCGGCCGCCGGAGCGCCAGGCACCTCGACGCCCGGGTCTTCCGGGCGCGTAGGGCCGAGCCCGACCCCGAGGATCTCGCTCGCGCCGGGCGTCCGGGGGGCGACGCTCCCGCCGATCACCTTCACCCACGTCTCGTGAGAGACCCTGCGCTGGCGCCCGGACGGCGGATGCGGCATGCTCCAGCTGTGGAATCACCAGGCGGGCTCCCTCCGCGCCCGGGCGAGCACCCCCCGAGCGAGAGAGGCGCTGAGATCGGGCTTCCGTCCGACCAGCCGGCGCCCGCGCCGCCACCGCGCGAGGAGGAGCCGAAGCAAACGCCACACATGGCGCTCCCGGGTCTGTCCCCGCCCGTCTAGCTTACCGTCGCTCGCCTATCGTTCGCCGACCCGCGCCTGGGAGGAAAGCACCATGCGACGTCTCTGGTCCGTCCTCGCCGCCGCGCTCCTGGCGGCTGCGTGCGGCAGTCCCGCGCAAACGGTCGCCAGCCCGAGCGCCGTCAGAACGACGTCCGCGCCGACAGCCGCGCCAACGCAGCCCACGAGCGTCACGGTGAAGGCGGACTGCCTGCCGGCGAACGAGATCCCGCCGATCACGAACGCGGAGGCGACGGGGACCGGAAGCTTCACAGGCACATTCACCCTCACCCGCGACACGGCGGGGAAGATCACGGCGGCAACGCTGAAGTACGACTTCAGCATCAAGGGCTTTCCCGCGACCACGCAGATCGCGGCATCGCACATCCACGAGGGTGACGCCAAGACGAACGGGCCGGTGAAGGTCAACTCAGGCATCACGAAGGACAACGCCCCCCCGAGTGGCGGGTTGGCGACGTTCACCAAGCCGGACGTGAGCGTGGACGCGGCGATGGCTGACAGCATCATCACGAACCCGGCCGGCTGGTACTTCAACGTGCACTCGGCGATCAACGCCGGAGGCTTCTGCCGGGGACAGCTGCAGAAGGGATAGCGACCGCGTCAGGCGGTCCCGCTACCGACGCCCCCGAGGCCCGCCCCCTCCGGTGGCACGGCGCTTGCCCGGCCTGCGGTCGGCGAAGGAGGTGTCCCGCATGCTCTGGACGATCGTCGTCGTACTGGTGATCCTGTGGCTTCTCGGCGTGATCGCGCTCCCCGCGGTGGGAGGATTGATCCACATTCTGCTGGTGCTCGCTCTCATCGTGCTGGTGTTCCAGCTGCTGAGCGGACGGAGGGCCGTCTAAAAGCGCGCTCCCCGGGCGGCGGGCTCGGCCTCAAAGCGACCCGCCGCCACCCCTCGCGCTAGACTTCCCCCGCCAGAGAGGACGATCTCCGAGTTGCCGAGCCAGACCGCCGCCCGCGCCGTCGACCCTCTGCTGCGCGAAGCACAGCGCATAGAGCGGGCGATCGGCTGGGTCCGGGCCGGTGCGGCGGTGACCGAGCTGGCGCTCGGCCCGTTCTTCCCGAATCTCTCGTTCGGCGCCGTCGTGACTCTCGGCGGGATCGTCCTCCTCTACAACGCCATTGCCCTGCGGGCCTCCCGGCAGGCGCGGGACCTCGCGCGCCACAGGATGATCGCCCACGTCGCCTTTGTTGCGGACATCGCGGCGCTGTGCTTCGCCCAGCTGCTCTTCTCCAGCGATCCCTCGTGGATGGCCTACCTCGTGGCCCCGCTCGCGATCATCGGTACGACGTTCCGGTTCGGCACGCGGGGCGCCACCGCATCGACGATCACGCTCTCGATCGTGTACGTGGCCATCGCGACGCTTCGCGAGCGCGCGTTCGGTTTCGCCTTCGAACCGGCCCGGGTCGGCTTCACGCTCTCGATCTACGTCTTGACCGGGATCCTCGTCGAACGCTATCTGGGCGACATCGGCCGAGTCCGCGCCGAGCGCGAGGGTCTGATCCGTGCGCTTCGCCGCCGTCTCGCCGAAGACTCCGGGCTCGCGCGCGTCATGCGGACGGTGGCCACGATGCCGTTCACCGCGGAGGTCGTGCCGGCGGCGCTGCGGGCAGGACAGAGCGCGGTTCGGTTCGACCGCGCGACAGTCTTCGCTGCGGATGAGGCCCTCGGCGAGTACCGCGTGCTGTACCGCGTGCACGATCCCGAAGGCGACCACCCGGATCCGCCGCGGATGCGTTTGGGCGAGGGCCTCATCGGCGCCGCGCTGCGTGAGGGACGGCCCCTTCTCATCGCTGACGTGATGGAGGATCCCCGCTACGTCCCAAGCGCGGGGGGCGAGCCGGGGCGGTCGGCGATCATCGTACCGATGCGCGTCGGCGGCAAGCCGGTCGCGGTCCTCAGCATGTCGCGCGTGCTTCCCCCGGCGTTCGGACCCAACGAGCAGCGTCTGGCGGAGAACATCGCGGGACTCATCGCCCAGGTGCTCGAGAACCAAAGGCTCTTCGCCGAGGCGAGCGAAGCGGAGGCGCTTCGGGCGTTGGATCGCCTGAAGGATGAGTTCCTGACAGCGGTCAGCCACGAGCTGCGCACCCCGATCACCGTGATCAGCGGCTCGCTCGAGCTCCTCTCCAGAGCCGAGCTCGCAAGCGACGCGAGGGATCGGCTGATCGAGATATCGCGCCGCCACACGGAGCGCCTCGCGCGTGACGTCGAGGACCTCCTGGACCTCGCGCAGCTGCAGGAGGCGCGCATCACGCTGACGCGGGAGTTCGTCACGTGTCACGAGCTGCTGGGAGACGTCGTCGCCGCGCAAGAGGTGATCGCGTCCCAGCGCGGCCAGCGACTCACGGTTTCGTGTCCCGAGGACGTGCCGCGGGTCCTCGTTGATCGCCGCCGCATGCACCAGATCCTCGGCAACCTCGTGGGGAACGCGCTCCGCTACTCGCCCCCAGGCTGCTCCGTCACGGTCTCGGCCGAGCGGGCGGGTGGCGAGCTGCTGCTCAGGGTGGACGACGAGGGGCCCGGGATCCCGCCGAACGAGCGGGGGCGCGTGTTCGACAAGTTCTACCGTCTGTCACCCGACCGGGATGGACCCGCCGGGACCGGCCTCGGGCTCGCCATCGCGAAGACCCTGGTCGAGCTCCACGGCGGCCGGATCTGGGTCGAGGACGGGAAGACCGCCGGGAGCTCCTTCGTCGTCGCCCTGCCGCTCGAGCCGGCCGAGACCTCCCTGCGGCGGCCGGCGGCGTGAAGGTCCTCGTCATCGACGACGAGCCGGACGTCGCGGCCCTGGTCGGCATCGGGATCACGGCCGTCCGCCCCAATTACGCCGTCCTGCAGTGCACCAGCGGAGCGCGCGCGCTCGATGCCATCTCCAACGAGCATCCCGACGTGGTCCTGCTCGACCTTTCGATGCCGGAGCGGGATGGGTTCGCGGTCCTCAAGGAGCTGCGCGACGGCGGGAACGACGTCCCGGTGATCGTGCTGACCGCGAAGGGCCTGGAGAGCGACAAGGTGCGAGGCCTCGAGCTCGGTGCCGACGACTACATCACGAAGCCCTTCAGCCATAACGAGCTTCTCGCCCGGCTCGACGCCGTGATGCGGCGCTACCGGACCGGCATGTCAGGGAGGAGGTCGCCGCCCTTCACCTTCGCGGGCTTCCGGATCGACTACGCCCGCCGCCGCGTCACGGTCGATGATCGAGACGTCGCGCTGACCCCGACCGAATACAACCTCCTGTATCAGCTCGTCACGAACGCCGGCAGCGTAATGACGCACCAAACTCTGCTAGCGAGGGTCTGGGGCAACGAGTACCGCGACGAAGTGCACTACCTGAAGGTGTACGTCGGCCGCATCCGCGGCAAGGTCGAGCGCGATCCGCAGCGGCCCCGCTTCATCCTGACCGTCCGCGGCGTCGGCTATCAATTCGCGTCCAGCTCGAACGCCGTGGCGCCTGCCGGTTGACCGCGACGTGCGGCCCGCGCTAGATTGCGGCGGAGTGAACGGAAAGGATGTGGCGCAGAGAGTGACGACGTTCCCGATCCTCCGCACGGCGCCCGCCGTGGCGCGTCCTCGGAGGACCCTGCCCACACCGCCGATGCGCTGACCCGCTAGGGTCGACCCGAGCGCAACGGACCGTGGGCAGCAGCCCACGGTCTTTTTCGTGCCCGATCGCGCGTGAAGACCGAGGGCCGCGCAGATCCACAGAAAAGGAGAATCGCCATGGCCCTCGGTATCGAACTCGCTCCGCGGCCGCCGACCAAAGGACCCGTGCCGTTCGCGCTCGAGGCGGTCGGCGTATCGAAGTCGTTCCCCTCGCCGAGACGCGCGCAACGGGCGGCGCTCGCGGTCGACGACGTCTCGCTGACGGTCCGCCGCGGCGAGATCTACGGGCTGCTGGGCGCGAACGGCTCCGGCAAGTCGACGCTGATACGCGTCTTCTCGACTCTGCTCGAGGCCGACGCCGGCGCGGTACGGGTGTTCGGCCATGACGTGCGCCGCGAAGAGCTCGCGGTCAAGCGTCTGATCAACCGCGTCTCGGTGGAGGCCTCCTTCTTCAAGAAGTTGTCGGCGATGGAGAACCTCGTCTACGCGGGTCGCCTCTACGGCGTCCCGCCCGCCGAGTCGCGGCCGCGCGCGCGTCTCATCCTCACGCGCCTCGGGATCGCCGAGGATCGTCTCGCTGAGCCGCTGGAGAGGCTGTCCCGCGGCATGCAGCAGAAGGTGGCGATCGCGCGGGCGTTCCTGACCGCCCCGATGCTCCTCCTGCTCGACGAGCCGACCACGGGCCTCGACATCCGCAGCAAGCGCGAGGTGCAGACGTTCATCCGAGACCTGCGGGACGAGCACGACGCCACGATCCTCCTGACGACGCACGACCTCGACGAGGCCCATCGTCTCGCCGACCGTCTGGGGGTGCTCCACGCTGGGCACCTCGTCGCGGAAGGAACGGTGGCCGAGCTGTCCGCGCGTTTCGGAGGCGCGACCCTCGAAGAGGTGTTCATGGCGCTGACCGGACGCTCCGCGCGCGAGGCGGACCAGCCCGAGCCGGCGCCGTGACGACCGGGCTCTGGCGGGAGCGCGACTTCATGAAGCTCTGGGCCGGCCAGGCCGTGTCCGAGCTCGGCACGGTGGTGACGCGCACGGCGCTGCCGATCGCCGCCGTGCTGCTGCTCGGCGCGACGCCCATCCAGATGGCCCTGCTCCTCACGAGCGCCTCGGCGGCCGTGCTGCTGTTCGGCCTGGTGGCCGGCGCCTGGATCGACCGTCTGAGGCGGCGCCCGATCATGATCGGCGCCGACGCCGTGCGCGCGGTCGCGATCGGGTCGGTGCCCGCCGCGGCGTTCGCCGGCGTGCTGCGGATGGAGCACCTGTACGCGGTGGTGTTCGTCGAGGCCGCGCTCGGGGCCGCGTTCGATGCGGCGTACCGCTCCTACCTGCCGTCGCTGGTGGGACGCAAGCGGCTCGTCGAGGGGAACAGCAGGCTCGAGATGGCGAGCGCGGTCGCGGAGATCGGCGGTCCGGGACTTGGAGGCGGACTGGTGCAGGTGGTCACGGCCCCGCTCGCGCTGCTCGTCGACGCGTTCTCTTTCGTCGTCTCCGCCGTCTCGCTCGCGCTCATCAGGACGCCCGAGCCGCGCGTCGTGGCCAGCGCCGACCGCGGCAGCATCGCGAGCGAGATCGGCGAGGGCCTTCGCTTCGTGTGGCGGGAGCGCACCGTCCGGGCGATGACCGCGGGCGGCGTCGTTAACCGCTTCTTCGGAGGCTTCTACGTTCTGTACACGATCTACGCCCTGAACGAGCTGCATTTGCCCCCGATCCTTCTCGGCGCCGTCGTGTCCGCCGGCGGCGTCGGCTCGCTCGTGGGCGCCGCGCTCGCGCCACGGCTGGGCATGCGCCTGGGTACGGGCCGCGCGATCCTCATCCCGTGGAGCGCGAGTGTCGCGCTCGGGGTGCTCACGCCGCTGGCCGCCGGGCCGCCGCTCGTGGCTGCGCTGTTCCTTTTCGTGCCGCAGCTGTTGGGCGATGGGCTGGCGACCGCCGGGATCGTCAATCTGGTCGCGCTGCGCCAAGCGGTAACGCCCGACGCGCTGCTCGGGCGGGTCGCGGCGACCCGCGAGGTCCTGTTCGAGGCAGTCGCCCCCGCCGGCGCCTTCGCCGGCGCGGCCGTTGCCGAGGCGATGGGGATCCGCGGGGCGTTCGCCGTCGCGGTCGCGGGCATGGCGCTCGGTGTCGGCATCTGGTGGGCGTCGCCGATGCGCGCCGTCCGGAGGCTGCCGGCGCAGCCCGCCGCGGCCGCGTTGCCCGGCGTCCTTCCGGCCGCGGGGGAGGTCGGGCCGTGACCGCGCGGCTTCCCGCCCAGGCCGGCCTCGCCTACGCATTCGTCGAGCGGGAAGTCGCCCTCATGAAGCGGTACTGGCTCTGGGAGCTGGTGTACGTCGTGTACGGCATCGTCACCTCACTGTCGGTCGCCTTCATCGGTCTCGCGGCTCCGGAGATCTCGGGCGGCCAGATCGCGCCGGCGACCGTCTCACGGATCGTCCTCTATCTCCTCGTCGGAACGATCGCGTGGCGGTTCCTCGGCCTCGTCTTCGAGAACATCGCCGAGACCATCGCGTGGGAGCGTTGGGAGGGGACGATCGAGTACACGTTCATGGCGCCGGTGCCGCGGCTCACGCATCTCCTCGGCATGGCGGCGGGGACGCTGGTGCGAGCGCTGGTCATGAGCGTCGTCACGCTCTTCGCCGTCGCGCTCTTCGTGCCGGTGGATCTCGGTCACGCGAACGCGGTCTCCGGGGTCGTGCTCCTCGCCGTCGGCGCCCTCGCCTTCTCGGGCCTCGGGATCGCCTCCGCGGTCTTTCCGATGCTCTGGACCGAGAAGGGTCTACAGATGGCTTACATCGTCCAGGCCGTCGTGCTCCTCGTGTCGGGCGTGTACTACCCGACGACCGTGCTTCCGGCCGTGCTCCAGCCGCTCGCCGTGATCTCGCCGGCGACGTACGTCATCGGCGGCATGCGGGACGCCCTCCTAGACGGCGCCGACCTCGCCGCCGTGTGGCCGAACATCTGGCCGGCGCTGTTGATCGGCGGGCTCTCCATCCCGCTCGGCCTGCGCCTCTTCGTCGCCGCGGAGCGCTATGCCAAGCGCACCGGGCGGCTCAAGCGCAGCGGTTAGCCGCGCCCCGACCCGGACGCGATCGACGGCGCGGGATCCGCGCGGCGCCCCCGCGTTGGCTCGCGCGACGCGGTGAGGGCGCGATGGCCGAAAGGCTCTGGGCGCGCCGCGCGCTGGGGCGTTGCTGGCATCCCCGGTGCACGGACCTGCTCGAGGAGCCCGGCGGGTCCGACCGCGGTCGGCAGCATCCAGCCGTGTGCGTCAACAGGTGGAGTGAGGGCCATCCCCTGAACCGATGTAACAAAGGCAAAGGAGAAGCCTTGTGAAGATAAAGGTGACCAGCATCTACGTGGACGACCAGGAGAAGGCGCTGCGTTTCTACACAGATGTCCTCGGCTTCGTGAAGAAAGCCGACTTCACGCAGGGGCCATTCCGATGGCTCACCGTCGGTTCCGCCGATGAGCCGGGCGGTGTCGAGCTGCAGCTCGGTCCGAACGACGATCCGGCTGCCAAGGCGTACCAACAGGCGATCTTCGAGAAGGGCCAGCCGGCGATGATGTTCTACGCGGACGACGTGCAGCGGGAGTACGAGCGGATGAAGGCGGCCGGCGCCACGTTCACCATGCCGCCGACGAAGGTGACCGGCTCGACCATCGCGATGGCCAACGACACCTGCGGAAATCTCATCCAGATCGTCGCGCTCGACCGCCGGCAGTAGGCGCTCCGAGTGATCGGGCGCCTACCGTCGCGCGCCTGAAGCACGCG
The DNA here is from genome assembly GCA_046262615.1 of Candidatus Limnocylindria bacterium. Lineage (GTDB taxonomy): Bacteria > Chloroflexota > Limnocylindria > P2-11E > P2-11E > JALYKU01. The sequence continues at coordinate 81,443 of JBHEML010000002.1, read as the reverse complement.
ATCGCGGAGCCCACGATCCCGCCGGCTCCCGAGACCCCGCGCCGCGACGTCGTCGACCAGTACCACGGCGAACGCGTCGCCGATCCCTACCGCTGGCTCGAGGATCCGGACAGTCCGGAGGGCGCGCGATGGAGCGCGGCGCAGAACGAGCGTACGCGCGCGGTGCTCGACGCGATCCCCGCCCGCGCCGCGATCCGCGATCGGCTCGGCGCGCTGCTGTCCGCGGGCGTGGTGGGCGCGCCCCGCATCGCAGCTGGCCGCATATTCCACATCCGCCGCCGCGGCTCGGATCGCCAGGGGATCCTGTACGTGCGCGATGGCGTCGACGCCGCCGACCGCGTCCTGATCGACCCAGGCTCGATGGACCCGGGCGGACTCATCGCGCTCGACTGGTGGTATCCGTCGCTCGACGGGCGGCTCGTCGCGTACGGCCTCTCGCACGGCGGCGACGAACTCTCCACGCTCCACGTGCGCGACGTCGCTCTCGGCACCGATCTGCCCGACCGCATCCCTTACACGCAGCGCGCGTCGGTCGCGTGGACGGCGGGCGGCTTCTTCTACACCGTCCACCCGCGCCCTGGCACCGTTCCTCCGGGCGACGAGCAGTACCACCGCAGGGTGCGCTACCACGCCGTGGGCGACGATCCCGCGCGGGATCCGCTGGTGTTCGGCGAGGGACGCGCGAAGGAGGACATCCTCCAGGTGCGTGGGTCGCCCGACGGACGCTGGGTGCTCGTCACCGCGGCGCATGGCTGGACGAGGAACGACGCGTACCTGCTGGATGCGTCGACCGCGGGCGACGCGATCACGATCCACGAAGGCGTCGACGCCATCAGCGATGGCTTCGTGCACGGCGACCGCGTGTGGCTCCGCACCAACCTGGACGCACCGAATTTCCGGATCGTCGCCGTCGACCCGCGCGACCCGTCCCCGGAGCGGTGGAAGACGGTCATCGCCGAGAGCGACGACCCGATCGAGTCGTTCGCGCTCACGAGGGATCGCCTCGTGGTGCATACGCTGCGCAGCGCCGCCTCGCGTCTGGCCGTCTGGACGATGACGGGTGGCTTCGAGCGCGAGCTTCCCCTCGACGGGCCCGGGACTGTCGAAGGGCCGCACGCCGATGCGGAGGGGGACGCGGTCGGGTACATGTACACGTCATTCGTCCTGCCCGGCGCCGCCGTCGTCGCCGACGTGCGCGACGGCAGAGCGCGCGAGGTGGCGCGGCTCGATGCGCCGGATGGCGGACCGTCCGCCGCGCCGGACGTCCATCAGATCACGTACCCCTCGCGCGACGGCACGCCGGTGACGATGTTCGTCGTCCGCCGCTCCGACGCGCCGACGCGCGATCTCCCTACTGTGCTGAGCGGGTACGGTGGCTTCAGCGTCGCGCGGACGCCCGCGTACAACGCCGGGGTCGCGTGGTGGGTGGAGCAGGGCGGTCTCTACGCGCTCGCGAACCTACGCGGCGGCAGCGAGCGTGGAGACGCCTGGCATCGCGCGGGGATGCTCGGCAACAAGCAGCGCGTCTTCGACGACTTCATCGGCGCGGCCGAGGCGCTGGTCGCGGGCGGCTGGACCTCGCCCTCCCGCCTCGGGATCGAGGGCGGCTCGAACGGCGGCCTGCTCGTCGGCGCGGCGCTCGCCCAGCGACCCGACCTCTTCGCGGCGGTGGTGTGCCGCGTCCCGCTCCTCGACATGCTGCGCTACCAGAACTTCCGCATCGCGAGGTTCTGGATCCCTGAATACGGCTCGTCGGAGGACCCCGCCGCGCTCGCCTGGCTGCGCGCGTACTCGCCGTATCACAACGTCGACGCGGCGAGGCGCTATCCGGCGCTCCTCCTCACCACGGCGGAGGGAGACAGCCGTGTCGATCCGATGCACGCGAAGAAGATGGCGGCGCTGCTCCAGTCGTTCCAGGACGATCCGCCGGTCCTCCTGCGGATCGACCGCGACGCCGGCCACGGGGTGGGGAAACCGCTCGATCTTCTCCGCGAGGACCTGGCCGATCTGTGGTCGTTCATGGCATGGCGGGTGGGCGGCGAGGACGGTATGCTCGGCCTCCGGTGAACATCCTCCGCTTCCTGCGCGAGCAGGCGCGAGGCTACGACTGCAGCGTCTGCGGACAGAACCACGCGAGCTCCACCATCAAGGTGCTCGGCCGCCTCGACGCCGCCTGGATCGTCCGCGTCACCTGCACGAAGTGCAAGACCTCCTTCAAGCTCCTCGTGGTCGTCGACGAGAAGCAGGCGGCCGTGACCAAGGTGAAGGAGGAGCGGCCGGCGCGCCCCAGGCGGAAGCCGACCCTCACGCTCGACGAGGTCCTCGACGCGCACGAATTCCTGCGCGGATACGACGGTGACGCGAATGAGCTCTTCGCGCGCCGGGAACGGGTCGGCGAGACCGGCCGCGACAGCCGCGTCTCGTGAGGCCGAAGCGGGGGGATGACCTCCCGCTCCGGGCGCTGCGAGTGCCCTGAGCCGTGGCGAAGCAGAACGCGGTCATCACCGGTTGGGGCTTCTACGCCCCGCCCCGCGTGATGACCAACGCCGACCTCGAGAAGCTCGTCGCGACCTCGGACCAGTGGATCACCGACCGCACCGGCATCAAGGAGCGGCGGATCGCGGGCGAGGGCGAGACCACCTCCACCATGTCCGTCCGGGCGGGGCGCCAGGCGCTCGAGCGCGCGAGGCTCCGCCCCGCGGACCTCGATCTCGTCGTCGTGGCCACGTGTTCCCCGGACTATCTCTTCCCGGCCACCGCCTGCATCGTCCAATCGGCGCTGGGTGCCGAGAAGGCGGGCGCCTTCGACGTGGAGGCGGCGTGCACGGGTTTCCTCTCCGCGCTCGCGGTCGCGCGCGGGCTCATCGTGTCGGGGGTCCACCAGAACGCGCTCGTCATCGGGGCGGAGACGCTGTCGCGGCTCCTCAACTGGAACGACCGCGGGACCTGCGTCCTCTTCGGCGATGGCGCCGGTGCGGTCGTGGTCGAGGCGTCGAACGCGTCGGTCGGCATCGAGTCGACCGTGCTGCACGGTGACGGCTCCAAGGGTGAGCTCCTCATGGTGCCCGCCGGTGGCGTTCGGCATCCGGCGACGCAGCAGACCGTCGACCAGGGGCAGCACTACATCACGATGGCGGGCGGCGAGGTCTTCAAACTCGCCGTGAAGTCCATGGCCGACGCTGCCGAGGAGGCGATCGCCGATGCCGGCCTGGGCCCCGACGACATCGCGCTCGTGATCCCGCACCAGGCGAACCTGCGCATCATTGAAGGCGTCGCGAAGCGCATGCACTTCTCGATGGACCGTGTTTTCGTGAACATCCAGCGGTACGGCAATACGTCCGCGGCATCGATCCCCATCGCGCTGTGCGAGGCGGTCGCCGCCGGGCGGCTACGGCGGGGCGACAAGGTGCTTCTCGTGGCGTTCGGCGGAGGATTCACGTGGGGGGCGTCGGTGCTCGAGTGGTTCGGCGCGCACGACGGCGTGCGCCGCCCGAAGTCCGCGCTGGACCGCGCGGCACGTCGAGTCGAAGACCTGGTCGACCGGGTCCTGCCCGGGTAAGCCGCGCGGCCAAAGGCAAGGGAAAGACCTCTCCGACTCTTCGTCCCCGGGGTCGCTCTGGGCGAGCCCCCGGTTCATGTGCACCCAACCCGTCGGCGGGGGGACTACTCGGGGCGGAGCCCTGGATGCTCGTGGGGAGATTCCTTGGATTACGTATTGACATGGTCGCAGCGTGGGGTATGTTGACGCCCAAGTGGTGTGCAGTGGGGACATGTGGGGAATCGCTCCGCAGTCCCGCGATGGGAAGGTCTCCTGGACACATTCTTCGCCGGCGAATTCGCCCACAGCCTGGACGACAAGGGACGGCTCGCGATCCCGGTCAAATTCAGGCCGCGGTTCCGCGAGGGCGCGGTCGTGACCCCCTGGCCCGTCGATTGCCTCGCCATCTTTCCCGCCAATGAATGGGGGACGATCAACGCGGCGATCGCGCAGCGGCCGCGCACCGATCCCGCGGTCGCGCGCTTCCAGCGATTCTTCGTCGCGCGAGCGCACGAGGCCGAGCCCGACGGGCAGGGCCGCATCGTCATCCCGCAGCATCTCCGCGCCTACGCAGGACTCGGCGGCGACGCCGTCGTCGTCGGCGTCTCGCGGAACCTCGAGATCTGGGAGCCCGGACGCTGGCGATCCCACCTCGCCGATGTCGAGCGCCGCATCGCCGACGACCTCGCGGATCTCGGGATCTAGCCATGAGCCTGTGCTTCTCACGCAAGTCGTCGACGCCCTCGTGCCCCGGCCAGGGGGACGGTACCTCGATGGCACGGTCGGGGCCGGCGGCCACGCCGGCGCGATCCTCGACCGCTGCGCTCCCGACGGACGCCTCCTCGGCCTCGATGTCGATCCGCTGGCCCTCGCCGCCGCCGCGCGCGTCCTCGAGCGCTTCGGCGATCGCGCCGTCCTCGTGCGCGCGAACTTCGGGCGCTGCGACGACGTGGCGAACGAGCGGCAATTCGCTCCTGTGGACGGCGTGCTGCTCGACCTCGGACTCTCGTCCATGCAGCTCGCCGACCAGGGTCGCGGCTTCAGCTTCCGGGCCGGCGGGCCGCTCGACATGCGCGCCGACCCCGGGCTGCCCGTGACGGCGGCCGACATCGTGAACACCGGGACTGAGCGCGAGCTCGCGCGCATCTTCGCCACGTTCGGCGAGGAGCGCGAGGCGCGGCGTCTCGCCGGAGCCATCGTGCGCCGCCGCGCGCAGCGACCGTTCACGGCGGCCGACGAGTTCGGACGCTTCGTGGCCGGCGTGAAGACCCAGCGTCCGCGCGGCACCGATCCAGCGACGAAGGTCTTCCAGGCCCTGCGCATCGCGGTCAACGACGAGCTGGGCCACCTGGAGCTGGGCCTCGAAGGCGCCCTTCGCATCCTCCGTCCGGGCGGGCGTCTCGCAGTCATCGCGTTCCACTCGCTCGAGGACCGGGCGGTAAAGACCTTCTTCGCCCGCGAATCGCGCGACTGCATCTGTCCTCCCCACCTCCCCACCTGCGTCTGCGGGCATCGCGCGGGTCTGCGCGTGGTCCAGAGGCGTCCGCTCACCGCGGACGCGGACGAGACCGCGCGCAACCCGCGCGCCCGCAGCGCACGGCTCCGCGTCGCTGAGCGCCTCGCAACGGCCGCCTGAAATGGCGGTCAATTCGCAGGTCCTTCGCGCGCCCCGCCCGCGTACGCCGGTCCGTCCCCCCCGCGTCGCGGCGACCTTCCGCGCTTCCGCCCGCTCCGGGCGGCGCGTTCCGCATGGCACCTGGGAGCTCCGGTCCTTCGCTGGCGCGGCCGCGGCGATCCTCGTGTTCTTCCTGGTGGCGCTGGTCTATGTGTCCGCCACCACGACCCTCTCGGCGACCGGGTATGAGAGCCAGCGGCTGGAGCAGCAGCGCGACGAGCTGCGCCGCCAGAACGCGCTGCTCGAAGTAGAGGTGGCGCGCCTCGACTCGCCGACGCGGGTCGTGGCCGAAGCCAAGCGTCTCGGCCTGGTGCACCCGGCGCAGGTCACCGTGGTCTCACCGGAGTCACTCTCGATCAAGCGCTGAGCACCAGGCGTCGCGACGAGGAGGAAGCGTTGGAGCCGGTGACCCACCGTCGCCTGCGGGCGCTCTTCGCGCTCTTCGCGGTCGCGACCGTCGTCCTCTCCCTGCGCACCGCGTACTGGCAGACGCTCGGCCGGGACCAGCTTCTCGCGCAGGCGACGGTGCAGATCCGCAGCGACCTCGTCCTGGCCGCGAACCGCGGCGTCATCCGGGACCGCACCGGCGCGATCCTCGCGACCACCGTGCCCCTCCGGTCGCTGTACGCCATTCCCGCGCGCATGCCCGACCACGCCGCTGCGGCGAGGGCCCTCGCGCCGCTCATCGGAATGACCGTGGCCGATATCCGCGAGCGGCTGGATTCCGGCGCCGAGTGGCTGTACCTGCGGCGGCGCCTAGCCGAACCGGCCGCCGATGCCGTCGCGGCGCTCGCGCTTCCGGGACTCGGGTTCGAGCTCGAGCCCAAGCGTCTGTACCCGAACGACGCGATCGGGGCGCACGTCCTCGGTTTCGTCGACGATGAAGGTGTCGGCCGGTCCGGCATCGAAGGCCGGTACGACGACGTGCTCAGCGGGCGCCCCGGCAGCCTCGTGGTCGAGCGGGACCCCGCGAACCGCACGCTCGCCGTCGGGCTGCGATCCGCGATACCGCCGCGCGACGGCAGCGACCTGACCCTCACGCTCGACCTGGCCGTCCAGGCAGCGGCCGAGCGCGAGCTCGCCCTCGCGATGCAGAAGGAGAAGGCGACCGGCGGCAGCGTCGTCGTTCTGGACCCGCGTGACGGCGCCGTGATCGCGCTTGCGTCCGCGCCGTCGTTCGACCCCGGGCACGTCGGCGCCGCGGCGAGCCAGTCCCTCCGCGACCACGCGACCGGCCTCTTGTACGAGCCCGGGTCCACGATGAAGGCCATCACGATCGCGGCAGCGATCGACCAGCACGTCGTCACGCCGACGACCACCTACAACGACGTGGGGTACGCGGTCGTCGGCGGCCGCGTCCTGCACAACGCCCTCGGCAAGTCCTACGGGACCACCACCGTCACGCAGATCCTCGAGCGGTCCGCTAACGCCGGCGCCGCGTTCGTCGCGGGAAAGCTCGGCGCGGACCAGCTGCACCGCTACCTCGAGGCGTTCGGCTTCGGCGCGCCGACCGGGATCGACCTCGTCGGGGAGGCCGGCGGCGAGGTCCGTGCGCTCGCCGAGTGGTACCCCGTCGACGTCGGAACGGTGGCCTTCGGCCAGGGCATCTCGGTCACGCCGCTGCAGCTCGCGAGCGCCTATGCGGTGATCGCGAACGGGGGTACCCTCTACCGTCCGTACGTGGTGGCGAGCCGGCGCGATGCGGACGGGGAGCACCGCACCGCGCCGGTCGCCGTCAGCCAGCCGGTCACGACAGAGACAGCGGCGACCCTGCGGGGCATGCTCACGTCGACCGTCGACAACGGCATCGCCCACAACGCGGCCATCGCGGGGTTCAGCGTCGGGGGAAAAACGGGTACGGCGCAGATCGCGAGCCCGGACGGGAGCTACGTCGACGATCAGTACGTGAGCTCCTTCGCCGGTTTCGCGCCCGCGGAGGATCCGCGTTTCGTGGCCGTGATCGTCCTCGAGCGCCCGCAGTCAAAGCTCCTCGGCACGCTGACGGCCATGGCGGCCTTCCGCGGCATGGCCCTCGACGCGCTCCGTTACGCCCGCGTGCAGCCCGATCGCGCCAGGTAACGCGCTCCTCGCCAGCGCTCCGGGCACTGCGGCGAAGCCCATAGGATTTCCGGCGGTGTTCACCATCGAGCGGCTTCTCGCCGCGACCGGCGGCCGTCTCGCGCGCGGGGCCGGCCTGCCTGGGACGACATTCAGCGGAGGGGTCATCGACTCCCGTGTGGCATTTCCCGGCAGCGTCTTCTTCGCGCTCCGCGACGTGCGCGACGGGCACGACTTCGTCGCCGACGCGCTGGCCGCCGGTGCCGCCGCGGCCGTCGTCGAGCGCATTCCGGATGATGTGGGGGCGGACGCGCTGCTCGTACAGGTCCCGAGCGCGGCGGTCGCGCTCCGGCGCCTGGCCGACGCGCAGCGTGACGCCCATCCCATGCCCGCGGTCGGCATCACCGGCAGCCACGGCAAGACCACCGCAAAGGAAGCCGCTGCGGGGGCGATAGGCGCCCGCTATCGGGTGCTGCGCTCGCCGGCGTCGTTCAACAACGAGCTCGGCGTCCCCCTGACGTTCCTCTCCGCGGAGTCGAGCCACGAGGTAGCGGTGATCGAGCTCGGCTTCTACGTTCCGGGAGAGATCGCCGACCTTTGCCGGCTGGTCCGGCCCCGGATCGGGATCATCATCGCGATCCCGGACCGCCCGCCGCACTTCTCCCGGACTCCCAGCCTCGAAGCGATCGCCTCTGGCAAGGCCGAGCTCATCGAGGCGCTTCCCGAGGATGGCGTCGCGCTGCTGAACGGCGACGATCCCCGGGCCCGCTCGCTGGCGCCACGGACCCGGGCGCGGGTCGTCCTATTCGGCGAGGGACCGGACAGCCACCTCCGAGCGACCGCGATCGAGGACCGCGGGCTCGCGGGGACGGGTTTCCGCGTCTCGTGGGAGGGGCGCGAAGCGGCGGCCCGCATGCCGCTGCCTGGGCGTCACCTTGTCGTGTGCGCGCTCGCCGGGATCGGCGCCGCCGTGACGCTCGGCGTGCCGCTCGAGGAGGCCGCCGTGGGCGTAGAGACGATGGAGCGGCCGGCGCATCGGATGAGCGTCCGCCAGGGCCCGGGCGTCACCGTGATCGACGACTCGTACAACGCGAGCCCGGCGGCGGTCCAGGCCGCGCTCGCGGTCCTGAGTAGCGCGGGCTCGCGCCGCGTCGCGGTGCTCGGCGACATGCTCGAGCTCGGCGCGTTGTCCGCCGACGCGCACGAGGATGCCGGCCGCGAGGCCGCGCGCGCGGCCGAGCTGCTGATCGGCGTGGGCGAGCTCGCTGGCACCATCGTCAGCTCCGCCCGGCGCGCCGGCCTCGAGCAGACGCACCGCGCCGCGGACGGCGCCGAGGCGCTGCTGCTGCTCCGGCGCCTGGTGCGTCCGGGGGACACGGTCCTCATCAAAGGCTCTCGCGCCCTGGCTCTCGATCGGCTTGCCGACGCTTTCGTCGGACCGGAGGCGCGCGTGCCGGGGGAGCGCTGATGCCGATCCTGGCGCTCGGCGTGCTGCTAGCCGCGTTCCTGCTCGGCCTCCTCCTCGGAGGTCCGTACATCCGTCTCCTGCGTCGCATGCAGATGGGGAAGCAGATCCGGCGCGACGGTCCGCAGTCGCACCTGGCGAAGCAGGGAGTCCTCACGATGGGCGGGGCGCTCGTCATCGGCGTCGTCGCCGTGCTCGCTGCGATCGTGTTCCTGCTGATCCCCGAGGCGGAGCGCGGCGACTACGTCGCGCAAACGATCGCGCCGCTTTCCGCGCTGCTCGTCGTCGGCGTGCTCGGCGCGATCGACGACTACGTGAACGTCGTGTACGGCTTCGGCATCCGCGGACGGCACAAGCTCGTGTGGCAGCTGATCGTCGCCATAGTCGTGGCCGTCTACATCCAGCGCCACTTCGGCGTGACCGGCGTGTACGTGCCGCTCGTCGGCGAGTGGCAGATCGGGGCGCCCGCGTTCGTCGTGCTCGCCGTCGTCGCGATCGTCGGCAGCTCGAACGGCGTCAACATCACCGACGGGCTCGACGGCCTCGCGGGCGGGACGTGTGTGTTCGCTTTCCTCGCCTTCGCTTTCATCGCGGCGGCGCGCGGTTTTCCCTGGCTCGTCGTGTTCTGCGCCGCCATCGTCGGAGCGCTCCTCGCGTTCCTGTGGTTCAACGTGCATCCGGCCGAATTCATCATGGGCGACGTAGGAGCGCTCGCGTTCGGCGCGACCCTCGCGGTGGTCGCGCTCACGACCGGCTTCGCGGTGCTCCTGCCTATCGCCGGCATCATCTTCGTCGCGATGACCGGCTCGGTCATCATCCAAGTCGCGAGCTTCAAGTTGCGCGGGAAGCGCGTGTTCCGCATGGCGCCCTTCCACCATCATCTCGAGCTGATGGGCTGGCCAGAGGAGAAGGTCACGATCCGCTTCTGGCTCATCGGGGCGCTCGCCAGCATCGTCGCCGCCATCCTCGCGTTCGCGACGCCCGTTTGAGCCTCATCTTCGATCCGCCCGTCCGCCCCGAGGATCTCGCCGCGCGGCGCGTGACCATCGTGGGCCTCGGAAAGGGACGCACGACCGCGGGGCTCGCGCGGTTCCTCGTCGACGTCGGCGCCCGGGTCACGGTCAGCGACGCGAAGCCCGCCGCGCAGCTCGCTGAGGGCATCGCGCGCCTCGGCCACCTCCCGGTCGAGCTCCGGCTCGGCCCGTCGAGCGACGACGCCGCGCTCGCTGATCCCGACTTCGTCTTCGTGATCCCGGGGGTCCGTCCCCGTTCACCCACGATCACACGCGCCGTCGCGCGCGGCATCCCGGTGCTCACGGAGATGGGTCTGTTCCTGCGCCTGTGCCCCGCTCCGATCGTGGGCGTCACCGGCACGAAGGGAAAGACGACGACCACAAGGCTCGTCGGCGACATCCTCGCGAGGGGCTCGCGGCGCGTGCTGGTCGGCGGGAACATCGGGACCGCCGTCATCCAGGAGCTGCCGTCGCTCACCCGCGACCACGTGGTCGTGCTCGAGCTCTCGAGCTTTCAGCTGGAGACGCTCGGCCGCAGCCCGCAGGTCGCGGTCGTGACGATCCTCGACGAGGACCACCTCGACCACCACGGGACGCGGGACGCGTACGCCGCCGCCAAACGGAACATCCTCGCGTGGCAGGGACCGCGCGACGTCGCGGTGCTCAACCTCGACGACCCCGCGGTCGTCGCGATGCATACGGGTGTCCCATCGGAGGTCCGCGGGTACTCGCTCCAGCTGCGGCCCCGCCGCGGCGCCCAGCTCGACGGCGATGGCGTCCTGTGCCTGATCGACGGCGACCGGCGCCGCCCGCTCTGCGCCGCCGGCGAGCTGCGCATGCCGGGGCGCCACAACGTGGGCAACGCGCTCGCGGCGGCCGTCGTGGGCGACGCGTTCGACATCCCGGCCGAGGACATCGGGAGCGCGCTGCGGCTCTTCAAGGGGGTCCCGCACCGGCTGCAGCCGGTCGGGGAGGCGGACGGTGTGCTGTGGGTCGATGACTCGCAGGCCACGGCGCCCGTCGCGACAGTCGCGGCCCTCGCCTCCTACGACCGCCCGGCGGTCGCGATCCTCGGAGGGGTGGGGAAGGGCACCGACTTCGGGGTCCTCGCGCGCGCGCTCCTCTCGCGCGCGCGGGGCGCCGTGCTGATCGGCAGCTCCGCCGACGAGATCGCGGATGCGATCGCCCGCGCGGAGGACGATGGCCGGAGGATCCTGGTGGAACGGGCCGAGACGCTGCGCGACGCCGTCGCGTGTGCGAGAGCGATGGCCCGGCCAGGCGACGTCGTGCTGCTCTCGCCGGCGTGCGCGTCGTTCGACATGTTCGCGTCATACGAGGAAAGGGGTGACCAATTCCACTCGCTCGTGAGAGAGTTCGCCGGGTGAAGGTCCTCCCGCGGACGATGCGCTACGACGTTCCCCTCGTCCTCGCCGTGATGGCGCTGCTGGCGATCGGCCTGCTCATGGTCTTCAGCGCCAGCGGCATCCGCGCGCTGGATGCGTACGACGATCCCCGCTACTTCCTGATGGTCCAGTCGCTGTGGGCCGCCCTCGGCCTCGTTGCGATGACCGTCGCGGCGCGCGTCGACTATCACCGCTACCGCGCGCTCGCCGTGCCGCTGCTCGGGGTCGTCGTGGTGATGCTCGTCCTCGTGCTGATCCCGGGCGTGGGCACGCGCATCGGCGGCGCGTCGCGCTGGCTCCGGCTCAGCTCCGTGGTCGGCGTGCAGCCCGCCGAACTCGCGAAGCTGGCGCTCGTGCTGTACCTGTCCTTCTGGCTCGGCCCCCGGGCGAAGGGGATCCGCGGGGTCAGCGTGACGGTCCCGTTCATCGTGTGCGTCGTGCTCGTCGCCGGGCTCGTCGTCGCGGAGCCAGACCTTGGGACGGCGATCGTGATCGTCGCGCTCGCGCTGGCCGTCTACTTCGCGGCCGGCGCGCGACTGCGCGAGTTCGGAGCCCTCGGCCTGCTCGCTGCCGTCGCGCTCGCGTCCCTCGCCGTCGTGCAGCCGTACCGCCTCCAGCGGCTGCTCACCTTCCTCGACCCGTGGAGCGATCCTCGCGGCGCGGGATTCCAGACGATCCAGGCGCTGTACGGGCTCGCGCTGGGTGGCCCATTCGGCGAGGGACTCGGAGCGGGCCGCGAGAAGTTCGGCTTCCTCCCGGCGCCGTATACGGACTCCATCTTCGCCGTGCTCGGCGACGAGCTGGGGCTCGCGGGCACGCTCGCGGTCCAGTTGCTGTTCCTGATCGTCGCGTTCCGCGGGATCCGCATCGCGCTCCGCGCGCCCGATCGCATCGGCTCGCTGATGGCGGTGGGCATAACCACCTGGATGGCGTTCCAGGCGTGGGTCAACATGGCCGTCGTCGCGAGCCTCGTGCCGATGACCGGGATCACCCTTCCGTTCATCTCGTACGGAGGCAGCTCGCTCTGCGTGGGTCTGCTCGCCGTCGGTATCCTGCTGAACATTGGCCGGCAGCCGGCGGCGCCCGTGCCGCGTCCTTCTGGCGGGTGGCGGGACCGCGGGCCACGTGAGCCCGCTCCTCGCGGTGGCGGACGCCCTGCGGGAGGTCCGGCCCGACGTCCGGTTCCTGTTCCTCGGGGGGCGTCGCGGACTCGAAGCTGACCTCGCGCGCTCCGCGCACCTCGAGTTCCACGCCACGCCTCTGCCGACGTTGCGCGATCCCGATTCGCGGGTCGCCCTCGCCGGCCACCTCGCCCTCGTCCCGATCGCAGCGGCCTCCGCGCTGGGCCGGATCGTCCGTTTTCGCCCGCACGTCTGCGTCACCAGCGGCGGGATGGGCGCGGTGCCGGTGGTCGTCGCCGCCCGGGCGGCGCGGGTGCCCGTCTACCTGTGGGAGGGCAACGTCGTGCCTGGGCGCGTGAACCGGACCCTTGCGGGATGGTCCTCGCACGTCGGAGTGACGTTCGCGGGATCGCTCGCACTGCTTCCGCGCGGCCGGACGAGCGTCGCGGGCAATCCGATACGGCGATCGCTCCTGCGGTGGACGAAGCGCGATGGGCGCGCGGCGCTCGGCCTGCCCGCGGACGGCGCGGTGGTCCTGATCACCGGCGGCAGCCAGGGTTCCCAGCGCGTCAACGACGCGGCCTTCGTCGCGCTCGCGCGACTGCTCCGGCGCGCCGCCGTCATCCACGTGACCGGGGACGCGCACCTGGCGCGCGCCGCGGCGAAGCGCGCGGCGCTTGCGGAGGGCGACCGCGCGCGCTACGTGCCCCGCGCCTACCTCCGCGATGAGATGGGCGCGGCGCTCGCCTCCGCGGACCTCGTGGTGTGCCGCGCGGGCTCGTCGTCGATCGCCGAGGCGCTTGCCTTCGGCGCGCCCATGATCCTCATTCCATTCGGGGCGGCGGCGAACGCGCACCAGGATGCGAACGCGCGGGCCGTCGCCGAATTGGGCGCAGCGGTCGTGTTGCGGGAGGGCGAGCTCGACGGCGACCGGTTCGTGGCGGTCGTGAACGGACTGCTCGACGATCCGGAGCGGCTGGGGGCGATGGCGCAGGCGGCGCGCGAAGCCGGGCGGCCCGACGCGGCCGGCGGCATCGCGCGCGAGGTGCTCGCGCTCGCGGGCTGCGTCGCGTGAGGCCGCACCACCACCTCGTCGGCGTCGGTGGCACCGGGATCTCGGCGATCGCGCGGTCCCTGCTCCCATACGGGACGGTGAGCGGCTCCGACGATGGTGCGTGGCCTCTCGCCGACGCCCTGATCCCGCTCGGCGTGACGGTGTTCCGGGACTTCGATGCCTCGCACGTCGGGGGTGCTGACGTCGTCATCCGCTCGAGCGCGTACGGCGAGACAAACCCCGAGGTGGCCGCCGCGCTCGCGCGGGGCATTCCGGTTTGGCGGCGCCACGAGGCGTGGCAATTCCTCGCGCGCGGGCGCGACGTAGTCGCGATCGCTGGGACGCACGGAAAGACGACGACCACCGCCCTGGTTTGGACGGCCCTCCGCGCCGGCGGACGCGATCCCTCGCTGCTCTGCGGCGCGGAGCTGCGCTACCTCGGCGCGAACGCGTACAGCGGCGAAGGAGCCGAGCTCGTCATCGAGGCCGACGAGTACGACCGCACCTTCCATGCGCTGTCGCCCGCGCTGGCCATCGTGACGAACGTCGAGCACGACCACGTGGATGTCTATCCCACGTTCGGGGAGTTCGAGGCGGCTTTCCGGGAGTTCGCGGGCCGGATCGTCCCGGGCGGGACGCTCGTCGCGTGCGCGGACGACCCGGGCGCCGCGGCGCTCGCGGCCTGGGCCCGCGAGGCGCTCCCGGCCGTGCGCGTGATCGCCTACGGCAGCGCTCCCGCTGCCGATGCGCGGCTCAGCGAGGTGGAAGAGGACGGCGCCGGCGCGGGATGCAGGCTTCGCTGGGAAGCGCACGACGCCACTCTGCGCGTGCGGCTGCGCGGGAGGCACAACGTCCTGAACGCCGCCGCCGCGTGCGTCGCCGCGCTCGTCCGGGGCGTCGCGGCAGAGCAGGCGCTCGAGGCACTGGCCGGCTTCGCCGGGACCTCCCGGCGGCTGGAGACGCTCGGGCGCGCGAGTGGGGTGATCGTAGTCGACGACTACGCCCATCACCCGACCGAGATCCGCGCGTCGCTCTCCGCGCTCAGAACGGGTACGTCCGGAAGGCTCATCGCGGTCTTCCAGCCACACACGCCCAGCCGGCTCGCGGCGTTCTTCGACGAGTTCGGCGCGGCGCTGCGCACCGCCGACGCGGTCGTGGTGGCCGAGACTTTCGCCTCCGTCCGCGAATCGGGCGACGGAGGGAAGGGCGCGCGCGCGCTCGCGCGGCTCGCCGGCGGCCGGTACGCGACGGATCCCGCGGATGCCGCGCGGATCGTGGCCGCGATCGCGCATTCCGGGGACGCCGTCGCGATCCTCGGCGCGGGCGACATCCGCCCCGCGGGAGAGCTGCTCCTCGATCTCCTGCGGCAGCCCGCCCGCGCGTGACCGCTCCATCCGCCGGCGGCCGCGGCGTGCCGCTCGCTCCGCACACCTCGCTCGGGATCGGCGGCCCCGCCGACTTCTTTGTCCGCGTCGCCTCGGAGGAGGACCTTCTCGGCGCGATCGCCGTCGCGCGCCAGAACGAGCTGCCGCTGCTCGTGCTCGGCGGAGGAACGAACGTGCTCGTGTCCGATCGCGGGGTGCGCGGCGTCGTCCTCCAGAACGCGTGGAGCGAGGCGACCGCATCCGGGGTGACGATCGACGCCTCCTCGGGGACGCCTCTCGCGCACGTCGCCGCGGTCGCCGCGCGGAACGGCATCGTCGGCCTCGAGTGGATGGCGACCGTCCCGGGGACGGTCGGCGGCGCGGTGCACGGCAACGCAGGCGCCTTCGGGGGCGAGACCGCCGACGTCCTCGTCGACGCGACGCTCGTCGACCTGAACGGCGACGCCTGGCTCGTGGAGGGAAGCGAGCTCGGCTTCTCGTATCGCACCAGCGCGCTCCAGCGGACCCCGATCGTCTGCCTTCGCGCCCGGTTCCGCGGGTCGCCAGGGGATCGCCGCACGGCCGTGGCGACGATCAAGCGCATCGCGAACGAGCGCATCGCCACGCAGCCGCTCGCGCAGCCCAACACAGGTTCGATCTTCCGCAACCCCCCCGGGGACCACGCGGGCCGCCTCATCGAGTCCGCCGGATTGAAGGGCGCGCGCGCGGGTGGCGCCGCGGTCAGCGAGAAGCACGCGAACTTCATCGTGAACACCGGCGGTGCCACCGCAGCGGATGTGTTCGCGCTGATGCGGCGCTGCCAGGAGAGGGTGCTCGAGCGGTTCGGCGTCGAGCTCACTCCCGAAGTCGAGCTCGTCGGCGAATGGTGAGCGGCGCAGGCGCGCGCCGCATCACCGTGGGCGTGCTGGCTGGCGGCGCCTCCGCGGAGCGCCAGATCTCGCTCGCGACCGGCGCCTGGATCGCGCAGAACCTGCCTGCCGACCGCTTCGACGTCGTCCTGCTCGACCCGCTCGCTCTCATGTCAGCGAACCCCGCGCTGGACGCCGTGCAGCGCCGGCAGGCACTCGCGCTACTCGCGGATGCGGGACCGGAGGAGGATCTCCAGGACCGGGATCGCGAGCTCCCCGCTGATTTCCAGGCGCAGATGATCGAGGCGGCCGCGGGGCTACATCCCGCGACGCGGCCGCTCTTCGGCGCGACGGGCGGCGGGCCGGGGATCGACGTCGCGCTCATCGCCCTGCACGGACCGTGGGGCGAGGACGGACGGATCCAGGGGCTTCTTGAGACGCTCGGCATACCGCACACGGGATCGGGGGTGCTCGCGTCGGCCCTGGCGATGGATAAGGTGATGGCCAAGCGCGTCCTCGCCGCGGCGGGGCTCGCCGTGCCGCGCGGCGAGGTCGTCACGCGGCGGCAGCTTGCGGCGGACCCCGTCGCGGCGATCGGCCGCGCCGGCTCGGTCGGCGTGCCCGCGATCGTGAAGCCGGCGATGCAGGGATCGTCGATCGGCATGACGCTCGTCCAGGGCGCGGCTCTGCTCGGGGCCGCGATCGAGGAGGCCCACCGCTACGACGACCGCGCCCTCGTGGAGGAGCGCGTCGCCGGGACCGAGCTGACATGCGGCGTGATCGGCAACGACGAGCCCGTCGCGCTGCCGCTCGTCGAGATCGTCCCGAAGAGGGCGTTCTTCGACTACCGCGCCAAGTACGACCCGGCGTCGAGCGATGAGATCTGCCCGGCGCGCGTCCCCGCCCCCGTGGCGAGCGCGGTGCAACGGGCGGCGCTGCGCGCGCACGAGGCGCTTGGCTGCCGGGGGATCTCGCGGACCGATGTCATCTGGGACGGCACCCAGGCGGTCGTGCTCGAGGTGAACACGATGCCGGGGATGACGGCCAACAGCCTCCTGCCGAAGGCCGCGCGGGCGGCGGGCATCCCCTTCCCAGAGCTGCTCGCGCGTCTCGTCGCCTGGGCGCTCGAGGACCGCTCCTCCGCGTGAGACCCGGAGCGCGGCGCCCGGCCCCGAAGAGAAGAGCGGTCCCGTGGCGACGCTGGGGCCCACGCGCCCGCGACGCGCTCATCTGCGTGCTGGCGGCGCTCGGCCTGGTCGCCGCGGTGAGCGCGCCGCTCGCGATCCGAACGGTGGACGTGCAGGGCGCCAGGCATACTCGGCCCGCCGATGCCATCGCCGCGAGCCGCCTGCTCGGCGCGTCTCCCTTCCGCGCGAGCGGGGCCGCGGCCCGCGCCGGCCTAGCGGCCGCGCTCCCGGCGGTCAGGGACGCGACGGTGGAGCTCGTCCTGCCCGACCGCGCCGTCCTCCGGCTTGCCGAGCGCGACCCCGTCGGGAGATGGATCGTGGGCGGGACCGAGTTCTTCATCGACCGGGAGGGGGCGCTCTTCGGTTCCGCCGATCCGGCGTCGGCTCCCGCCTTCCGCGTCTACGACGACGTCGTCGCCGTGCGCGGCGCGGGCGACCGGATCGATCCCGCGCTGGTCGACGCCGCCTTCCGGCTCGCGCGCATCGCGCCCGGCGAGCTTCGGTCGGACGCGACGGCGCCGCAGGCGCACTTCGCGCCCGGCGGCCTGATCCTGCGCAGCGGCACTGGCTGGGAGGTCCGCTTCGGGGGGTCTGAGCGCTTGGACGAGAAGCTGCGGCTCGCGAGGAGATTCCTTCAGGACAACCCGGGGCGGCGGATAGACTACCTCGACGTGCGCACTCCCGACCGCATCGTCATCTCCCCTTAGTGCGCATCTCGGAGAGGTCCCGCTGATCGGTGTTCCTGCCGCTGCTCGGCCTCGCCGCAGGAGTTCTGCTCGGACTCGCGCTGCGAGTCAATCTCCCGGTCGAGCTCGCGCGCTACACCGCGGTCGGCATCCTCGCGGCCCTCGACTCGCTCCTCGGAGCCTTCCGCGCGGAGCTCGAGGGCCACTTCGACGCGAAGATCTTCCTCTCGGGGTTCTACACGAACGCGCTTCTCGCGGCGGCTCTCACGTTCCTCGGCGACCGGCTCGGGATCGACCTGTACCTTGTCGCGCTCTTTGCCTTCGGGTGGCGCATCTTCCAGAATGTCGCCGTCATCCGCAGGCACTTCCTCTGATGAGGACGGCCTTCGGTCGCGAGGAGAGAATGGAAGGGATCGCGCGCGCACGGCGCGATCGTCTGGAAAGCGGCGTGGGTGGCTGAGCAGACGGCGCTCGTCGGCATCGACATCGGCACGACGAAGGTCTGCGCCCTCATCGGTGAGGTCTCGGACAACGGCGGCATCGACGTCATCGGCGTTGGCCAGGCACCGTCGGACGGGCTGCGCAAGGGCGTCGTCATCGACATCGACCGCACGGTCCGCGCCGTCGCGGCGGCGGTCGAGGCGGCGGAGCGTCTCTCCGGGTTGAAGGTGCGGTCGGCCTACGTCGGCATCTCAGGCAACCACATCGCCTCTCAGCGCTCGAAGGGCGTCGTGGCCGTCGGGGGTCATCGCAAGGACATCACCCGGGAGGATGCGCTGCGCGCGGTCGAGAATGCCCGTGCGGTGCCCATCCCGAGCACCCGCGAGATCCTCCACGTGATCGAGCGCGGCTACGTGGTGGACGGGCAGGAGGGCGTGCGCGACCCCATCGGAATGACCGCGGTGCGTCTCGAGGTCGAGACGCTGATCATCACGGCATCCGCCACGAGCGTGCAGAACCTCACGAAATGCGTCCAGCGGGCGGGCGTGGAGGTCGACGAGCTCGTGCTCGCGCCCCTCGCCGCGGCGGAGGCCGTGCTCCATCCCGAGGATCGCGAGCTCGGCGTGGTGCTCGCTGACATGGGCGGGGACAACACCGACGTCGCGATCTTCCAGGAGGGCGCGATCGCCCACGCCGGCACGATCCCCATGGGCGCTCGGAGCGTGACGAGCGATCTCGGCATCGTCCTGCGCGTCACCCCGGACGTGGCCGAGGCGCTGAAGCTCGAGCAGGGGACGTCGCTGCCGCTGGAGGTGGACCCGGACGAGGTGACGCAGATCACCTCCATCGGCGAGGACGTCCCCCACATGATCACGCGGCGGCACCTCGCGGAGGTCATCGAGGCGCGCGTGGCGGACACGTTCGACGCGATCATCAGGGAGATCGAAGCGACCGGCGCCGCGAACCGCTTGCAGTCGGGGCTGGTCCTGACCGGCGGCGGTTCTCAGCTCGCCGGGCTGTGCAAGTCGGCGCGGGACCAGATGGGGATGAGCGCGCGCGTCGTAGCGCCCACGGGTATCGGCGGCCTCACCGACGCGATCTCCACTCCCGCGTATTCGGTCGCATCAGGTCTCCTCCTCTGGGGGGCGCGGCACTGGCAGGACGGAGACGACCGCTCGCGAGCGCAGGGTCCGCTCGACGGTCTCGGCTCACGCGTCGGGAGGCTCTTCAAGAACCTCATGCCCTGAGCCGTTGATCCCGTCTCACTTCGCTGGCTTCGCCTGCTCCGTTGATCCCGTCTCACTTCGCCGGCTTCGCCTGCTCCGTTCGGCGGGGCCGGGACGGCTCGGTCGGGCGAAGCCCTCCCTCGCGGTTTTGATTCGAATGGCTTCGAGCGCGACGGCAGTCTCCGTTAATCCGGTCGCCTCATCCGAATTTCATCGCGCGTATTGCTCTTCTCCGGAATGCGATGCATAGTCCACCGCAAGAAAACCCATGCACGCACCGGAAGGGGAGGGGCAGCGGCATGGTTGTGGAGGCTGCCCCATGCCGCTACGGAGCGACATCGAGAACTTCGCGCTCATCAAGGTCGTCGGGGTCGGCGGCGGCGGTTCGAACGCGGTCAATCGCATGATCCGGGCGGATCTCATGGGCGTCGAGTTCATCACCGTGAACACCGACGCCCAGGCGCTGCTCCTCTCCGACGCGCCGCACAAGCTGCGGATCGGCGAGAAGACCACCAAGGGGCTCGGTGCCGGTGCCGACCCCGCGGTCGGGCGCAAGGCCGCGGAGGACGACAGCGAGAAGCTGTACGAGGCCCTCAAGGAAGCCGACATGATCTTCGTGACGGCTGGGATGGGCGGCGGTACCGGGACCGGCGGCGCCCCGGTCATCGCGGAGATCGCGAAGGACATC
Organism: Candidatus Limnocylindria bacterium; assembly: GCA_046262615.1. Lineage (GTDB taxonomy): Bacteria > Chloroflexota > Limnocylindria > P2-11E > P2-11E > JALYKU01. Next base: position 61,655 of record JBHEML010000002.1, on the reverse strand, counting down.
GGTGCGCTCACCGTCGCCGTGGTGACCCGGCCGTTCAGCTTCGAGGGTGCCAAGCGCCGACTCCTGGCCGAGCAGGGCATCCAGCAGCTGGTCGATAAGGTCGACACGCTGATCGTGATCCCGAACGACCGTCTGCTCCAGGTCGTGGAGAAGCGGACGAGCATGGTCGACGCTTTCCGCGTCGTCGACGACGTCCTCCGACAGGGCGTCCAGGGCATCAGCGACCTCATCACCGTCCCGGGCCTCATCAACCTCGATTTCGCGGACGTGAAGACGATCATGACCAGCGCCGGGTCCGCCCTCATGGGCATCGGGCACGGCACGGGCGAGAACCGCGCGACCGACGCCGCGAAGCAGGCGATCACCTCGCCCCTGCTCGAGCAGTCGATCGAGGGCGCGCGCGGGGTGCTGTTCACGATCGCAGGCGGTCCGGACCTCACGCTGTTCGAGGTCAACGCGGCCGCAGAGATCATCCACTCCGCGGCGGACCCGGAGGCGAACATCATCTTCGGGTCGGTCATCGACGAGCGCCTCGATGGCGAGGTGAACGTCAGCGTCATCGCCACGGGCTTCGACCCCGCGAGGCCGCTGAAGAAGATCGAGCAGCCGATGCACAAGCGCACGGTCGAGAGCCGGCCGCCTCTTCGGATTCCCGTCCCCGCGGGCGCGAACGGGACTCAGCGCGCCGACGAGCACGATCCCTACGACGCCGAGGTGCCGAGCTTCCTCCGGCGGCGCTAGCCGGCACGATGGGGCGGACCCCGGCACGGGCCGGGGTCCCCTGGGACGCGATCCGACCGCGGCCACCTAGATTTAGGAAGCCCGTTCCCATATCTTGTGCTCGTGCGCTGTCCCAGCTGCGGCAACACCGACACTCGCGTCATCGACAGCCGCGAAGCTGAGGAAGGCGCCTCGATCCGCCGCAGGCGGGCGTGCGACCGGTGCGATGAGCGGTTCACCACCTTTGAGCGGTCGGAGTCGGCCCGCATCCAGGTGACCAAGCGCGACGGCTCCCGCCAGGAGTTCGACCGACGCAAGCTCGCAAGCGCCATCGCGAAGGGCGGATCGAAGTCGCTATCGAGCGAGAAGATCACCGCGATCATCGCGGACATCGAGAACGCGATCCGCCAGAGCGGCGCGTCGGAGATCACCTCGCAGCGGGTGGGAGAGATGGTCCTCGAGCGGCTCGCGGACGCCGACCCGATGGGATACCTGCGCTTCAAGATCGTCTACGCCCGCCTCGACGACCCGGACGAGCTTTACGAGGAGCTCGGGGCGCTCGTGAGACTGCGCGAGACCGCGCGCGACCGGCGCGTGGCGGAGCAGATCGTTCTCCCGATGGATGCTCCCGTCCCCGCGCGGCGCGCGGCACGGAGGCGCTGACCGGGACCGTATCCTTCGCCCTGGTGGTGCTCTCCGACGGCGACATCCGCGCCGCGATCGCCGCCGGCCGCATCGGCGTCGATCCCTTCGATCCGGGCTGCGTCCAGCCCGCGAGCGTCGACATCCGCCTCGATCGGCGCTTCCGCGTGTTCCGCTCCAGCCGCCACGCGTACATCGACCTCGCGGGCACGCTCGATGACATCACCGAGCTCGTGGAAGCCGACGACGGGCCGTTCATCCTGCACCCCGGGGAATTCGTGCTCGGCTCGACGCGGGAACGCATCCGCCTGCCCGACGACCTCGTTTCACGCGTCGAGGGAAAGAGCTCGCTCGGAAGACTCGGGCTCCTCATCCACAGCACCGCGGGCTTCATCGACCCCGCGTGGGACGGCCACATCACCCTCGAGCTGTCGAACGTGAACACGATCCCGATCACCCTCTACCCCGGGATGAGGATCGGCCAGCTGTCGTTCTTCATGCTGTCGCATCCGGCCGAACGGCCATACGGCTCGCCGGAGCTCGGCTCCTCCTACCAGGGACAGTCGGGGCCGACGCCGTCGCGCTACAAGCTCGACCTTCCCCTCGCTGGCGGCTGAGCGGTGTGCGCCACCTGCTTTCTGATCGTCTTCGCGGGCGCGTTCGTGAACGTGCTCGCCGGCGCGTTGACGCTCGCGATCTTCGCCCGCGTCATCCTCTCGTGGGTGGCGTTCCAGCTCCCCTTCGGCCTGAACGAGTTCGTCCACGGCGTGACCGAGCCGATCCTCGCTCCGATCCGGCGGGCGCTCCCGTTCTCCGCGGGCATCGACTTCTCGCCCCTCGTCGCGCTGCTGGCCATCCAGCTCGTGTCCTCGGTGCTGCTGCGTCTTCTCCCGCCGCCGATCTGACGCCGGGCCGATGGTCGGTGCCCACCCACGGCGGCCACCCAGGGAAGCCTTGCCCTTCGGCTGCCGGTTCGCGCATCCGCCGAGTCAAGGGTGAAACGCGCTGAGCGGTGCAGGCGCATGGAGAGCGTCACCGCGAGACAAGCTTCGTTTCACGCTGAGGGCTGGCAGCGCGCCCTACGCTCCAAGCGTGGCCCTCACGCGCGCCCTCCTGCCGCTGCTTGCGGCGCTCGCGGTCGCCTGCGAGCCCTCCGCCGCGTCCGCGCCGCCGCTTGCCAGCGCGTCTGGCGCGACCGCCGGAACGGGCGGCGCGCCGTCGCCGGGCGTCGGCGCGGCGGCGGCGTCGGCGACAGGGCCGTCCGGTCTCGTCGCCGATGTTGGCGCGCCGACCGTCACGCTGGTCGGTGCCGGCGACATCGCCGCGTGCGACACGGATAACGACGAAGCGACGGCGAAGCTCCTCGATGGCATCGCGGGAGAGGTCTTCACGCTCGGCGACAACGCCTATGAGGACGGATCGCCGTCTGAATTCGCGCGCTGCTACGCGCCCACGTGGGGTAGGCACCTGTCGCGCACGCATCCCGCGATCGGCAACCACGAGTACGGCACGACCGATGCGGCCGGGTATTTCGCCTTTTTTGGGGCCGCGGCGGGTGTTGCCCGGCAGGGTTGGTACAGCTACGACGTCGGCGCGTGGCACGTCATCGTGCTCAACAGCAACTGCGCCCTCGTCGGTTGCGATGCCGGCTCCGCGCAAGATCTGTGGCTACGCTCCGACGTGGCCGCGACGAAGGCGAAGTGCACGCTCGCGTACTGGCACCACCCATTGTTCAGCTCCGGACTGCATGGCGGCGAGCCGGCGATGCGTCCGCTCTGGCAGGTGCTGATGGACTCCGGAGCGGATGTCGTCCTCTCCGGCCACGACCACGACTACGAGCGGTTCGCCTCGCAGGACGCTGACGGCCGGGTCTCGCCCGTGGGCATGCGCGAGTTCGTCGTGGGAACGGGCGGGCGGAGCCTGTACCCGGTGCCACCTGGCGGACCGAACAGCGAGGCAGCGCTGGAGGGCGTCAACGGCGTGTTGCGACTGACGCTCGGACCAGCCGCATACGCTTGGAACTTCATCACGACGGACGGGCGCGTCCTCGACAAGGGGCGCTCAGACTGCCACTGAAGCATCCGTGGCGGCCGCGGACATCAGTGCCGGGGCGCCGGCTCCACGAATCTGACGTGCGGTCCGCCGCCGGCTACGAAGCGCAGCTCGTGGCCGTCGCGGAGCCGCAGCCAAGCCTCCTGTTCCGCCGTGGGCAGCCGGCCGAGCCAGGCCCGAACGCCGCCCGGCTCCGGGCCGTACGACACGACGTCGCGCTCGCGGACCGTGACCCGCCGCGGCGGCTCGCCGAGCGTCAGTTCCGCGCCGCCCTCGACGAGCCGGGCGCGCTTCAGCTCGCTCCTGCGGAAGCCGAGAAGTGACTCGTCCGCGAAGCGGATGATCCAGCGGCCATCCGCGGAGGCGAGGACCGCGCCGACCCAGGCGCGAAATCCCGGTATCTCGGGGCCGTAGCCGATGACGTCTTCGAGTGCGAATTCGAGCGGGTCGCCGTGCGCGAAGGTGAGCCGGGCGCGCGTCAACGCGGTCGCCGGCACGCGGAGCGGCGCAGGCGGATCGTCGAAGTTTCCGGGGTGCCGGCCGAGCACCGCCTCGCGGTGGAGAGACCACGTCGTAGTCCCGGCGCGGCCCAGCGCCCAGAGCACACAAAGCCTTCCATGAGCGTGTGCTTTACAGGCGAACGAGGGGTGATCTTGCCGTAGGAGGACCCCGTACTGTTGCCTGGCATATGACCTCCCGTTCGCCCCATAGCCCGCTCCGCGTGCTGGCGATAGAGGACTCGCCCGAGGTTCGCGGGTTTTACGGCCATCTGCTGGCCGAGGAAGGCTACGCCGTCAAGCTCGCCTGCCATGGTGCCGAGGGCCTCGAGGGTCTCGCGTGGGAGCCGGACATCATCCTGCTCGACCTTCTGCTCCCGGTCATGGATGGATACGAGTTCCTGCGACGGCTGCGCGCCTCGCCGCAGGGTCAGGATGTGCCCGTGCTCGTCCTGTCGGGATCTCTCTCCCCGACGCGGACCACGATCCGGGGAGCGCAGGCGGTCCTCCGCAAGCCGTTCGACTTCGGGTACCTCATGCGCTCGATCCAGGTCCTCGCGACCGGAGGCATCGCCCAGCGGAATTGACCTGCGACCGCCGCCCTCAGCCGCCTCCCGCCTTGGCGATCTTGGCGTCAGGGGATACCTCGATCTTGTGCTTCTTCGCCGCCGCCAGGATCTTCTTGCGCGCCGCTTCCTTGTCTTTCGCGGTCTCGAAGTGGGTTTGGTTCCATCGCGACATCGCGCTTCGCACGTGCGCCTCATCGTGGATCGGAAGGTGTTCCCGGCCGTCCTTATCCACATACGCGAAGTCGCCCGGGTCCAGTTTGTCGCGCTCTCGTTCGTCGAGCTCCGCCATGCGCGCACCTCACTCTCTCGTGCCCCTCGCGCGTCCTCGCATCCGGGGGCCGCGGGTCTCCCAGCCGTGCAGCAGAGGCGATGCCGAGCGATCAGCGCTGCGCCGCGTTCCTCATGCGCGACATCGAGAAGCGCACCGTGGACCGGATCAGCGCGTCGGCGAGCGGCCACAGGGACGGCGTGACCCGGAGCTCGATGCCGGCGCCGGCGTGGGCGGAGAGGAGGTCCTGCATCGGCTCGCACCCGAGGGGCGCCACGGCGGCGCGGCTCACGTAGTGACCGGTCTGCGCGTCGCCCTCGTGAAGCTCGAAGGGGCCTGGGTCGAAGCGGTAGACGAAGAGCCTCGCGCCGCGCATCGGTTCGAGCCATCCTGACTCGATCGCGTGGACGCGGCCGGCCGCCGACAGGCCGAGGAACCGTTCCGCGTCGTCTTCCGTCGTGGCCGGGCCGCGCCAGAGCGCGATGCGGGGGCAGTCGCGCGGGAACCAGTAGAGCGGCGCGTGTTCGGCATCGACCGCCCAGACGAGGGGCTCGGCGTCGGGCTCTCTCGTCTTCGCGACGTGCGGACGGAACACGGCGATGGACGGGTCCTCGCTGAAATGGAAGAGCATCGGGCCGCTCATCCCCGAGTGCGGTCGCACGGACCGGTGCGGGATCGCGGCGGTGGGCGGTGGGCTCGGCTGGAATCGAACCAGCGACTTCGCGGATGTGAACCGCGCGTTCTAACCGCTGAACTACGAGCCCGGAGGCGTGCGCGCGAGGCCAGTGTATCGATGCGCGCTACGGCTGGAGGATGTGGACCGCGACGTCGCTCAGCGCGAGCAGCAGGAACATGACCGCCACGACCACGCCGATGCGGCGGAAGTCCTTCACGACGTACCCGCGCTCCCACGCCGCCGCGCGTTCGAGCGTCGCGGACGGCGCGCCCGTGGCCCGCGCGGCGCCGAGGCGCAAGGGGTTCCGGGATGAGCGAGGAAGGGGGTGCCGCGAGACAGGCGGTGTCGCCCGCTGCGGGGTGGTCGCCCGTTGGGCCGGCCGCGTGCGGCCGCGCGTGCGACTTCGGCGTGCCATCGAGGGACAACGATAGTCGAATGTGTGTATGTTCGGGCCCTCGGCGACGGTCGTGGAGGTGCGCGTTCATCGTGGCGGCGTGCGCAGCGGGACGGTAGCGTCCATCGCCGATCGGCGGGCGCTGGCGATCGTGAATCCGGCCGCGGGAAGCGGCCGGGCGTCGTCCCTGGCTCCCCGGCTCGCGCGCGTGCTGCGCGACGCGGGCCTGCCGACGGACGTCGTCCAGCTGCCGTATCCGGGTGAAGGTCCGCGGCTCGCGGCGGACGCGGCCGCCGAGGGCTACGACGTTGTCATAGCTGTCGGCGGCGACGGCACGGCGAACGAAGTCGCCAACGGCCTCCTCGGCTCGCGCGCCGCCCTGGCGCTCTACCCGATCGGCAGCGGCAACGACTTCGCCCGCGCGCTCGGCTATCCGGAGCGCGCCAGCGACCTGCCCTCGTTCCTCGCACGCGGCACGCGGCGCACGGTCGATACGGGCGAGGCGAACGGGCGCGTTTTCCTGAACGCTGCCGGGGTGGGCATCGACGGCGAGGTCGCGGCACGCGCGAGGTCGCACGCACGTGTCTTCGGCCCCCGCCTCGCGTATGCGACCGCTTCCCTCGCGGCGATCGCGATGTACCGGCCGCTGCAGATGACCGTGCGGCTCGACGGCGTGGAGCGCTCGGGCCGCTTCCTCGTCGCGCTCGCGTCCAACGGAACGCACTTCGGGCGGGGTATGTGGTGCGCGCCGGACGCGCGTCTCGACGACGGCCTGTTCGACGTCACGCTGGCAGGCGCGCTCGGGCGCATCGCGTCGATACGAGCGATGGCGCGCCTGTACAAGGGCACCCACGTCGATGGCCGCACCATCGTCGCGTCGCGCGCCCGAGCCGTCGACATCCAACTCGAGCGCGCGGCCCCCGCGCAGATCGACGGCGACCTCGTTCACGTGAGCCGCCTCTCCATGCGCGTTCGTCCATCGTCACTCCAGGTCATCGCGGCGTGACCGATCCGCGGCGGTCGCTTCCCTCGATCGACGCGGTGCTCGAGGCGAGCGGGCAGCGTGGGGTCGCGCGAGGGCGGCTGCGCGCGGCGGCGCGCGAGGTGCTCGCGCAGGCGCGCCGGGATGGATCCGTCCTCGGCCCTACCGATGCGGCGGCGATGGCGCGCGAGCGGCTGTCCGCCGGCGACGCGCCATCGCTGCGCCGGGTGATCAATGCCACCGGCGTGGTGCTCCACACGAACCTCGGCCGGGCGCCGTTGTCCGACGGCGCGCTGCGGGCGATCGGCGAGGCGGCGGGCGCGGCGAGCATCGAATACGACCTCGCGTCCGGAAAGCGGAGCGAACGGCATGGTCACGCGGTGCGGCTCCTCGCCGAGCTGTCCGGAGCGGAGGACGGCGTTGTGGTGAACAACGGCGCCGCGGCGGTGCTGCTCGCGCTCGCGGCCATCGCCAGCCGCCGGGAGGTCATTGTCGCGCGCGGCGAGCTGGTCGAGATCGGCGGTTCGTTCCGCATCCCCGACGTCCTGGCGCGTTCCGGGGCGAAGCTCGTGGAGGTGGGCACGACGAACCGGACGTACGCGCGCGACTACGCCGCGGCGATCACCCCCCGAACCGCGGCCATCCTCCGCGTGCATGCGAGCAACTTCCGGATCATGGGGTTCACCGCGCGCGCCGAGTCGAGCGAGCTCGCCGCTCTCGCGCGCGAGCGCGGACTCGCGTTCGTGCACGACCTCGGCAGCGGCACGCTGCTCGACACTGCTCGCTTCGGTCTCGGCCGCGAGGAGACGGTCCAGGAGGCCGTAGCCGCCGGGGCCGATGTGGTGACATTCAGCGGCGACAAGCTGCTCGGCGGCCCCCAGGCCGGGATCGCGGTGGGTAGGGCCGCCGCGGTGGCGAGGCTGCGCGGCCACGCGCTCATGCGCGCGGTGCGCCCCGACAAGCTGACGCTCGCCATGCTCGTCGCGACGCTCATGGCATACCGCGACGGCCGCGCCGAAGCGGAGCTGCCCGTCTGGCGGATGATCGCGGCCCCTGTATCGGAGCTCGAGCGGCGCGCGGTCGCGATCGCGTCGGCGTTCGCCGAGCGGGGCATCGAAGCCGCGCCCATCCGGACGCGCTCGACCGTTGGTGGCGGCAGCCTTCCCGAGGAGACGCAGCCGTCGCACGGGATCGCCCTCGGAGGGCCGGGCGCCAGCGCGACCGCGCGGCGACTGCGCGCCGCGACGCCCGCGATCGTGGCGCGGGTCCACGAACGGCGGGTCGTGCTCGACCTGCGCACCGTGATGCCTGAGGACGACGGCGAACTGGTGAGCACCGTCGCCGCGGCGGTGCGCGCATAGGATTGACGCGGTGGAGATACGCACCGCCGCGAGCGACGACGCTCCCGCCGCCATCGGCCCGTACAGCCAGGCGCTCGTGTTCGGCGATCTCGTCTTCTGCTCGGGCCAGGTCGCTCTCGAGCCACGCACGGGCGCGCTCGTCGAGGGGGACGCCAGGGCGCAGACCGCCCGCGCGCTGGACAACCTTTCGGCCGTCCTCCGCGCCGCGGGTTCCGATCTTTCGCGCGTTCTGAAGACCACCGTGTACCTGACCGATCTCGGCGACTTCGAGGCGATGAACGACGTGTACGGCTCGCGCTTCGGCGCGCATCGCCCGGCGCGTGCGACGGTCGGCGTCGCTTCGCTGCCGAAGGGTGCGCGCGTCGAGATCGAGTGCGTCGCCGCTCGCGAGTGAAGCGCCCCACGGCGTGACCGTGGCCGGGTGAGCCGCTCGCCCGAGCATCGCCGCGGGGAAGATGGCCAGCGCCCCTGGATTCCGATACGCGCCACCGCGATCGTGCTTTCCGCCTGGGTCACCGTCCTGCTCGTGCTCGCGTTCGGCGTCGTGCCGCTGCTCTTTGCCACCTGCGCCCCTCCGGGCGGATGAGCGGGCTGCGCGTGGTCGGCACCGCCGGCCACGTCGACCACGGCAAGTCCGCGCTCATCACTGCGCTCACTGGCATGGACCCTGACCGGCTGCGCGAGGAGCGCGAGCGTGGCATGACGATCGACCTCGGCTTCGCGTGGCTGCGGCTGCCGGACCGTACCGATGTCGGCATCGTCGACGTCCCCGGTCACCAGGACTTCATACGCAACATGCTCGCGGGGGTGGGCAGCATCGACGCGGTGATCCTGGTCGTCGCCGCGGATGAGGGCGCGATGCCGCAGACACGCGAGCACCTCGACATCCTCTCGCTCCTCGGCATCGAACGGGGCGTCATCGCGCTGACGAAGCGCGACCTCGTCGACGACGAGTGGGCCGCGCTGGCGCGCGCGGACGTGCGCGCGGCCGTTGCCGGCTCCGCTCTCGAGCGCTCTTCGATCGTCGAAGTGTCCGCCCGCGAGCGGCGTGGCCTGGACGAGCTGCTGCGCGCCCTCGAGCGCGAACTCGGTGAGGCGCCGCCGCGGCGCGACCTCGGGCGGCCGCGGCTGCCGGTCGATCGCGCCTTCACCATGCCCGGCTTCGGGACCGTCGTGACGGGCACGCTCATCGACGGCACGCTCGCGGTGGGGCAGGAGGTCGCGCTCGTGCCGGGCGATCGGCGCGGACGCGTACGTGGCCTGCAGACGCATCGCCGCTCTCTCGAAGTCGCCCTCGCCGGCAGCCGCGTCGCGGCGAACCTGTCCGGCATCGACAAGGAGCACCTGAACCGCGGGATGGTCCTCTCGCGCCCCGGGCAGCTGCGGCCGACCTCGCTCCTCGGCCTGCGCGTGCGGGTGCTCTCCCGGGCGAGCGACGCGCTCTATGAGGACGAGCTCGTGAAGGTGCATACGGGAACGGCGGAGGTTATGGCGCGCGTTGCCGTGCTCGAAACGGCCCCGATTGTTCCCGGCGCGGAAGGCTGGATCCAGCTCCGGCTGGCGACGCCCCTGGCGGCAGCGGTCGGCGACCGGCTCGTGCTGCGGCGCCCGTCCCCGGCCGAGACCGTCGGAGGCGGCGCCGTAACCGACGTCTCGGGCGAACGCCTGCGCCGCCGCTCGGACGCGCGCGCCGCGCTCGAACGCCGCGCGGCGCCTGCGCCGGACGCCCGGGTCCTCGCATCGCTCGACGTCCCGCGAACGCCCGCTGAGGCGGGCGAACGCGCCGGCCTCGGAGCGGACGAACGGGATCGCGCCATCGCGGGGCTCGTCGCGAGCGGTGCCGCGGTGCGGTTCGGCGACGCGGTCGTCTCCGCCGACGCCTTCGAGGCGCTCGTGGTCCGTCTGGAGCGCGCGCTGGCATTGGTCCATCGTCGCGCGGCGCTCCGTCCGGGAGCTCCGCGCGAGGAGATGCGTGGCTCCCTCGCACTGCCCCCGAAGCGCTTCGCGGCCCTCGTCGCCCGGGCCGTCGCTGACGGGCGCGTCCTCGAGCGCGGAAGCGCACTGGCGCTTCCAGGACACCGGCCCATGCTGGACGAGGCGATGGAACGCCAGTGGGATGCCGCGCGCCGTGCCCTCGGGCGCGAGCCGATGCAGCCGCCGACCCCTGCCGTCCTGGCGTCGGAGTACGGTCTCGACCGCGAGCTCATCGCGGCGCTGGGCGAGCGGGGCGACATCGTGCGAATCGGTACCGAGGCCGTGTTCCTTCCCGAGGCGGTGCTCGAGTTCGGGAACAAGGTGATCGACGAGCTCACGGTGGCGCCGTCGATCACCGTCGCGCGTGCGCGCGACATCACCGGATCGAGCCGCAAACACGTACTGCCGCTGCTATCGTTCCTCGACGATCACGGCCTGACGCGCAGGGTCGGTGACGATCGAATCCTCGTCCTCGAGCCCGCCCAGGCGCGGGCCCGGCTCGCCTCCGCGACGCGCCTGGTGAAGGGGGTCGCATGAAGTTCCGCTCCATCCGCCAGGGAGACATACCGGGCGTGGACGCCATCATCGTGCCGCTGTTCCTGGACCGGATGATCCCGAAGGCGCTCGACAGCCGGGTCCGCGCGGTCGTCGAGCGGATCTCACGCGAGCCCGAGGTCAGCCGCCTCTACGCGGTCAGCGCGCACCACGGCGAGGGGCCTCGCATCGTCGTGGTCGGTGCGGGAAAACGAACAGAATTCGACGCCCAGCGCGCGCGGCGGACCGCGAGCGCGGGCGTCAAGTCGCTATGGCGTTCACGGACCAAGCGCCTGGCATTGGTCGTCGAGAGCGGTGCAGGGCTCGATGCGGCGCGCGTGGCCAGGGCGGCGGTCGAGGGCGTGCTGTTCGCGATGTGGCGCCCTGAGGCGCACCGCACGAAAGACGAGGACCGTAGGTTGCCGCCGCTCGAAACGGTGCTGCTCGCGGTCGACGGCGACGTCAAAGAGGCCATCAGGCGGGGCGAGGCGGTGGGGGAGGCGGTGAATGTCGCGAGGCGCCTGGCGAACGAGCCGGCGAACAAGATGACGCCGACCGCGCTCGCGGACGAGGCCAAGCGGATCGCCGCGGACGCGGGTGTCGACTGCGAGATCCTGGACGCCGCCAAGTGCCGCGCCCTGGGCATGCACAGCTTCCTCTCGGTGGCCCAGGGCAGCCACGAGGCGCCCCAGTTCATCGTGATGCGCCACGCGGGCCGCGGGGGAAAGGGCTACGACGCCGCCTTCGTCGGCAAGGGGATCACCTTCGACTCCGGCGGCATCTCGATCAAGCCCGCCGAGGCGATGCACCGCATGAAAGCCGATATGACCGGCGCCGCCGTCGTGATCGCCGCGGTGGCGGCCCTCGGGAAGCTCCGGACCCGATCGAACGTCATCGCCGTCGCGCCGTGCACCGAGAACCTTCCGGGCGGCGGCGCCACCAAGCCGGGTGATGTCTTCACGTCGATGAGCGGAAAGACCGTCGAGGTGATCAACACGGATGCCGAGGGGCGCCTGGTGCTGGTGGACGGCATCACCTACGTCCAGCGCGAGGGTGCTCGACGCGTCGTCGACGTCGCGACGCTCACCGGAGCGATCGCGGTGGCGTTGGGCCACCACTTCAGCGGATTGTTCGGGAAGCCCGAAGGTTTCGTCGAGGAGGTCGCGGCCGCCGCGCGGGCCGCCGGTGACCGGGTGTGGCCGATGCCGCTGACCGACGAATACCGCGAGGAGATCCGCAGCGACATCGCGGACATCGCCAACAGCGCCGGTCGCGACGGTGGCGCGATCAAGGCCGCCGCGTTCCTCGATGCTGCGGTGGACGACGGTACGCAGTGGGCCCACCTGGACATCGCAGGGACGTACTGGGCCGACGTCGACCGACCGTACACGCCAAAGGGGCCGCAGGGGCCGGCCGTCCGGACGCTCATCGAACTCGGGGGGCGGCTCGCCCAAGCGTAGCTCCCGCCCCATAATAGAACGGATGTTCCCTTCGCTCGGGCGTTCGTGACAGAACAGCTCTCCTTCGGCCTCGGCGAGCCCAAGCCGGACATCCTCGCCTCCCTCACACCGGAGCAGCGCGCTGCCGTGGAGCACCGTGGGAGGCCGCTGCTGATAGTCGCGGGCGCGGGCACTGGCAAAACCCACGTGCTGACCGCCCGGATCGTGCACCTCATCGCCTCGGGTGCCGCCCGGCCACACGAGATCCTCGCGCTGACCTTCACCGAAAAGGCCGCGGCCCAGATGCAGGAGCGGATCGACCTGAACACGCCCCTCGGCCAGAACGACGTGGCGATCAGGACGTTCAACGCGTTCGGCGACGAGGTGCTGCGCGAATTCGCGCTCGAACTCGGACGCTCGGGCGAGCTTCGCGTCCTCTCCCCCGCAGAGCAGGTGATCTTCATTCGCGAGCACCTATTCGAACTTCCCCTCCGACGTTACCGCCCTGCGGGCGATCCACTCCAGCACGTGCGCGCGCTCCTCGACCTATTCGCGCGTGCCCGCGACGAGGACATAGCGCCGGAGCAATACCTCGCCCACGTCGCCGGGCTCGAAGCGGGCGCGAGCGGGTTGACGAATGCCGCGGCCGACGAGCGCGACGCGCAAGAGGAGCTCGCGAACACCTATGCGTCGTACACGGCGCTGAAGGAACGGCATGGGGTCATCGATTTCGGCGACCAGGTCGCCCTGGCCCTTCGGCTTTTCCGGGAACGACCCGCGGCGGCAGTGCGGCTGGCCCGGCGCTACCGGCACGTCCTCGTCGACGAGTTCCAGGACACGAACACGGCGCAGTGGCGGCTCATCGAGCTCCTGGTCGCGCGGCACCGCGAGCTGACGGTGGTCGGCGACGACGATCAGTCGATCTTCGCCTGGCGCGGGGCCACGCTGTCGAACTTCGCCGCGTTCACGGCAGCGTACCCGGACGCCGCAATCATGACCCTCGTCGAGAACCGCAGGTCCGGGCAGCCGCTCCTCGACGCGGCCTACCGGCTGATCGGGCATAACCCCGACCGGCTCGAGGACACGCTCGGTATCGACAAGCACCTGCGTGGTCGGCCGGAAGCCAACGGCGAGGGCCTGGTGCACCTGTCGTTCGCCGGCGCCGCCGAGGAGGCGGAGACGGTCGCGGAGCGCATCGCGCAGCAGGCCGTGCGTGAGCAGAGGCAGTTCGGCGAGTTCGCGGTCCTGGTCAGATACAACTCCGACGCCAGCCGGATCCTGAGCGCACTCGCGTCGCGGAAGGTGCCTACGCACTTCTCAGGCGGTGGCCAGCTGTACGAGCGTCCCGAGATCCGCCTGCTCGTGTCATTCCTCTCGTGCGTCGCGGCACCAAGCGATTCGCGTCATCTCTATTACCTCGCCACCTCGACGCTGTATGGTTTCCCCCCGGCGGATCTGGCGCGGATCACCGAAGCGCAGGCGCGGCGTCAACGTCCGCTCCGGGATCTCTTCGACGAGGCCGCGCACGGCGAGGCGGCCGGACTCGGTGCCGCGGCCCTGGCCGCTGCGCGGGCACTCGTGACCGATCTCGAACACTTCCAGGAGCGAGCGGCCGAACTCTCTACCGCGGAGCTTCTCTACGAATTTCTCGACCGCTCGAAACTGCTCGCCCGGTATCTCGATCCCAACTCATCCCTCGCCGAAGATCAGGGCCGCAACGTGGCGCGCTTCTTCCGACTCGTCCAGAGCGCGGGACGGGCGCTGCCCATCGATCGGGCCGCCTATTTCGTGCCGTACCTCGAGCTGCTGCGCGAGGCCGGGGACGATCCCGCCGCGGCCGACTTCGAGAGCTCGTTGAACGCGGTCAATGTGCTATCGATCCACAAGGCAAAGGGGCTCGAGTTCGCCGTCGTCTATCTAGTCGCGGCGACGCAGGAGCGCCTGCCCGGGCAATACCGCGGACCCGAGCTCACCCTGCCCGAGGGCCTCCAAACCGAAGGGGGATCTGGCCGGGACCGGCACGTGGCCGAGGAGCGCCGGCTCGCGTATGTCGCCGTCACGCGCGCGAAGGCGTCCTTCCACTTCACCAGCGCCAGCGACTACGGCGGCCAGCGAGCCTACCGTCCGAGCCAGTTCATCGGAGAGGCACTCGGCCGATCACCCGACCGCGTGGCGGCCCGTTCCTCCGCCTACGACGAGCTGCAGCGTTTCCAGGTCTCGCCGCCGGAAGCCGACGCCGCTCTGCCGGCGCTGGGGGCCGACGACGTGCTCACCCTCTCGTACAGCCAGGTCGAGGACTACCAGAGCTGCCCGCTCCGCTACCGCTTCGCGCACGTACTGCGGATACCGGTGCTGCCCGATCCCCGACAGATCTACGGGCTGGCGTTGCACCAGGCCGTCGGCGAGCATCTCTCGCGTCGCAGGGAGGGGGAGGAACCGGGCGTCGAGGACATCCAGGCGACCTTTCGCGCGGCATGGCTGTCCGAAGGCTTCATCTCGCCTCAGCACGAGCGCGAGCGGTTCGATGCCGGGCTCGCCGCGCTTCGCCTCTTTCACGCGGGGGAGGCGGGCAAGAAGCGTCCCGACCTCGTCGAGCAGCGCTTCGCGTTCATGCTGGGGCGCGACCGCGTGGTCGGAAGATGGGATCGAGTCGATCGCGACGAGGACGGCGCGGTCGTGGTCGACTACAAGTCCACCTTCGTCGAGCCGGAAAGCGACCGGCCGCAGCGCAGCGCGAACCAGAGCCTCCAGCTGCGGCTCTACGCGGTCGCCCACGAGAGGTCCTACGGACAGCGCCCGGTCCGCGCCGTGCTTCACTTCCTCGAGACTGGAGCTCGCGGAGAGATCGCGCCCAAAGACGCCGACTTCTCGGCCATCGTCGCGGTGGTCTCCTCCACCGCCGGAAAGATCCGGCGCCGTGAGTTCGGGGCCACGCCCTCGCCGCGGGTCTGCGCTCGCTGCCCCTTCGAGCGGATCTGCCCCAGCTCCTTCAACGCCCGCAACTCGGCTGGCTGAACCACACGTCCTCGCGTCTTTCCGCAAAGACGCCCGGCTGATAAGACCACTGCAGTGCTATTCGCGGGCTCGCCCGCCCATTGTCTTTGACCGCTATTAGAACACTTGTTCGTTGCTCCGTCGCGTGCCAAACTGCCGCGCACATGGAGCCGCTGGCGACCGTTGCGATCGGCACGGTCCTCCTCGTTGCTCTCGCCGCGCTCGTCGTGGCCGCCGCGCTGTGGGCCCGCGGCCGCGGCGATGGGGGGCACGCCTTGCTCATGGAACGCGCGCTCGGTGACCTGCGGACCGCGCACCAGGAGGCGCTTGCGGACCTGCGGGGGCAGTTCGTCCAGTCGCTGGGCGCGACCGAGCAGCAGGTGCTCACCCAGACCGGGTCGACAAACCGCGCCCTCGGTGATGTGTCGCGCCAGCTCGGCACGCTGGAGGAGCAGAACGTCCGCATCGGGGAGTTGGCCCGCGACATCGGGTCGCTGCACGACCTTCTGCGCGCGCCGAAGCACCGCGGCGGGTTCGGAGAGTTGTTGATGCAGCGGGTCCTGGAAGATGCGCTCCCGGCCGATGCCTACGAGCTCCAGTACGCGTTCCCGGACGGCACCCGGGTGGATGCGGTGGTTCGCTTCGGAGGCCGAATGGTGCCGATCGACGCGAAGTTCCCCATGGAGTCGTGGAGCGCGCTCGCCGCGTCCGACGACGGCGAACGGCGCGCGAGGCGCCGGAGCTTCATGCAGCAGACGCGGCGGCACATCGACGCGGTGGCCAAGTACATCGTGCCGGCGGCTGGCACCATCGACTACGCCTTCATGTACATCCCCGCCGAGAACGTTTATTACGAAGCGGTCGTGAGACCGGACGCGGAATTCGACCTGCACGCCTACTGCGCACGGCGCAAGGTGATCCCGACGTCCCCGAACACGTTGATGGCGTACCTCCAACTCGTGTCCTTCGGCCTGCGCGGTCTGTCGATCCAGGAACGAACGAGAGAGATCCAACTGGGTATCGAGCAGCTCGTCCGCGAGGTGGGCCGGTTCGCGGCGCTGCACGAGCAGCTGGGGCGGCACCTAGAGAATGCGGCCAAGAAACACGTCGAGTCGGAGCGGGCGCTCGACCGCGTGTCGATGGCGATCGAGAGTCTGGCTCGCGCGCCTTTGCCCGCCGCGCCCGAACAAGAGGAACTGCCGCTCGCCAACGAAGATCCCGAGCGGCTCGAGCCGCGCGTGTTGCCCCTGGTACGGCGCCGGAACTGAATGGGACGCGGCCTTCTATTCGTCGCCGCGGCCGCCGCGGCGGTACTCATCTGGATCGTCAACATGCGGGACCCAGCGGAGCAGTTCGCGGTGCCCAGCGTGGTGGTGGCCGCCGCTGTCGCGACCGGAGCGCTCGCATCGTTCGTGGCGCTGCACCTGGACCCTGCCCGGAGCACCCGCGGCCGCGCATCGGTTCGCGCCCGCCGGATATCGCTGCGCAGGGGCGCCGAGATCGGCGGGGCCGTTGCATTGCTCGCGATCCTGCGGGCGGCTGACGGTCTCACCCCGTTGACCGGTGCGTTCGTGCTACTCGCGTTCGTGGCGGCAGAGGCGGTGGTGTCCGCGCGCGGCGCCTGAGTTGGATACGCTTCAGGGCCGATGCAGCTCGATCAACTGAAGGCGCGCGCCGCCGCGCGCGTCGACGATCGCGCGCAGCTGCTTGACGACCTGGCGCTACGCATCCACGCACGCCCCGAGCTCGCCTTCGAGGAGATCCACGCGTGTTCCCTCCTGTGCGACACGCTCGAGGGGGACCGGCTGGCCGTGGATCGCGGCGTCGCCGGACTGTCGACCGCGTTCCGCGTCGACGCGGGCGCGGGTCCCGGACCGACCGTCGCCATCCTCGCCGAGTACGACGCGCTTCCTGGTGTGGGCCACGCATGCGGACACAACCTCATCGCCGCCGCTGCGCTGGGCGCATTTCTCGCTGTGCGCGATGTCATCGGGGAGGGCGGATCGCGCGGCTCTGTGCGGCTTCTCGGATGTCCCGCCGAGGAGCGGGGGAATGGGAAGGTCGCGCTCATCCACTCCGGCGAGTTCAGCGGCGTCGATGCGGCCCTGATGTTCCACCCCGGGGACCGCGACGAGCTCGACCCGCTCATGCTCGCGATGGTCAGCCTCGACGTCACGTTCAGCGGGCGGGCGGCGCACGCCGCGGCGGAACCGCACGCCGGGATCAACGCCCTCGACGGGTTGGTCCTCGGATGGAACGCCATCGCGTCGCTGCGTCAGCTCGTGCGTTCAGACTCGCGGATCCACGGCGTGATCACGGATGGCGGCTCGGCCGCGAACATCATTCCCGAGCGCGCCGCCGCCCGGCTGATGGTCCGGTCGCCGGACAACGCGTACCTCCGCGAGCTTCAGGATCGCGTCATGGCGTGTTTCGAGGGAGCGGCGAAGGCGACGGGCTGCTCGCTCGAACACGCATGGAGCGACACGTGCGAGCTGGTCCGCTCGAACGGCCCGCTCGCCGAAGCGTTCAGTGCGAACGCCAGGGCGCTGGGACGGGACATGCGACCGCGCGCTCCGGGCGATACCCATGGGTCCACGGACATGGGCAACGTGACCACGGTCGTGCCTGGCATACACCCGTTCCTGGCGGTCACCAACGGTCCGGTGGCCGGCCACTCCCACGACTTCGCCGCCGCGGCCTGCGAGCCTCTGGCCCTCGAGACGATGCGCCTGGCGGCCAAGGCGATCGCCATGACCGCCTGCGACGTCCTCTGCCGGCCGTCCCTCGCCCGCGATATCCGGGAAGCATTCGACGCCTCGAGGTGAGAGCGTGCCGGTCGATTGGTCGGGCGCGCCGGTGCCTCCCGACGAGGCCCAGTGGGCGGCGGCGCTGTACGACTTGGACAATGACGCGCCACTATCGGCCGGCGGGCCGGGTACCGATGACGTTGAGTGGTTCCGGGCGCTCGCTCAGCGCCTCGGCGGTCCGGTGCTGGAGATCGGCTGCGGTACCGGGAGGATCGCAGTGCCTCTCGCCCTCGATGGTCACCGGGTCGTCGGCATCGACCGCTCCGCCGCCATGCTCTCCCGCGCGCGCCGCCGGTCGGGCGCGGCGGTCGGAGTGGAGTACCGCGAAGGCGACGCTGTCGCTCTCGCGCTCGGAGAGAAGTTTCAGCTCATCGTGATCGCGTTCAACACCTTTCTCGAGTTCGAACCCGAGGGGCGCGCCGCCTGCCTCGCCAGCGTTCGCGCTCATCTCCTCCCGCGGGGCCGTGTCGCGCTCGATGTGTTCCAGCCAGACCCCACCGGGACCGGCGCCGCCGAGGGGCTCCTGGTCGAGGACTGGACGAGGCGCGATCCGCTCACCGGTCACGAGGTCACCAAGTTCACCAGCAGTCGCACGAGCGCGGAGCGCACGCTTGTTTCCGTGCGCTACGACGAGGTCGGCGACGACCGGAGCGTCCGGCGCATGCAGCGGCGCGTGACGCTCCACCATCTATATCGCCGGGAGGCCGAGCTGCTCTTCGCCCAAGCCGGACTGCCGATCGAATCGGTCCACGGCGATTTCGACGGTTCGCCAGCAGGCGAGCACTCCGCGAGGCTGCTGATCGTGGCGGGATTCCCGCGGCCGAACGGGAACTCTGGGCGCGCGGGACCAGCGCCCGCTCAGGCCCGGCCGCGTCGCTCGGCTCCCGCAGGCCGCGCCGCGGGCTCGGGGCCGGGTGTTTGAGGCTCGGCGCGACGCGAGCCGCCGGGGCCCGCGCGTCGCCATCCTCGCGGAGGGACTGTTCGCGCCGGCGACCGCGAAGACCGCCATGGGCGTCATCCGCTATGCGCCCTACCCCGTCGTCGCGGTCCTCGACTCGTGCTGCGCCGGCCGGGATGCCGAGGCGGCGATCGGCGTCGGGCGGGGTATCCCGATCGTCGCGACCGTCGCCGAGGTGGCGGCTGCGGGCGCCGAGGTACTCCTCATCGGCACGGCCTCTCCCGGTGGCCGCGTGCCGGCTCAGTACCGCGCTCCGCTCAGCGAGGCGCTGCGATGCGGGCTGGAGATATGGAACGGCCTGCACGAGCGCATCACGGCCGACCCGGAACTCGCCCGTGCGGCGCAGGACGGCGGCGGGCGGGTGTGGGAGCTGCGCGCCCCGCCGTCGGATCTCGGGGTGGGCGGCCACCGAGTCCGCAGGCCTGGCTCGCGCGTCGTCCTGACGGTCGGCTCCGATGCGGCCGTGGGGAAGATGACCGCCTCGCTCGAACTGCACGCCGCGTTCGGGCGCGCGGGCGTCCGCTCCGCCTTCGTCGCGACGGGGCAGACAGGGATCGCGATCAGCGGCGCGGGCATCTGCGTCGACGCCGTGGTGGCCGACTTCATCGCGGGCGCCGCCGAACGGCTGGCCTGCGACGCGGCGGACGGCGCCGACTGGGTCGTCGTGGAGGGGCAGGGCTCGCTGACCCATCCGGGTTTCTCGGGGGTCACGCTTGGCCTGCTGCACGGGAGCGCTCCGGACGTGCTGCTGCTCTGTCACGACGCGGCGCGGGGCGCGATCAAGGGCCATCCCGGGCTACCCCTGCGGGCGTTACCAGATCTGGTCGCGCTCAATGAAGACGCAGCGCTGTGGTCGCGGCCGCTGGGATCGCCGCGCGTGCCGGTGGCCGCGGTGGCGCTGAACACGAGCGCGCTCGAGCCGGGCGAAGCCCGCGCCGCGGTGGCGCGGGCTGAAGCTTCGACGGGCCTTCCCGCAGCCGACCCAGTGCGCGACGCGGCGGGCGCCGACCGGCTCGCCGACGCGGTGCTGCGCGCCACGGGTGGCCGGACGTGAAGGCGACGGTGCGGACGCTCGAGGTGCACCTCGAGGTGCCCTTCGCGATCTCGCGTTCGGTGCGCACGTCGCGGAGCGTCGTGCTCGTCGAGCTCGACGATGGAGGCAGGATCGCCCGCGGGGAAGCAGCGGCGGATGCGTACTTCGACGAGACGCCAGGGACGATCGAGACGGAGATACGCTCCGCGCTCGAGCTGATCGGCGACGACCCAAGCGACCTCGCGGGTGCGTGTTCCCGCATCGCCGAGCGCTTTCCCCACGGAGGCGCGGCCGCGTGCGCGCTCGACGTGCTGGCGCACGACCGCGCCGCGCAGGTGGCGGGCGTCACGCTTCGCGAGCTCGTCGGCCTGGCCGACGGCGAGGCGCCTCCGACCTCGTTCACGATCGGGCTGGCTGAACCGGCGGTCATGGCCGAGCGGGCAGCGGCCGCCGCCGCGAAGGGATATCGCGTGCTCAAGGTGAAGCTCGGGAGCGAGGGTGCGACCGCGATACTTGCGGCGATCCGCGAGCGCTACGCCGGTCCGATCCGCGTCGATCCCAACGGAGCGTGGCCGGCCGAACGCGCACCGGCGCTGATCGCCGAGATCGCTCCCTTCGACGTCGAATTCGTTGAGCAGCCCGTCGATCCGCGCGACGTCCAGGGCCTGCGGAGGGTCCGCGAGCGCTCGGTCCTGCCGATCGTCGCCGACGAGGCCGCCGTCAGCTCGGCGGATCTTCCCTGCTTGGCGGACGCGTGCGACGGCGTCAACGTCAAGCTTCAGAAGTGCGGCGGCATCGCAGAGGCGCGCCGGATGATCTCGCTTGCGCGCGATCTCGGCCTTCGCGTCATGCTCGGCTGCCGCGCCGGCGAGACCAGCGTCGGCATCGCGGCCGCGGCCCACCTCGCGCCATCAGTCGAGTGGGCGGATCTCGACGGCAACCTGCTCATCGTGGACGACCCCTTCGAAGCGGTCGCCGTGCGAAACGGCCGCTTCGTTTTCAGCGACCGTCCGGGTCTCGGCGCGGTGCCTCGCGCGTCAGGTTGATGCGCCTGCCGCGGCCCCTGGCGACTGGCTTCTTCGCCGTCGCCTTCGCGATAGCCGGCACCCTTCTCGCGGCCTACATGTTCGCGGGGGAGGGCACCTATCGTGACCTCGCGCGCGCTGGAGGATTCGCTCCGGCGCGGTTCCACGTGGCCGGGTCGCCGGTGTACGACCTGGACCGAATGGCGGCGTTCCACCGCCAAACGGTCTCGTTCGTCGAGGGCGCGGGCGAGGTGCTTCCCACGACGACCGACGGAGCGCCGATCTTCGACGTCGCCGAGACCGCGCACCTGCGCGACGTTCGCGCGGTCGTGTCCGGGGTCAGGACCGCCTTCACGGTGGCGGTCGCATGGCTTGGCCTGATCCTCGCACGGTCGGTGTCCACAGGTGGGATGCGCCAGCTCGCGCTCGTCGCGCGCGACGGAGCCATCGCGTCGGCGACCCTGGTCGCGCTCGTGGTCGCGATCGCGGCCCTGGCGTTCGAGCCCGCTTTCCTGCTGTTCCACGAGATCTTCTTCCCCGAGGGCAACTTCGCCTTCGACCCGGCGACGAGCAATCTCCTCGCGCTGTATCCCGAGCCGTACTGGTCGGGTGTGACGCTGCGCGCCGGCCTGAGCTTCGTCGCTCTCGCGGGCGCCGTCGCGGTCATCGGCGCGCTCTTCACGCGGCGCGGGCATAGCCTTCGCGTGCGAACGTTCTCGTAGACTGCCGCTCGTGAAGCGGGTTCTGCTGGTCGAGGACGTTCCGCAGGTCGCCGAGCATCTGCGGTCGATGCTCGCGCGTGAGAAGGACGTCCAGCTCACCGGCGTCCACGCGTCGGCGGACGACGCGCTAACGCAGGCCGCCGCCGAAAGGCCGGACGTTCTCATGGTCGACGCGCTACTCCAGGGAAAGGTGTCCGGACCGGAGGTCGCCAAGCGTGTCCGGGCCGCGTCTCCGGGGACGCGCATCGTGATGATCACCGTGCCGCAGCGGCCCATGGAATCGGCGTCCGAGGATTCGGTCGATGCGGTGTTCGTGCTTCCCGGGGGCGCGAACGACCTCGGGGACGCGCTGGGCGGGACCGCGACGGTGCGGAGTCCTGGCAAGGGCAGCATGGTCGCCGTCTACTCCCCGCAGGGCGGCGCCGGGCGAACGACGATCGCCGTCAACCTCGCGTGCGCGCTCCGGCGCCGCGGCTCGACCGTCGCGCTCTTCGACGGCGTCATGCAGTTCGGTTCCGTACGGCACCTTCTGCCGGTCCCCGGTTCGGCTAGGTCGCTCGTCGATCTCCCGGCCGGGGCCGCGATGCGCGCCTCCCTTGGCGACGTCGTGTGGGAGGGACCGGGCGGCGTCGCGACGCTCCTTGCGCCGCCTCGGCCGGAGGAGGCTGATCTAGTCGCCGCGGCGGAGGTCGCGCACGCGATGCAGCTGCTCGCGGATGACCATGAATACGTGGTGGTGGACTGTGCCGCCCGCATGTCCGACGACACCCTCGCCATCCTCGACGCCGCCTCGGTCGTGCTTCTGGTGGTGACGAGCGCTCCATCCAGCGTCGCGAACGCGCGCCTGGCGATCGAGGTCTTCGACGCTCTCGGCTATCGAGGGCACAAGCCGCTGCTCCTGGTCATCAACGGCGCATGCGGCGGGGGAGGGCTGGACGGGGCGGCGATCGAGCGTGCGCTCGGGCTGCCTGTCCTGGCGGAGCTGCCGGCCGACGCTGCGATCACGAGCACGGCGAACAACGCCCTTCAGCCGTTCGTGCTGTCCGATCCTGACGCGCTGCTGTCTCAGGCGATCGACGGCCTGGCGACCGCCCTCGTCACCCAGCATCGTCGCTGACCCTCTTCGCCGGGCGTCGGAGGAGACCGGGCGGGTCGATCGGCCCATCGGTGTGTTCGACTCGGGCGTCGGCGGCCTGACGGTGCTCCGCGAGCTCCGCCGCCATCTGCCCGGCGAATCGACGATCTACCTGGGTGACGAGGCGCGCATGCCGTACGGGTCACGCGAGCCGGTGGAGGTCCTCGAGTTCACGCGTCAGGCGATGGAATGGTTCGCGCGGTCGCGGTGCAAGATGATCGTGCTGGCGTGCAATACGGCGACGGCCGTGGCGCTCGAATCGGTCAGAGATGAGCAGGCGGTACCGGTGATAGGCGTCGTCCGACCGGGGGCCGCTGCGGCGCTCGGCGCGTCCTCGCGCCGTTCCATCGGCGTGCTCGCGACCGTGGCGACCGTCCGCTCCGGCTCGTACCTGCGCGCACTTCGGGACCTCGACCCGCTCGTCGACGTCGCGCAGCAGCCGTGCCCAAAGCTGGTGCCCCTCGTCGAGGCGGGAAGGGCTGCCACCGAGGAGGCGGAGGCCGCGGTGCGCGAGTACGTCCGCCCGCTCATCGAGGACGGCGGCGTCGTGGCGCCGGTCGTCGACACGCTGCTCCTCGGCTGCACGCACTACCCGCTTCTCCGCGCGGCGATCGAAGGCGTTGCGGGGCCCGGGGTGCGCGTCGTCGACTCCGCCGCCACGACGGCCCTCGCGGTCCGGGAGGTCCTCGATTCCCACCGGCTGATCAATTCCGGACCGTCCCCGAGGCACGCCGTCTTCGCGACCGGCCCTCTCGTTCGCTTCCGCGCGGTCGCGCGCACGGTCTTCGGCGACGATCTTCCGGAGGTCGAGCAGGCGACTCTGCCGGCCCCATGAACCTCGCCTCAGCGATCACAGGATTGCCCTACGTCGGCAAGACGACGCTGTTCAATTTGCTGTGCGGGGGCCACGCCGCGACGGGCGCGTTCGCCGGCGCGGAGGCCGAAACGAACGTCGGCGTCGCGAAGATCCCGGACGATCGCATCGACAGGCTATCGGCGCTGTTCCGGCCGAAGAAGACCACCTACGCCGAGATCACGTACCGCGACCTCGGGCTCGCAGCGCCAGCGGAGCGCGGATCCTCGGACGGGATCTCACCGAAGAAGCTCGGCGACCTCCGGACCGCTGATGCGCTGATCCACGTCGTCCGCGCCTTCCGCGACCCCGCGGTGCCGCACGCGCGCGGCAGCATCGACCCTGGACGTGACCTCATCGATCTGGAGCTCGAACTCCTGCTCGCGGACCTGTCGGTGGTGGAGCGCCGGCTCGAGCGGATCGACCCCGAGATGCGCGGTGCGAAGGGGGCCGAGCGCGAGGCGCGCGAGCGGGAGAAGGCGTTGCTGCAGCGCGCGCTGGAGGCGCTGCGGTCGGAGACCCCGATGCGCGACCTCGAGCTCGAAGCCGACGACCTCCGGGCGATCCGCGGCTACCGCTTCCTCACGCTCATGCCGCACTTGATCGCGGTCAATGTCGACGAGGCCGATGTCGCGGATCCGGCGCCTGTCATCGCGCCGCTCGTCGAGCTCGTTTCGCGCCACCGCGCGACGGCGGTGGTCCCGGTGTGCGCCAGGATCGAGGGCGAGATCGCGGAGCTGCCGGCCGAGGAGGCGGGCGCGTTCCGCGCGGAGCTGGGCATCGCCGAGCCGGCGGTGGAGCGGCTGCTGCGCGCCACCTACGGGCTCCTCGGCCTGATCTCGTTCTTCACCACGGGCGAGGACGAGGTGCGCGCGTGGACGGTCACGGACGGGATGCCGGCGCAGCAGGCGGCGGGCACCATCCACTCGGACCTCGATCGCGGCTTCATCCGAGCGGAGGTGATCCGGTGGGATGAGCTGCTGCGGGCGGGTAGCGAGGCCGCCGCGCGCAAGCTGGGGATCCTCCGCACCGAGGGCAGGACGTACCCCGTCCAGGACGGCGACGTGCTGCATATCCTCTTCAACGTCTGATGCCGGCGGCGGCGCTGATCCTCGCGTTCGCCGGTCTGGCCCTCTCCGCCCCGATCCCTTTCACCATGCCCGACGAGCGGCTCCAACTCGTGCGCGTCGGCGCCGCGGAGCTCAGCCTGTGGCTCCTGGCGCTCGACGTCGTCGCGGTCGTCGTCGCGCTCGGCGCCTCGCGGAACGGCGCGTTCCCCGCGCTCGTCGCCGTGGCCGCCGCCGCGATGGCCGCCACCTTCGCGGTGCAGCCCCTGCTGCGGCTCCCCTCGGCGATCGAAGCGACTGACGCTGCGCTTGGCGCGCTCGGCGATGCGGACGTCGGAGTCGCGATGAGGGAGCCGCGCGGCGGCGGGTTTTCGCTCGCGGACTACGTACGCGGCGTCCCCACCGGGCGCGCGCGCGTCGAAGCCGACGTACCGTTCCGGACCGTCTCCGGCGTGACTCTCCGCCTCGACCGCTACTCGACCGCGGAGCCCGGGACGCCACGGCCCGCGATCGTGGCCGTCCACGGCGGCGCCTGGCGCGGCGGTGGCAAGGGGGCCGCGTCGTTCCTGCCGACCTCGGCCGACCATTACTTCGCGACGAGGGGATACGTCGTCTACGACGTCGAGTACCGGCTCGCTCCCGCGTTCCCGTATCCGGCCGCGCTCGAGGATGTCGAGTGTGCGCTCGGCTGGGTCCGCCGGCACGCCGCAGAGGATGGCGTCGATCCTGAGCGCGTTGCGCTGCTCGGCCGCTCGGCCGGCGCGCACCTGGCCCTCCTCGCCGCCTATCGCGCCGGTCGCGACCCGGTGCCCACCGGCTGCGAAGCGCCCGGGAGCGTGCGCGCTGTCGTCTCGCTCTATGGACCCACCGACCTCCGGCGCGGATACGAGGACCCGCTGCGGCCCGACCTCATCGACTCGCGTGGCGTGCTGCGCGACTTCCTCGGCGGAGCGCCCGATGTGTTCCCCGAGCGCTACGCCGACGCCACGCCAGCGACATGGATCGCGGCCCCGCTCCCGCCCACTCTCCTGATCCACGGCAGCGCCGATCAGCTCGTGCGGGTGGACGATTCGCGCGGGCTCGCCGCGCGTCTTCGCGCGGGAGGACATCGCGCTTCGCTCGTCGAGCTGCCGTGGTCGGGACACGGCTTCGACGCCCTATTCCAGGGGCTCGGCGGGCAGCTGGCGCTGTACGCCGTCGAACGATTCCTCGCCGCCGAGCTCCGCCCGTGATCGATCTGCTGGCGATCGGCCACGCCACGCGCGACGAGTTCCCGGGCGTGGACTGGCGCCTCGGCGGGTCGGCCTTCTATGCGGCGGCGGCCGCGGCGCGGCTCGGCGCCCGCGCGGCGCTGGCGACCCGCGTCGGACCCGAGGAGCAAGCCGAGCTGGTCGCGGCATGCCGCAGGCTGGCCATCGATCTGGTCGCTCTTCCCGCGGCCGTCACCACCACCTTCGCCTTCAGCCGTGCTCCCGACGGCGGGCGGCAGCTCCGGCTGCGAGCGCGGGCGAAGGCCATCGCGCTCACCGACATCCCGCTGGCTCTGCGCGAAGCCCGCGCGGTGATCTTCGCCTCCGTCGCGCACGAGCTCGACGCCTCGTTGTTCGGCGGTTTCCCTCGGGCGATCCGCGTCGTCGAGGTGCAGGGGTATCTGCGCGAATGGGATGCGGCGGGCGTGGTGCGGCCCCGGCGATGGAGCGCTCCCCACGAGCTTCTCGTGGCGGCGCATGCGATCGTGCTGAGCGAAGAGGACCTGGGGCGGGACGAGACGCCGGTCCCCGGGTGGGCCGAGACCGCGCCGGTCGTCGTCACGCGCGCCGAGCGCGGTTCCAGAACGTACCGCGCCGGGTCGATCGTCGAGGTGGAGGCGCTGCCCGTCGATGCGGTCGTCGACGTGACCGGCGCCGGCGACGCCTTCTCGGCCGGTCTGGCGCTTGCCCTCGCGGACGGAGTCTCCTTCGGCGACGCGATCCGCTTCGCGCACGGCGTCGCTTCGTTCGCGGTGGAAGGCGTCGGAACGTCGGCACTCGCCGAACGCGCGGCCGTCGATCTTCGCCTGCGGGAAAGCGATTGAGCTAGCGCACAGCCTTCGGAGCACCCCCTACATTCGCGCCCATGGCCCACGACGCCGCGCCACACCCCGCGCAGCTCCCTGAACTAGCGCCGCTGGCCGTCCTGGCGCCGCACCTGGCCGCGATCGGGGAGCGGGCAGGCGTCGTCATCGCGGACGGCGCTGGGACGCCGCTGCTGGAGCACGGCCCCGACGCGGCCTTCGCCGCCGCGTCGGTCATAAAGGTCCCGCTAGTGATGGCGCTGCACGCCGAGGCCGAGCGGGGCGCGATCTCGCTGGACGAGCGCCTGCCCGTCGGAGCGACGGTCGACGGCTCGGGCATCCTGCGCGATCTGCGTGACGTCGCCGAACTCTCCGCGCGGGACCACGCTGCGCTCGCGATCATGCTCTCGGACAACACGGCGACGAACAGGCTCATCGAGCGCGTCGGCATCGAGGTCGTGAACCGGTACCTCGATCGCTGGGGGTGCCCGGTGACGCGCCTCCGCCGGCGCATGTACGATTTCGAGGCGGCGCGACGCGGGCTCGAGAATGTGATGACGCCCGGCGAAACTACGACGCTCCTCCGAGCCTTGCTCGAGGGCGTTCGCATCGAGCGAGTGGTCGCCGATCGCGTGCTCGCGCTTCTCGACCGCAACCAGGACGACTCGATGCTGCGCCGCTACCTTCCGGACGAGGTCCGCATCGCGCACAAGACCGGGTCGCTCGCGGCAGTGCGGAACGATGTCGGCATCGTCCGAGGGCCACGTACGGTGATCGTCGCGGCGTTCACCCGCGACCTTCGCGACCCCAGCGAGGGCCACGCCTTCCTCGGAATGGTGGGCTGGTGCGCCGCTCGGCTCGCGGGTTACGCGCTCGACCCCCTTCCCAGCGAGCTGTCGCCCGGAGCATGATGTGTCGCGAGTGAGCGAGCGACGTGGCGGCCGGTCCCGCACGCCCCGGCGCCGCGGCCTCTGGCGTTCCGCGGTGGCTGTGGCGCTGTTCGCCGCATTCCTGGCGCTCACCGCGGCCTTCGTCGGCGTCGCGACCCAGACCAACGCACTCAGCCGCGAGGGCGCGGCGCTTCGCGCAGAGATAGCGGCGCTCCAGGTCAAGCACGTCGTCCTCGACGCCGCGGCCGCGGAACGCCGCACGGAGAGTTACATCGTCGACAAGGCACGGGAGTACGACTACGTCCGGCCCAACGAATCGCTTATCACGATCCAGCAGGCTCCGACCCCGCGGCCCGACCCCGTGGCCGATCCCGGCGCGGGCGGGCACCTCGCGAAGTGGTTCGCGCTCTTCTTCGGCGCGCGCTAAAGTGAGCCTCGCGGGATGGAGCAGCGGTAGCTCGTCGGGCTCATAACCCGAAGGTCCTGGGTTCGAATCCCAGTCCCGCAACAGGACAACGGCAATGAATACGGCGGTCTGGCTGGGTAGCGGCCAGACGGCCGTATCCGTTTACAGCCCACATGACAGCCACGGGGTTCCGGCAGGGCTGTCACTCACTGGGTCGGCCCCATGACCGACCGTCATGCCGAAGGTGGCGCAGGCGCGTATGCATCGAGCAGATGGCGGGGAAGGCGGAGCGGTGTTCGGGGGGCTGATCGAGTATGTCTGCGTGCGCGCCGGTCACCTCCCGCGTCCGACGACCAGCGGGCGTGAGGTCACCGTCCACGGTCGGTCGTGGGCGTACTGTCCCGCTGGCGCCGAGGACGTGCACGACTGGGTCCGTATTCCGGAGGCTGGCCGCGCGTCCGCGCCAAGGCGCTCGTCGCAGCGCAAGCGGCGTATCCCGCAACGACCAGTTCGCGTTAGCGTCTGATATCTCCAGCTCGCGGAGCTTCGTTACCATCTTCGGCGGGCTGGGTAGCTCAGTTGGCAGAGCAAGGGACTCATAAACCCTAGGTCGCCGGTTCAATCCCGGCCCCAGCCACCGGTGCTGCCGCCGAGGATCCTCGAGGCCGTCGCGCGATACGCGAGGACGCACGCGCTTCTCTCACCCGGCCCGATGATCGTGGCGGTATCGGGCGGCGCGGACTCGACGGCGCTGCTGCTGATCCTCGCGGAGCTGGCGGGTCGGTCCGGCACCGTGCTGCACGTCGCGCATTTCGACCACCGCGCCCGTCCGCGCGCCGGAGCGCTGGACGCGGCGTTCGTCGCCGGGCTCGCCGCGCGTATCGGCGCGCCCGTGCGCCTCGGCCGCGCCGAGGAGCCTCAGGTCAGCGAGGACGCGGCCCGCCGGGCGCGCTACGCGTTCCTTAGGCACGGGGCCGCTCTGGTCGGGGCGAGCGCCGTCGCGACCGGACACACGCGGGATGACCAGGCCGAGACGGTGCTGCTGCATCTGACGAGGGGAAGCGGTATCGACGGGCTCGCCGGAATGCGGCCCTCGAGCGCCGGGATCGTCAGACCGCTGCTGTGCATCGGCCGCGCGGAGACGCTCGAGGTCTGCGCGGCCGCAGGCATCAAGCCGCGGGAGGACCCGTCGAACCGGGCGCTGCGGTTCGCGCGCAATCGCGTCCGGCATCGCGTCCTTCCGGAGCTGGCACGGATCAACCCCCAGGTGGCCCCCGCCATCGCGCGGCTGGCCGACTCCGCCGCGGAGACCGTCGCCACGCTGCGCGGGCGCGCGCCGACGCTGCCGGCCCAGGGAGATGACGGGACGATCGACCTCGGCGCGCTGCCGATCGATGCCGGCATGCGGTCGCGGGCGCTCGCCGCGGCGTACGAGGTGCGAACGGGGCGCGCGCTCGGAGCGCGGCAGCGGGCGGCCCTGGACGGGCTGTGCGCCGCCGCCGCCGGCACGGCGGCGCTCGACCTGCCGGGCGGGCGCGCCGTCCGCGAATACACCCGGCTCTCGTTCGAGGTCCAGCGACAGTCGGCTGGGCGCCGCGCGGCAGAACCCGCCCTGCTGCGGCACGCCGTAGGGGACGTCCCGTCGCCGGACGCCTCCCCGCTTGGCGCGGGAGCGCCGCTGCGCTGGCACGGCTGGACGTTCCTCCTCGCCAGGGCGGGTGAGGACGTGCGCGACCGCTACACGGTCTCCGCCCCGCTCGATCTGGAATGGGGCCCGACCGCTCCAAGGGCAGAGATTCCCGACCAGCCGCTGGTCGTGCGCCAGCGCCGTCCCGGCGACCGCTTCGGGCGACGCAAGCTCCAGGACGTGCTCGTCGACGCGAAGATCCCGGCGCGGCGAAGGGACACGCTGCCCCTCGTGGCCACCGGTCCGAGGGTCCTCTGGATCGCCTCGATCGGAGCGGCGCCGGGCACGGGCACCGGTCAGGGTGGGTGGTTCCTCTGGGTGCGCTCTCCTGCCAGTGGGCCGAATAGCCTTTGGCCTTCGTACGTTCCGCCTGTAGCATCGAATCAGCGGGCACGATTGACCGATAAGGGGTAGCGCACGAACCTCGACAACCGCATCTTCAAGAACGGCATCCTCACCCTCCTCCTGGTGGTGATGGGCGTCGCGCTGCTGTACGCGTACAAGTCGCAGCAGCCGGCCGCGGAGACGATCGCCCTGTCCGACGCACTCCAGCGCGTCAACTCGGGCCAGGTGCGGAAGGTCACGATCGTCGGCGACCAGGCGAACCTGGAGGGCGTCGACGGCAAGAAGCAGCAGACCGCGATCGGCGACAAGGACGAGAGCTTCAAGAAGGCCGTGCTCGACTACAGCGCGGCCAACCCGGGAAAGATGGTCGTGGACGTCCAGAAGGACAGCCAGACGTTCGGGATCATCGGGTCCGTGCTGCTGAGCCTGTTGCCGGTGCTGCTGATCGGCGGCTTCTTCGTCTACATGATGCGGCAGGCGCAGGGGACGAACAACCAGGCGCTGTCCTTCGGAAAGAGCCGCGCGCGGATGTTCATCGGCAACAAGCCGACGGTCACGTTCGAGGACGTCGCGGGCGTCGAGGAGGCCAAGCAGGAGCTGACCGAGGTGGTCGAGTTCTTGAAGTACCCGGAGAAGTTTTCGAGCCTCGGCGCGCGCATCCCTCGCGGCGTGCTCCTCGTCGGCCCGCCCGGCACCGGCAAGACCATGCTGGCCCGCGCCGTGGCAGGCGAGGCCGGAGTCCCGTTCTTCTCGATATCCGGCTCCGAATTCGTCGAAATGTTCGTCGGCGTCGGCGCCTCGCGCGTGCGCGATCTGTTCGACCAGGCCAAGCGGAACGCCCCTTGCATCGTCTTCATCGACGAGATCGACGCCGTGGGGCGCCAGCGCGGCGCGGGCCTCGGCGGATCGCACGACGAGCGCGAGCAGACGCTGAACCAGATCCTCGTCGAGATGGACGGCTTCGACACCGGGACCAACGTGATCGTCGTCGCGGCAACGAACCGCCCCGACGTGCTGGACCCGGCGCTGCTGCGACCGGGCCGATTCGACCGGCAGGTCGTGCTCGACCGCCCGGACATCCGCGGCCGCCGCGCGATCCTCGACGTTCATGTCCGCGGCAAGCCGCTCGACAAGAATGTCGAGCTGATCCGCATCGCGAAGATCTCCCCCGGCTTCTCGGGGGCGGACCTGGCGAACGTCGTGAACGAGGCCGCGATCCTGGCGGCGCGCCGCAACAAGAAGCTGATCGGCATGATCGATTTCGAGGAGGCTCTCGAGAAGGTGTCCCTCGGACCCGAACGGCGCTCGCGCGTGATCTCCGAAAAAGAGAAGGTCATCGTCGCCTACCACGAGGCGGGTCACGCGATGTGCTTCAAGCTGCTGAAGAACACGAACCCCGTGCACAAGATATCGATCGTGGCGCGCGGCATGGCCATGGGTGTGACGTGGTCGCTCCCGCAGGAGGATCGCTACTTCCGCACGAAGAAGGAATTCGAGGACGACATCGCGGCGGCGCTCGGCGGATGGACCGCGGAGCAGCTGCACCTTGGTGGCGACGTGACCACCGGCGCCTCCAACGACATTGAGAAGGCGTCCGAGATGGCGCGCCAGATGGTCACGAAGTACGGCATGAGCGAGAAGCTCGGGCCTCTCCAGTATGGGAAGAGCGATGACCTCATCTTCCTGGGACGCCAGATCCAGGAGGAACGCAACTACTCTGAGGACGTCGCGAAGCTGATCGACCAGGAGGTCCACGACATCGTGGACCGTGCGCGACGCCGCGCATTCGAGGTGCTGACGAGCAACCGCGACAAGCTCGACACGCTCGTCCAGCGCCTCATCTCCGAGGAGACGATCTCGAGCGAGGAGTTCGACAAGCTGTTCGCCGACGGTGAGGGCGACCTCCCGGTGGCCGCATCGACGGGTGGCACGGGCGACCAGACCCCGCCCGGCGCTCCGGCCGGCGGCGAAGAGAAGCGCCGTACCGGCAAGGGTCCTGCGACCGCCCCGACGCCGGCATAACAGGGAAGGCTCCTCCCCGCGCCGGGTGACCATGCGTAACGTCGGCACGCGCCGTGCTTATGTACAGAGAAGTGAGCGGAAGCGTGCCGGCAGGCAGAAGCGTCACCAGGGCGAAGGAGTGGGTTCGCCTGCTCCCGCTGTTGCTCGTGACCGCCCTCCTCCTCGTCACCTTCCTGTTCCTCGAGGCCTCGGATCTGATCTCCCACACCGGAGGCGTCTGAGCCCGGCGTCGGCGACGATGCGCCTCTTCGTCGCGGTGCAGCTGCCTCCCGAACACGCCGAGCAGCTTTTCCACTCGCTGCCTGAAAGGCTTCCCGGTCTGCGCCGTTCCCGCCCCGATGCGATGCACGTGACGCTCGCCTTCCTCGGGGCGACCCCGATCGAGCGCGTGGACGACGTCACGGCAGCGGCGCGCGCGGCCGCGGCGGGAACGCCGTCGTTCGCCTTCAGACTCGACCGCCTGGGCCGCTTTCCGCCCGAGGGCGCGCCGCGGACGGTCTGGGCGGGGCCGGCCGCTGGCGCCGCGGCGCTCGAGCGGCGCTGCGCGTCCGGACCGAGCTCCGACATGGCGGGATCGCCTTCGACGCCAAACCGTTCCAGCCCCACGTGACGATCGCTCGCGTCCCGGAGCGCCAGCCGAGCGTCGCGGCGCGTGCCGTCGCGGCGGCCGTCGCGGCGGCCCGTGTGCGCCTTGGGCCGATCCCCGTCCGCGAGGTCGCGGTGATCGAGAGCGTCCTCTCGCCTCGCGGCGCGCGCTACATCAGCCGGAGCGTCGCGCCGCTGGCGGCACGGGCCACGCGCCGCGCGTGAAGCGATCCACGGGCGACGAGCGGGAGGGGCGAGGGGACGAGCGCCTTCGGCGCTTGGAGCGGTCCGTCGAGGATCGGCTGCGACGCATGAGCGAGGCCGGCGAGCTGGCCGACCTTCCCGGAGAGGGTAGGCGTCTGCTGCTGGAGGGTCCCGACGGCCCGCGCTGGGCGGCGTTCCATCTCATGCGGAACAACCGCGTGTTGCCGCATTGGGCGCAGATGCGCAAGGAGATCGACGCCGATGCGGAGCGCCTCGCCGCGGGCGTGCGCCGTCACCTCGCGTGGGTCGACCGGCGCGGCGACGAGCTGCGTCGCCTGCCGGCGGAGCGGATCGTCCACGCCGCGCGCGGCACGGGCGAGGAAGAGGACCGGTTCCGGTCGCGTGTGCAGGCCGAGGTCCGCGAGCTGAATGCCCGCATCGATCGCTACAACGCGGCCGTACCTGCGCATTCGCTCCAGCTGTCCCCTCTCGCAGTCGACCGGCTGTACGCGTCTGCCCGCGCCACGAGCGTCGCCAGACGACCGGGCGCGTGACGGCGACGCTCGCCAGACGCCGCGGGCCGGCGGGCGTCGGGATCTGCTTGTGGAGTGCGAGACGATGGTCCCCGCCTCTCCAGGCGCGCTCCCGGGCGCGTTTCGGGAACGGTACCGATCGACTCTCGCGACGCCCGGTGGTTGACGCCAGACCGCGACGCTATGCGGCCCAGGGCGTGCGC
Organism: Candidatus Limnocylindria bacterium; assembly: GCA_046262615.1. Classification (GTDB taxonomy): domain Bacteria; phylum Chloroflexota; class Limnocylindria; order P2-11E; family P2-11E; genus JALYKU01. The sequence goes on along the minus strand of JBHEML010000002.1, from coordinate 28,025 downwards.
TGTGACGGGGGACGCACCGGGCTCCGCCGCCGGTAGTTGGCATGGGCGTACCGGTCGCACGCGACCTCGGCGGATGTCCCCCAGCCATGCGTGAGGTAGAGCCACCAATGACAGAACTCGTGCAGGTACAGGAAGCGGATCACCTCGCGGCGCGTGCGGAAGGACACCAGCGGCATGCCGTCGCTCCCGAGGTCGACGAGCTCCCGGAACGGCACGAACGGCTCGGGGACCTGGATCACGATCTCTGGCTCGTCCCAGAAGGTGAAGGCCTGGAGGTGCGGCCGCGTGCGATAACGCAGTGGCTTCACCGTCACGCGGTATCCCGTTGCCGCTGGCAGGCCCCGCAGTACCTCCCGCAGGCGCCCCGGCGGGTGCGACGGCAGGTACGAGCGCAGCGCCATGGGGCCCGGAGGGCGGCCGCGCGCGGCGTTGAAGGAGCGGAGGGCCATGGGTCCAATTCTGACGTACCCCGGGATCGGGGGCGGTCGGCGTCTCGGTCGGCGTTCCCCGGCCCTGCGCGCTCCGCGGGCCCGGTTCGGGTAGCATGGCGGGAACGTCGTTCGAGCGGGAGCGAGTAGGCCGCGCGAGCCGCGAAGCGAACCCGGGGTGGTGGGAGCCGGGGCGGCGAGGGCGGCGCGAATGGGTCCCCGCGAGACGCGGTCCCGAACGGCTGTGCCGGTAGGGACCGCCGGAAGCCCGCCGTTAACGGGGTGCTCACCGCGGCGATCATCGCCCGGTGAAATAGAGGGTCACCCAGCGATGGGCGGCCGACTTCGGGTGGCACCACGAGCCCTCGTCCCGAGCCCTGGGGCGAGGGTGTTTTTGCGTCCGCGGCGCGGGCGCAGGGAAGTGAGGCGGTGCCATGACGATCCTCGGGGTGCGACGGCCGGCGGTGCTGGCGCCCGTCGTCCGGGAGCGGCTGGCCGACCTCGAGACTCCAGTCTCCGCCTTCGCGAAGCTGCGCCCGCTCGGGGGAGCATTCCTGCTCGAGAGCGCCGAGGGCGGCGAGCGGATGGGGCGGTACTCCTTCATCGGCGTCGCCCCACGCGCGACCGTCGTGTGCCGTGACGGCGTGGCGACGGTCACCGAGTTCGGCGAGGAGCGCGAGGTCGCGTACGCGGATCCGCTGTCGCTGCTGCGCGAGGTGATGTCCGGCTACGAGAGGGTCGCTGCCCCCGAACTGCCGCGATTCTCGGGAGGAGCGGTCGGATATGTGTCGTACGAGGCGGCCCGGCGCTTCGAGCGCCTGCCGGTCGCGCCGAACGACCCGCAGGGGCTCCCCGAGGCGCACTTCGCGATCCACGACACGGTCGTCGTCTTCGACCACCTGCGTCACACGCTGAGCGTTCTCGCGCACGACGACGCGGGCGCCCCGGGACGGGCCGCGGTCACGATCGCCCGCGTCTTCGCCGCGCTCGACGCGCCGCTCGTGCTCGCGCCGCCGGAGCTTTCCACTGCGCCGAGGCAGGTCCGCGCGAATGGCACTCCGGACGACTACCGGCGTATGGTCGCCAGCGCCCGCGAATTCATCCTCGGCGGCGACTGCATCCAGATCGTCGTCGCTCAGCGGTTCGACGTCCGGCCGTCGCCAGACACTCTCGACCTGTACCGGGCGCTGCGGCACGTGAACCCGTCGCCGTACATGTTCTGCCTCGAGGCGGGCGGTGCGACGCTCGTGGGCGCCTCGCCGGAGCCGTTCGTCCGCGTCGAGGGCGGCCGTGTCGTCATGCATCCGATCGCCGGCACGCGCCCGCGCGGCCGAGACGAGGCCGAGGACGCGCGGAGCGAGGCCGAGCTCCGGGCGTCGGAAAAGGAACGCGCGGAGCACGTGATGCTCGTGGACCTCGCGCGCAACGACCTCGGCCGGGTTTCGCGTCCGGGCACGGTCCGCGTGCGCGAGCTGATGCGGGTCGACCGCTTCTCGCACGTCATGCACCTCACCTCCGTCGTGGACGGGGAGCTCACTCCGGGTCTGGACGCGCTCGATGCGTTCCGCGCCGCGTTCCCCGCCGGCACCGTATCGGGGGCGCCGAAGATCCGAGCGATGCAGCGCATCGCCGAACTCGAGAACGACGTGCGCGGCCCGTACGCGGGCGCGGTGGGATACCTCGGCTTCGACGGCACGATGGATACGTGCATCGCCATCCGCACCGCCGTCGTCTCGGAGGGCGTCTGCCGCATCCAAGCCGGGGCGGGGGTCGTCGCCGACTCCGATCCCGCGGCCGAGGAGGCTGAGACGCGTGCGAAGGCCGGCGCGCTCCTTCGCGCTGTCGAGCTCTCCGATGGGGTGCGCCGGTGAGCGCGAGCGTGCTGCTGATCGACAACTACGACTCGTTCACATGGAACCTGGCCCAGGCGTTCCAAGCGCTCGGGGCCGACGTGACCGTGCTGCGCGCCGACGATCCCGCGCTCCCAGCGGCGCTGGCCGCGCGGCCCGATCGCCTGGTGATCTCGCCCGGCCCGGGCCGTCCCGAGGACGCGCGCGATTCGGTGCGGGCGGTGCGCGACGCGCCCATGGCGGGCATAGCGACACTGGGCGTGTGCCTCGGTCTCCAGTGCGCCGCCGTCGCGTTCGGCGCGCGGGTGATACGCGCGCCCGAACCTCGACACGGCAAGACCTCGGTCGTCCACCACGATGGCCGGGGCATCTTCGCTGGCGTGCGCGAGCCGACGGTCGCGACCCGGTACCACTCGCTCATGGTCGACGAGGCGACGCTTCCCCGCGAGCTCGAGGTGTCGGCGCGCAGCGATGGGGTCGTGATGGGCCTGCGCCACACCGTCCTGCCGCTGGAGGCCGTGCAGTTTCATCCCGAGTCGGTGCTGTCGGAGGATGGCGTGCGGATGCTCGCGAACTTCCTCGGTGCTCCGGTGGGCCGCGGCGCGGCCGCCCTGGTGACGTCGTAGACGCCCGCGAGGCGCTCGTGCGCGTTGCCGGCGGAGGCTCGCTCACCCGCGAGGAGGCCCAGTGCGCGATGGGAACGATCATGGCGGGCGAGGCGACGCCCGCGCAGATCGGGGCGCTGCTGGCGGCGCTGCACGTCCGCGGCGAGACCGTCGAGGAGATCACAGGCTTCGCGTCCTCGCTGCGTTCGGCCGCGGTCGCTGTCGTGCTCGATACCGACGGCGCGATCGATACCTGCGGCACGGGGGGCGACCGCTCGCGCACGTTCAACATCTCCACCGTCGCGGCGATCGTCGCCGCCGCCGCCGGCGCGCGCGTCGCGAAGCACGGCAACCGCGCCGCGTCGAGCGCGTGCGGCAGCGCGGACGTGCTCGAAGCGCTCGGGATCCGGATCGACCTCGGCCCGGAGGGCGTGGCGGCATGCATCCGCGAGGCAGGGATCGGCTTCATGTTCGCGCCGCGTTTCCATCCCGCGATGCGACACGCCGCCCCTGTCCGCGGCGAGATCGGCATCCGCACCGTCTTCAACGTGCTCGGGCCCCTCGCGAACCCCGCGGGTATCCGCAGCCAGCTGCTCGGAGTCCCATCCGTATCGCTCGGAGAGACGATGGCGGCGGTACTCCGCGACCTCGGAGCCGAGCGCGCGCTCGTGGTGCACGGCGGCGATGGTCTCGACGAGATCACGACGAGCGGCGAGACGCTCACATGGGAGCTCCGCGACGGGGCGATCCGCCCAGGCTCGATCGATCCGCGATCGTTCGGCGTGCCCGAAGCCCCGCGTGACGCACTCGTCGGCGGCGACGCGAAGGCCAACGCCGCGATCGCCAAGCGGGTGCTCGAAGGCGTCACCGGCGCCCCGCGGAGCGCGGTCCTGCTGAACGCCGGCGCGGCGTGCTACGTCGCGGGACTCGCCGGTACGGTGCGCGAAGGCGTCGACCTCGCCGCGCGCACGATAGACAGCGGTGCAGCGCGCGAGCGGCTCGATCGCTTCGCCGCCGCGAGCGAGCACGCCGCGGGCAGGGTGATCGCATGACCGACTTCCTCGAGCGTGTCGTAGCCGAGCGGCGCGCGGACGCCGCGGCGCCCCGGCCGGCGGCGACATCGCAAACGGTCGCCGCCGCGGCGCCGCCGCGCCCGCTCGATGCGGCGCTGCGCGCGCCGCGCACGCGGAGGCTCCGCTTCGCGGTGATCGCGGAGGTCAAACGCCGCTCGCCGGCGCTGGGTCCGCTCGGGGAAGAGGTGGACGCCGCGGCTGTCGCGCGCGCGTACGCGGGCGCCGGCGCCGTCGCCATATCGGTCATCACCGAGCCGAGGCATTGGGGTGGTTCGCTCGCCGACCTCGTCGCGGTGCGCGAGGCGGTGTCGATCCCGGTGCTGTGCAAAGACGTGATCGTCGACGGGCGCCAGCTCCAGGACGCGCGGTCGGCAGGCGCCGACGCCGTGCTGCTCATTTCCGAAGCGCTCGACGACCTCTCTCTCGCGCGGCTCGTCGAGCAGGCGCACGATCTCGGCCTCAGCACGATCGTCGAGGCGCACGAGGCGACGGCATTCGAGCGCGCGGTGCGCTCGGGCGCCGGTATCGTCGGCGTGAACGCGCGGGACCTGCGCGACCCGGGCCGGATCGACCGCACGCGGATCGGACTGCTCGCACAGTTAGCGCTGCCCGGGCAGGTCCTCGTCGCCGAATCCGGCATCGAGACGCTCCAGGACGCGCGCGGCCTTCCGGCCCGCGTGGACGCGATCCTCGTCGGCTCCGCCCTGATGCGATCCCTCGATCCTGCACCGCTCCTCGCCTCCCTGGCGTCGATCGAGGACGACACAACGGTGACCGCGTGACCGCGAAGACGGGGCGCTTCGGCGGTTTCGGCGGCCAGTACCTGCCGGAGACCCTGATGCCCGCGGCGGCGGAGCTCGCCGCCGCGTACGAGGATGCCAAGGGCGACCCCGCATTCAGCGCCGAGCTCGGGCGCGCGCTCCGGGACTGGGTCGGCCGTCCGACCCCGCTCAGCGACGCCGCGCGCCTGGCGGGCGAGGTGGGCCTGCGACGAGTCCTCCTCAAGCGCGAGGATCTCGCGCACACCGGCGCGCACAAGATCAACAGCGCCGTGGGCCAGGCGCTCCTCGCGGCGCGCATGGGAAAGCGCCGCGTGGTGGCGGAGACCGGCGCCGGCCAGCACGGGGTCGCGACCGCCGCGGCGTGCGCTCTTTTCGGACTCGACTGCGTTGTGTACATGGGCACCGAGGACATGCGGCGCCAGGCGCCGAACGTATTCCGGATGAAGCTGCTCGGTGCCGATGTCCGCGAGGTCGACGCGGGGACGCGCACGCTGAAGGATGCCGTGAACGAGGCGTTCCGCGACTGGGTCACGAACGTCCGCACCACGTATTACCTGCTCGGCTCCGCGATCGGTCCGCACCCGTACCCGACGATCGTGCGCGACCTCCAGTCGGTGATAGGGCGCGAGGCCCGCGCCCAGACGCTCGAGCGCATCGGGAAGCTGCCCGATGTCGTCGTCGCGTGTGTCGGCGGCGGCTCGAACGCGATCGGGATGTTCGCCGCGTTCATCGACGATCCCAAGGTGATGCTGCGTGGCGTCGAGGCCGCCGGCCTTGGGATCGGCACCGGCCGCCACGCCGCCTCGATCGTCGGAGGCTCCGTGGGCGTGCTGCACGGCTCGCGCACGATGATCCTGCAGGACGGTGACGGCCAGATCACGGGGACGCACTCCATTTCGGCGGGGCTCGACTACCCGGGCGTCGGCCCCGAGCACGCCGCGCTCGCACAGACCGGCCGCGCGTCTTACGTCGCGCGCACCGACGACGAGGCGCTCGAGGGCTTCGCGCTGCTCTCGCGGACAGAGGGCATCATTCCCGCACTCGAGCCGGCGCACGCCATCGCGGACCTGGCGCGCGTGCGCGAGGATCTCGGCGCCGATGTGGACGTGCTCGTGTGCCTCTCCGGGCGCGGCGACAAGGACCTGGACACCGTGATGGCCCGGCGGGCGTGAGCGTCGCCGCGGCGGGTACCGGCGTCGGGCGCATCGGCAATGCGTTCGCCACGGCGCGCGCGGAGCGCCGCGTGGCCATCGCCGTGTACCTGACCGTCGGCTTCCCGGATCGCGCGGCAACGGGTGGACTGCTCCGCGCGGCGCTGGATGGCGGGGCGGACCTGCTCGAGCTCGGCGTCCCGTTCAGCGATCCGGTCGCCGATGGCGTCACGGTGCAGCGGGCGAGCGAGGTGGCGCTCCGCGGCGCGACGGGTCTGCAGGACTGCCTCGACGCCACGCGCGAGCTGCGGCGCGAACGCGACGCGTGCGTCCTGCTCATGGGCTATACGAATCCCTTCCTCCGCTACGGGCTCGCACGATTCGCCCGAGCGGCGGAGGAAGCCGGCGTCTCGGGAGTGATCGTGCCGGACCTGCCAGCCGAGGAGGGCGACGAGATCGACCGCGAGCTCATACCCCGGGGCGTCGCGCGCGTCGACCTATACGCACCGACGACTCCCGACGATCGTCTCGACCTGCTTCTTCCGCGGTCGCGCGGATTCGCCTATTGCGTTTCGCTCACCGGGGTGACCGGCGCGAGGGCCGCGCTGCCCGCGGACGTCGCGGCGTTCGTCGCGCGCGTGCGGCGCAGGACGGCGCTGCCGGTCGCCGTCGGCTTCGGGATCAGCCTGCCCGAGCACGTGGCCGCGCTGCGCGGCATCGCTGACGGCGTGGCCGTGGGCAGCGCGGCGATCGACGCGGTCGCGAACGCCGCGCCTGACACCCGCGAGAGGGCGCTGCGCGATTTCGTCGCATCGCTGGCGGCGGCGGCGCGCTGGTGACCGGTCAGGGCGTCCGGGGGGTGCGCGGGGCGACGACGACGGTCAACGACCCGAAAGCGGTCGTCGCCGCGACGGGCGAGCTGCTCGAGCAGCTCGTGAGCCGCAACGACCTGCGCTCCGGCGATGTTGCGTACGTGCTCTTCACCGTTACGCCAGACCTGGACGCGGCGTTTCCAGCGAGCGCCGCCAGGCTCGGCCTCGGCTGGGACGACGTGCCGGTCATCTGCGCGCGGGAGATCCCGGTGCCGGGCGCGCTCGCCGGATGCATCCGTGTCCTCGTGGTGTGGAACACCACCAAGGCGCAGAGCGAGGTGCGGCACGCGTATCTTCATGGCGCGCGGGCGCTGCGGCCCGACTGGTCCGTCGACCTGCCGGGGGACGCGCCCCTCGCGGCCGCGGTCCGCACGGAGAGCCGCGACTAGTGCTGGTCGTGATGAAGCGCGACGCCACGCGCGAGCAGATCGATGCGGTCGTCGCGCGCGTCCAGGAGATCGGGCTCACGGCGATCCCTCTGCCCGGCGCCGAGCGCACGGCGATCGGCACGTTCGGCGTCGCGGCGCGCGAGTACGCCGATCAGCTCGAGTCTCTGCCGGGCGTCGCGGAGATCGTTCTCGTCAGCCGCCCCTTCAAGCTCTCCTCGCGCGAGGTCAAGCCGAGCGACACCGTCGTCGAGGTGGGTGGGGTGCCGATCGGTGCGGGCGCAGCGATCGCCGTGGTCGCCGGCCCGTGCTCCGTCGAGACGCGCGAGCAGACGCTCGAGACGGCCGATGCCGTCGCCGCGGCCGGGGCGCAGCTGTTGCGGGGGGGCGCGTACAAGCCCAGCACCTCTCCGTACAGTTTCCGCGGCCTCGGTGAGCCGGGGCTCGAGATCCTCGCGGAGGCGAAGCGCCGCAGCGGCCTCCCGGTGATCACGGAGGTGCTGACGCCGGGCGACGTCGAGCTCGTAGCGCGCCACGCCGACTGTCTTCAGATCGGCGCGCGGAACATGCAGAACTTCAGCCTCCTCGATGCGGTGGGGGAGCAGCGGAAGCCCGTGGTCGTCAAGCGCGGGATGGCCGCCACGGTCGAGGACCTGCTGCTCTCGGCCGAATACGTACTCGCGAAGGGCAACCCGAACGTCATCCTGTGCGAGCGGGGCATTCGCACGTTTGAGAAGTACACCCGCAACACTTTCGACGTGAACGCGATCCCGTTACTGAAGCGGCTATCGCATCTTCCCGTGATCGCCGACCCGTCGCACGGCACGGGAAAGTGGTACCTCGTCGCTCCGGTGGCGCTCGCGGCGATCGCCGCGGGAGCGGATGGGCTGATCATCGAGGTGCACCCTGCTCCGGACCATGCGCTCAAAGACGGCTTTCAGTCGCTGACCTTCGAGAACTTCAGATCGCTGATGGCGGTCATCCCCGGGGTCGCAAGCGCGGTGGGGCGCACGGCGCCCGCAGCCCCGGCGGCGTAGCGCTCGCGGAAGGTGCGCGTAGGCATCGCGGGCGCGGGGCTGATCGGAGGCTCTCTCGCGCTCGCGCTACGCGGCGCTCACGACGTCGCCGTCTTCGACACGGATGACGGGGCGCGGGACCTCGCTCGCGGGGCGGGACTCGAGGTCGTCGACCGCCTCGATGACCTCACGCCCGCCGACGTGATCGTCGTCGCCACGCCGCTGGACGCCGTCGTTCCCACGCTCGCCGCCTTCGCGGAGTCGGGCGCGGTCCTGGTCGACACCGGTTCCCTGAAAGCCCCCGTCGCCGCCTTCGCGCGGAGCGCGGCGCCCGCAGCGCGGATCGTCGGCGGACATCCGATGGCGGGTTCCGCGGCGTCGGGTTTCGCCGCGGCCGAGGCCGGCCTCTTCCGGGACCGGTCGTTCCTGCTCGTACCCACCGCCCGCTCGGATACTTTGGCGATGGCGGTCGCGGGCGATCTCGCGCGCGCGGTCGGCGCGATCCCCACGGTGTGCTCGGCCGACCTGCACGATCGCGTCGTCGCCGCGACCTCGGCCGCGCCCCTCGCGGCGGCGCTCGCGCTCACGCTCCTCGGCGACGAGGCAGCACGAGGAGCCCTTCGCCCGTTCATCGGACCCGGCTTCGGGGACGCGACCCGCCTCGCCGCGACGCCGGCGGGGCTGGCCACCGCCCTCCTCGGGGGGAACCCCGACTCCGCGCCGGCGATCGGCCGCCTAATGGATCTCCTCGGCGAGGTACGAAGCGCCGCGGTGAGCGGTGGTCCGGCGGTCGCAGCGCTGCTCGAGCGCGTCCGCGACGCGCGGCTGCGAGCGCGAGATGGAGGGGGTGTGCCGCCGGCGGGGCTCGCCGAGGAGACTGGTGCGACCGCCGCGAGCAAGCCCGAGGCGGGACGCACGGACGGTGCTGGGGCGTCCGCCGCCGGCGGGCCGACCTCTCAGCGCGCGAGTTCCCCCAGCATCTCGTAGAAGCCCGGGAACGTCTTCTTCACCGCCTCGGCTCCCTCGATCGATACGCCCGGGACCTGCAGCCCCGCGATCGAGAAGGCCATCGCGATGCGGTGGTCCCCGGCGGAGTCGATCGCTCCGCCGTGCAGGGTGCCCGGTTCGATCCGTATGGCGTCGGCGTACCCCTCCGCTCGGGCACCGATGGCGCGCAGGCCGGCGACGACCGCGGCGATCCGGTCGCTCTCCTGGCTGCGCGTATGGGCGATGCCGAGCAGCTCGGTCCCGGACACCGCAAATGCGGCGACTACCGCGAGCGTCGGAAAGACATCGGAGCAGTCCGCGACGTTCGCGGTCACGCCCTGCAGGGCACCATCGCGCCGCACCGTGACGCGGCTCGGCGCCCGGTGCACCGCGCAGCCCATCCGCTCGAGCAGGTCGAAGACCCGCGCGTCGCCCTGATCGGCGTGGCCGTCGCGCGCCTCGACACCGGGCACGGTGACGGATCCGCCGAGGACCGCCGCAGCGGCGGCGGCGTACGAGGCGGCCGTCGCGTCGGACGGAACGCGCACCGTGCGCGCGTTCACGCGCTGCGGCCGGACAACGAACTCGCGCGACTCCGGCCGCTCGACGCGGACGCCGCGGGCCTCGAGGGACGCGACCGTCAGCTCGATGAACGGCGCCGACACCGCGCGCCCGCGGAGGAACAGGTGCAGTCCCTTGGGCAGCCGCGGAGCGATGAGGAGGAGCGCCGAGGCGAACTGGCTCGACTCGCTGACGGCCACGGTCGCGTCTCCGCCGGTCAGCGGTCCGCGGACCACGAGCGGCAGCGCGTCGCCGGCGACCGACGCCCCCAGCTCCCGCAGCGCGACGACGAGCGGCGCGAGGGGCCTCTGCCGGAGCCGGGTCGACCCATCGATCCGGACGCTGCCGCTCCCGAGCGCGGCGAGAGCGAGCGCGAACCTCGCCACCGTGCCCCCCTCGGCCGCATTGACCTGTGCCTCCAGTCCGGGAGCCCGCTCCGACCCGGTCACGACGATCCGTTCCGGGTCCCTGCTGTCGACGGCGTACCCGAGAGCCGCCACAGCGGTTCGCATCGCGCGCACGTCGTCGCCCGGGTCGAGCGGACCGATCTCGAGGCGCGAGCGCCCTCTGGCGATCGCCGACAACACGAGCTCGCGGTTGGTGATGCTCTTCGACGGGGGGACCCGCACGACCTTGTCGATGAGGGGATGGCGGAGCGGCACGATGGTCCGGGCGGCCACGGTGCGGGCAGTATGCGGGCATAGACTCGAGACTGTGCGCGGCGTCGGGGCCTTCGCGCGGGCGACGCCGCGGGTGGCCGCGGTGCTCTTCCTCGCGCTCGGGTGCGTGGGCATCTCGGCCGGGATCGTGCGAGCGGCCGGGCCAGCTCCAGTCCTTGTCGGGCACATCTCCGGCGCGATCAACCCCATCACCGCGCGTTACGTCGACAGGCTCGTCGGGGAAGGCGAGGAGAGCGGCGCGGCGGCCGTCGTATTCGTCATCGATACGCCCGGCGGCCTCATCGACTCGACGTACCAGATCACCGGCCGCTTCCTGAACGCGCGGGTCCCCGTGGTCACGTACGTCGCGCCGTCGGGCGCTCGCGCGGCGTCGGCGGGCACGTTCATCACGATGGCTGGGCACGTAGCGGCCATGGCGCCCGCCACCAACATCGGAGCCGCTCACCCCGTCGACTCGTCCGGAGGGGATATCCAGGGCGATCTGCGCACCAAGGCGGAGAACGACGCCGTCGCCCAGATCACCAAGATCGCGCTCGCGCGGCACCGCAATGCGGCTTGGGCTGAGGACGCTGTCCGCAAGAGCGTGAGCATCCGCGACGACGAGGCGCTGCGGATCGGGGTGGTCGACGTCGGCGCGTCCGACGTGGATTCGCTGCTGCGCGCGATCGATGGGCGGACGGTGACCCTTCCGGCGGGAGACGCGAAACTCGCGACCGCGGGCGCGCCGCTGGAGGATTCGCCGCAGTCGCCGCTCGAGGCGTTCCTGCACCTCATCGTGGATCCGCAGATCGCCGTGCTTCTGTTCACCGTCGGCACGTACGGCATCATCTTCGAGCTCGCCAATCCGGGCCTCATCTTCCCCGGCATCGTCGGCGTCATCGCCATCTTGCTCGCGCTGTTCGCGTTCGGCACGCTCGACGCTAACGCCGCCGGCATCGCCCTGATGCTCTTTGCGATGGTGCTGTTCGTCACCGAGGTGAAGGTGACGAGCCACGGGCTGCTCACGGTCGGCGGCATGGTCGCGCTGGCGCTCGGTCTGGTCGTGCTCTTCCCGTCAGCGCGCCCGACGTTCCCAGGGCTTCGCTACACCGTGGATCCCTTCACCATCGCGCTCGTCGTCGCCGTGACCGGAGGCTTCTTCGTCGTCCTGGTGCGGATGGCGCTCGGCTTCCGCCACCTCCCCGTCGCGAGCGGTACAGGAATGCTGCTGGGGCAGACCGGGGACGCGCGCAGCGACCTCGCTCCGGGCGGCATCGTGCATGTCGCGGGTGAGGACTGGTCCGCCATCGCCGATCCCGCGCCGATCGCGCGCGGAGCGCGGGTGCGCGTCCTGCGCGTTGATGGCCTGCGGCTTATCGTCGCGGCAGACGCCGCGCCCACACGCGGAGGGGGATCGACATGAATCTCGGATTGGTCGTCATCGCGTTCCTCGTGGTCGTCGGGCTGCTCATCCTGCGGTCCATCGTCCACATCGTCCCGGAGTACCAGCGGCTCGTCGTGCTGGCGTTCGGCAAATACCAGCGCGTTGCCGGCCCCGGCCTCGTTCTGCTCGCGCCGCCACCGATCCAGACATCGCAGACCGTCGACCTGCGTGAGTTCGTCGTCGAGATCCCGCAGCAGACGAGCATCACGAAGGACAACGCGCCGATCTCGATCGACTTCCTCATTTACCAGAAGATCGTCGACGCGGCGGATGCGGTGTTGAAGATCCAGAACGTCCGCTCCGCCGTGCAGGGCATCGCTACAACGACCCTGCGCGCCGTGATCGGCGACATCCCGCTGGACGACGTACTCGCCAAGCGAGACCAGATCAACGAGGTACTCCGTGTGAAGCTGGACGAGATCACGCAGCGCTGGGGCGTGAAGATCACGAACGTCGAGATCCGCGAGATCATCCCGCCGCGCGACATCCAGGACGCGATGAACCGTCAGATGTCCGCAGAACGCAACCGGCGGGCATCGGTGCTCGAGGCCGAGGGCAAGCGCCAGTCGGCGATCCTCGTGGCCGAGGGCGACAAGCAGTCGAACATCCTCCAGGCCGAAGGTGCGCGGCAGTCGTCGATCCTGCGCGCGGAGGGGTTCGCCCTGGCCCTCGAGAAGATCAACGAGACGGCCTCGGTCGCCGACCAGCGGACGCTCCTGCTCCAGTATCTCGACGCGCTGCGCGCCCTCGGGGCCTCGCCCGCGACCAAGTTCATCATCCCGACGGAGTTCAGCGCGCTCGCCGCCCCCCTCGCCGGTCTCACCGGGCTTGCGGGGAGCGGCGCGGAGCCCAAGAGCCGCGGGTGAAGGCGGACAGCCCCACGGCCCTACGCGCGGCGCAGGCCCCTGGAGGGGCGCGCACGCGCTGCGCCCACGGACGGCGCGGGGGCGGCCATCGCGTGGGCTCGCCGGCGGCGCGCGTACGGCGAATAGATCGCCGGGGGCAGCCGCCATGACGTTGCGGCCCGCCGCGCGTCGAGGCGGATGCTGATGCTGATGCCCGGACCCACCGGCGCGGAAGCCTGCACAGGGAACGCGCGAACTACGCGGGTCGCGATCGCCATGGTCATGCTGCACCCCCTGGCGCGATGACTCCGCTCCACCGCACCGCCGCCCTGCGGGTCCCCTCTGCGATAGAACGTGCGTTCACCACTCTAGAACGTCCGTTCGCTGTGTCAAGAGTGCGGACCCACGGGTGCGATACTCGCTGTCGGCCTTGACGATCCTCATCGGCGCCGATCTGGCGCCTCAACGCCCTCGGTTCGCGCGCGAGCGGCCTCTGCCAGAGGAGCACATCCTCGAGCCGGAGTGGGCGGGGCGGCGCGCCCTGGTCCGGGTGGGCCACCCGGCACCTCGCTTCGTCGGCTACGACGGTGCGCTCGAGGGCCCGCGCGAGCTGTACGACGCGATCACCGCGGACGCGCGCGCGAGCACGGCGATCATCGACGGCGTGCTTGTCGCCGACTGGGAGGACGAGCGCGACCTCGAGGTCGACGCCGGGGGGAACGCGTTCGTGAGGACCGCCGGTCCGCGCACGATCTTCGCCGCCTTCGACCTGTTGGAGGTCGACGGGGAATCCCTGCTGGAGGTGCCGCTGCTCGAGCGCAAGCGCCACCTCGAGGGCATCCTCGCCCAGAGCATGAACGTCCGACTGACGCCATTCGTCGCGCGCGGGCTGCGCGCCTGGCAGGAAACGCTGCAGGGCCAGGGTTTCAAGCGCGTGGTGCTGAAGGATTGGAACAGCGCATACCGGCCCGGCGAGACCGCACCCTCGTGGACCGTCGTCGAGAAGCTCGGGACGGTGAGGAAGTGAGCGCGCGCGGGCGCGCCGGACTAAAGAGGAGCTGAGCCACATGGCCGTCACGACCGCCGTCACGATCGACCACACCCAGCGCGACCCGTGGGAGGTCGCGCTCGAGCAGTTCGATCTCGCCGCCGACAGGTTGCATCTCGACCCCAACATGCGCGGCATCCTGCGGACGTGCCAGCGCGAGCTGACGGTGCACTTCCCTGTCCGCATGCAGGACGGCGTCGTCAAGGTGTTCACCGGCTACCGCGTCCAGCACAACGTCTCTCGCGGCCCCGGCAAGGGCGGCATCCGCTACCACCCCTCGGTCACGCCCGGCGAGGTGAAGGCGCTCGCCATGTGGATGACGTGGAAGTGCGCCGTGGTCGGGATCCCGTACGGCGGCGCGAAGGGCGGGGTCGTGTGCGACCCCAAGCACATGAGCATGCAGCAGCTCGAGACCCTCACGCGGCGGTACGCGACGGAGATCATGCTGCTCATCGGGCCGGAGCGGGACATCCCCGCGCCAGACGTGAACACGAACGCCCAGACGATGGCCTGGATCATGGACACGTACTCGATGCACCACGGCTACACGGCGCCCGCCGTCGTCACGGGGAAGCCGCTCTCGATCGGCGGCAGCGAGGGACGGAACGAGGCGACCGCGCGCGGTGCCGTGTACACGGTCATCGAGGCGGCGAAGTTCCTGGGGCTCGACCTCGAGGGCGCGCGCGTGGTCGTCCAGGGTTTCGGCAACGCCGGGCTCCATTCGGCGCGGCTGATGGAGGAGCTCGGAGCGAGCATCGTCGCCGTCTCGGACACCAGCGGCGGCATCCACGATGCGCGCGGCCTGGATCCCGCGAAGGTCGACGCGTACAAGAAAGAGCACGGCACCGTCACGGGCTACCCGTCGGCCGACCGCGTCACCAACGCCGAGCTTTTAGAGCTCGACTGCGACGTCCTCATCCCGGCAGCCATCGAGAATCAGATCGGCGAGCACAACGCACCGCACGTGAAGGCGAAGATCGTCGCCGAGGCGGCGAACGGACCCACGAGCCCCGAGGCCGACCGCATCCTGCACGACCGGGGCGTGTTCCTTATCCCCGACATCCTCTGCAACGCCGGCGGCGTCACGGTCTCGTACTTCGAGTGGGTCCAGGACCTCCAGAACCTCTTCTGGCGCGAGGCGACGATCAATGCGCGCCTCAAAGAGGTCATGGTCAAGTCCTTCAACGACGTCCTCGAGATGGCCAAGCGACAGAAGGTGGACATGCGGACGGCCGCGTACATGGTCGCGGTCAGCCGCGTGGCGGAGGCCACGCTGACGCGCGGCATCTACCCCTAGCGCACGCGCGCGCGACCGGACGCAAGGGCCGGCCGATCGCGATCGACAGAGAGTTCCGCCAGGGCGGCGGCTAGAACGGCGGCGAAGGCGTGGACCACGCGGTGGTGGCGGTCGACCTCGAGACGACCGGCTTCGATCCGGAAGTGGACCGGATCATCGAGATCGGGGCCGTGCGCCTCGAGCCGACCGCGGACGGCGGCCTCGAGGCGGGAGAGCGATTCGCCACCTTTGTGGATCCGGGCAGGCCGCTGCCGCCGGCGATCGGAAGGCTCACCGGGATCGCGGACGCGCATCTGGCGGGCGCGCCCCAGCCGTCGGAGGCCGTGAGCGCGTTCGCCGCCTTCGCGAAGGACGCGTGGCTCGCCGGCCACAACGTCGCCTTCGATGTCGCGTTCCTCGAGCGGCAGGGGCTCGCGCCCGGCGCCGTGTGCCTCGATACCGTAGAGCTCGCATCGATCCTATATCCGGGGGCGCCGTCGTACGCGCTGCAGAGCCTCGCTGCCGACACCGCCATCGACGCGGGGTCCGCGCACCGCGCGCTGGATGACGCTCTCACGTGCGGTGCGCTACTCGGCGTCCTGCTCGACCGCGCCCGCGGCCTCGACCCGCTCATCCTCGAGGAGGCGACCGCGCACGCCGCGTTTCTGGGGCCGGCGAGCGCGGCCTTCTTCGCGTCCGCCCTGCGGACCGCCGTCCGCGGGTCGTGGGAGGCCGCCAGCCCTCTGGCCGCGGGGCTTTCGGCGAACGGCACGGCCGCGCCGGGATCCGCGTTGGTCTCGCCGGAGCGGCCGGGAGCGCCGCCGCCCGACGTGCCCGCCGCATTCGCGCCGGATGGCGCGCTCGCGAGCGCCTTTCCAGGCTACGAGCCGCGGGCCGAGCAGGTCGAGCTCGCGCTCGCGGTCGAGTCGACGATGGCGCAGGGCGGCGTGCTCCTCGCCGAAGCGGGGACCGGCATCGGCAAGTCGATCGCGTACCTCGTGCCCGCGATCGCCCGCGCGGCGCGGCGCGAGCGGGTGGTCGTCAGCACGCACACCCTGCCGCTCCAGGACCAGCTCGTCCTGCGCGACCTGCCCGCGCTCCAGGATGCGCTCGGCACCAGCGTCGCCGTCGCGGTGCAGAAGGGCCGCTCCAACTACCTGTGCCCGCGGCGCTGGCAGATGATGCGTGGCTCGGCGGCGACGCGTGAGGAAGCGCGGCTCATCCTGAAGACCCTCGTGTGGCGCACCACGACTGAGTCCGGCGACCGGGCGGAGCTGAACCTGTTCGGCTCCGAAGGGACGCTGTGGTCGCGGATCTGCGCCGACGACGAGGGCTGCGACTCGCGTCGCTGCGCGCGGACGCCCGGCGGCTGCTACCTCGAGCGCGCGCGCGCCGCGGCCGGGAAGGCGGGCATCGTCGTCGTGAACCACGCGCTTCTCTTGCAGAACGCGCGCGGCCGCGCCGGCCTCCTGCCGGACGCGGAGCACGTCGTCGTCGACGAGGCGCACCGTCTCGAGGATGTCGCGGCCGACGCGTTCGGCTTGTCGCTCGACCAGGCGCGGCTGCGCCGCGACATCGAGCGGGTCGCGCATTCGCCGCTCGTGATCGATTCATTGAAGGATCCGGATCTCGCCGAGACCGCGGCGCACATGCGAAACGAGTGCGCGGGCGCGCTCGAGCGCACCGCCGAGACCTTCGGGACGCTCGGGGACCTCGTCCCTCGCGCCGGGATGGAGGATCGTCTCCGAGTCACGGCCGGACTGCGCGCGAGCGACGAGCTCTGGCTACCGGTGGAGCTCGCCGCGGAGCGGCTCGGCGATTCGCTGGCCGAGGTGATCGCAGCGGGCGAGCGGCTGGCAGCGCGCGCGGCCGACGAGGATCGTGCCGCCGACCTTGTGAGCGGAGCGGCGGAGCTGTCGCGCGCGAAGTCGGGCCTCGCAAGGGCGGTCCATCAGCCGAGGCCGGGCGACATCGTGTGGCTCGCGCTCGGTCACGCTGGCGTGGCGCTCCGGGTGGCCCCATCGCACGTGGGCGCGGCGCTGCGCCGCGGCCTTGTGGAGCCGCACCGCTCCATCGTGTTCACATCGGCCACGCTCGCTGTCGCACGCTCCCTCGCGTTCACGCTCGAGCGATTCGGCATCGCCGACGTCGCCGCGACGCTCCGCGTCGGCTCTCCATTCGACTACGCGCGCCAGGCGGCGCTCGTCGTGCCGACGGACATTTCGTACCCGCATGAGGAGTCATTCGCGGCTGAGGTCGCGAGCATCGTTGAAGAGACGGGGCGCGCGCTCCAGGGCCGCACCATGGTCCTCTTCACCGCGCACAGCGCGATGCGCGACGTCGCGGCACGGCTGAGCGGGCTCGAGGAGGCCGGCATCGCGGTGCTGACGCAGGGCGTCGATGGCTCCCGCCGCTCGCTGCTGCGGCGCTTCGCATCCGGGAGAGCGGTGCTGCTGGGGACGCAGTCGTTCTGGGAAGGGGTCGACCTGCCGGGAGACGTGCTGCGGTGCGTCGTGATCGCCAAGCTCCCGTTCGCCGTCCCGGACGATCCGCTCGTCGAGGGCCGCGCCGAGCGCTACGAGGATCCCTTCCGCGAGTTCCACCTGCCGCAGGCGGTCCTGCGGCTGCGGCAGGGCTTCGGCCGCCTCATCCGGACGAGATCGGACCGCGGGGCCGTGGTGCTCCTCGATCGCCGCGTGCTGACGCGCGAGTACGGGCCGGCATTCCTGCTCTCGTTGCCGCCGGCGCGGCTCCAGCGCGTTGAGTCGGGCGCGGTCGCCGGCGCGCTGGCGTCGTGGTGCGCGCAACCCGACGATGGTCCGCGATGAGCGACGGATTGGAGCCGGCGTCCGGATGAGCGACGGATCGGAGGCGGCTCCTCCGGGAGCGGAACGCGTTCGCACCTGGGTCGACAGCCTCGATCCCGCGATGCGCCGCGCGCTGTACCTCTTGCTCGACGAGCTGTGTGCGGGGCTCGACGTATCGCGGCATAACGAGTTCGGCTTCCTGCGGCTGCGGGCGGAGTTCGAGACCTCGGGCGAGATCTTCGGTTGCTCCCTCGAGGAGCTGCGCGACGCGTTCGCCGCGAGCATTCCAGACGAGGCGCGGAAGACCCACCGTCCGCCGAGCGCGCTCGAGGCACTCCGGGCCCGGATCCAGGGCGGGGGTCACCCCGACTTTCGCTGAGCCTCCGTCGCGCCGCGCGCCCGCGGACCGGCGGGACGGCGCGTCAAGGTCGTCGGCCGTGGCCGCGCGGCGGGAGCGTCGCTAGGCGGTGCGGCGCCGGCGCGCCCCCGTGACATCGCCGCACGCGCGGACCAGCTCCTGCCAGGCGGCCGGATCGAGACCCCTTCGGGCCACGATGCGCTGGCCCCGCCGTACGATCTCGCTGCCCTCGGCGAGGAAGTTGGCGCGAGCCGGATCGCGCAGGTCGAGGTATTCGCCGTACCGCGCCAGCTGCTCGCCCTCCGGAAGGAGCGTGATCGCCGGGAGATCGCGCGGGTCGAGGCCCTGCAGGACGCGGTGCTCGTCCTTCACCTCGAGCGCGGAGAGCCGCCGTGGGGCCGGACCCTCCCTGGGCTCGTCGTCCGCGACGACGACCTCCCAGCGGCGGGAGGTACCGCGCGGTACGCGCGTTTCGTCGTAGCTGGCCATGTGGAGCAACATGGCACCGCGCGTGCCACCGGGCCTCGCGGTCGTGCCGGACCGCTAGACTGGCACGCGGACCGGGAACACCGGCAGCTTCACACGCCTTCCCGACGTTCGCGGGACCCTCGCCTCGCGCCTGGCGCGAGGTGACCGCGGCGGATGACGGAGGCGGAGGAAACAAGGGAGGACCGTCTTGGCCGTCGTCACGATGAAGCAGCTCCTCGAGTCTGGCGTCCACTTCGGACACCAGGCCCGGCGCTGGAACCCGAAGATGAAGCGCTTCATCTTCATGGAGCGCAACGGCATCCACATCATCGACCTCCAGCAGACGCTGTCGCGCGTCGAGGAGGCGTACACGTTCGTGCGCGACCTCGCGGCCGACGGCGGGCAGGTGCTCTTCGTCGGCACGAAGAAGCAGGCGCAGGAGTCGATCGCCGAGGAGGCCAAGCGCGCCGACCAGCACTACGTGAACCAGCGCTGGCTCGGGGGATTCCTGACGAACTTCGTCACCATCCAGAAGCGCATCAACCGTCTGAACGAGCTGATCGAGCGCAAGGAGCGCGGCGACTTCGCCGCGCTGCCCAAGAAGGACGCGCAGCGCCTCGAGGACGAGCGCATCCGGCTCGATCGCTTCTTCCAGGGTGTCCGGGACCTGAAGCGGCCTCCCGCCGCGCTCTTCGTGGTCGACCCGCACCGCGAGCACATCGCGGTCGAGGAGGCGCGCAGGCTGGAGATCCCGATCGTCGCGATGGTCGACACGAACTGCGACCCAGACCTCATCGACGTGATCATCCCGGCGAACGACGACGCGATCCGGGCGGTCAAACTGATCTGCCAGAAGATGGCCGACGCGATCATCGAGGGGCGCACCGAGCACGAGTCCTCCCGCAAGGAGGCCAGCCCCGAGGACATGGGCTATGCGCCGGCGGTCCCGGGCGAGGTCGTCGAGGGCGCCGGCGTCCCGCGGTCCAAGCGCACGCCGCGCGTGTACGAGCCCGAGGAGGACGAGTACCCGATCGGCGGATACGAGGAGGAGCCGGCGGCGGCCGACGCGGCGGCGCCAGGGGAAGGCGCGCTGCCGGCTGAGCTGGGCGGAGCGGCGCCAGCCGCGCCTGCCGTGGACGCCGCGGCCGCGCCGGCGCCGGCGCCCGCGGGGCCTGGCGCACCCACCGCCGCGAAGGACCAGCCGTGAGCGCGGCGCGAGCGTCCACTGCGGATGTCCAGCGGCTGCGCGCGGAGAGCGGGGCCGGGATCATGGACTGCAAGCGCGCCCTCGACGAGGCCGCGGGCGACTTCGACCGTGCCCGCGAGATCCTGAAGCAGCGCGGGCTCGCGCGGTCGGGACAGAAGGCGGGCCGCGACGTGCGGGAGGGCGTCGTCGAGGCGTACGTGCACGGCGGCGGGCGCATCGGGGCGCTGATCGAGCTGTCGAGCGAGACGGACTTCGTGGCGCGCACGCCCGAATTCCGCGAGCTCGCGCGCGGTATCGCGATGCAGGTGGCGGCGATGTCGCCGCAGGTCGTCTCGGAGGACGATCTGACGGACGAGCAGCGCAGCTCGCTCGTCGAGGAGCACGGCGACGAGAAGGCGGCCATCGCGGCGGGCGTCCTTCTCGCGCAGCCATACATCCGCGACAACTCCAAGACGATCGGTGACCTCGTGAGGTCCATGGCCGCCTCCACCGGCGAGAACGTGCGCGTCCGTCGGATCGCGCGCTTCGAGCTCGGCGACTCGGGCTGAGAGCCGGCCCCATGTCGGCCATATCAGGCGGCGCGAAGTATCACCGCCTTCTGCTGAAGCTCAGCGGTGAGGCGCTGCTCGGCGACCGGATGTTCGGCATCTCCCCCGAGTACGTGCGCTACCTCGCGGAGGAGATCCGCAGCGTGCACGAGCTCGGCGTCGAGATCGCGGTGGTCGTCGGCGGGGGCAACTGGCTGCGCGGGGCGGTAGCTGCCGAGCACGGGCTCGAGGAGGCGACGGCGCACTACATGGGGATGCTGGCGATGGTCATGAATGCGCTGGCACTGCAGTCGCAGCTCGAGTCGATCGGAGTGGCCACGCGCGTGCAGTCGGCGCTGAACATCGCGGAGGTCGCCGAGCCGTACATCCGCCGCCGCGCCATCCGTCACCTCGAGAAGGGCCGCGTCGTGATCTTCGCCGCGGGCACGGGGAACCCCTTCTTCACCAGCGACACTGCGGCGGCGCTGCGGGCGGCCGAGATCGACGCCGAGGTCATCCTCATGGGCAAGAACAAGGTCGACGGCGTCTACGACGCCGATCCGCGCCTCGACTCCAGTGCCCGGAAGTACGACGACCTCGCGTACCGCGATCTGCTCGAGAAGCGACTTCAGGTCATGGACGCGACGGCGGCGGCCCTCGCCGAGGAGCGCGACATGCCGATCATCGTCTTCGACCTCTCCCAAGCGGGCACGATGCTTCGCGCGGCGAAGGGCGAGCCGGTCGGGACGCTCGTGCACGGCTCGCGATGATGCGGAGGCTCGGCTGATGGTCGACGAGGTCCTTCCCCAGGCTGAGGCGCGCATGCGCAAGGCGATCGACGCGCTGCGCAAGGAGGTCACGCGCATCCGCACGGGCCGCGCCGCGCCCTCCCTGGTGGAGCAGCTCGAGGTCGACGCGTACGGCACCCCCACGCCGCTGCTCCAGCTCGGCTCGATCAGCGCGCCGGAGCCACGGCTCATCGTGATCCAGCCGTGGGATGCGAGTCTGGTCAAGGCCATCGAGAAGGCGATCGTGGCCTCCGACCTTGGGATGACGCCGAATAACGACGGCACGGTGATCCGGCTACAGATCCCCACCCTCACCGAAGAACGGCGCCGCGACCTGGTGAAGCAGCTGCACAAGAAGGTCGAGGAGGGAAGGGTGGAGGTCCGCACGCTTCGACGTCACGCGCACGACGAGCTGCGCGGCAAGGCGAAGGACGCCGGCGTGTCGGCCGACGACACCAAGCGCCTCGAGACGCAGCTGCAGAAGCTGACCGACCGCTACATCCTTCTCGCGGACGAGGTGGGCGACACGAAGGAGAAGGAGCTGCTCGAAGGGGCCCGGTGACCGCCGTCCCGCGGCACATCGCGATCGTCATGGACGGGAACCGCCGCTGGGCCCGCGAGCGACATCTCCCCGCGATCGCGGGCCATCGCCAGGGTGTCGAGACGATCCGGCGCACCGTGCGGGCGGCGCGCGATCGTGGCGTCGAATACGTCACGCTGTACTCGTTCTCGACCGAGAACTGGCGCCGCGAACCGACCGAGGTGCGGGGCCTCATGCGGCTCCTCGAGGAGACGATCCGCCGCGAGACCGGCGGCCTGGTCGAGGACGGCGTCCGTCTGCGCGTCGTCGGCCGGCTGCACGAGCTCCCCGACCGCCTCCAGCGCGCGATCGATCGCGCGACACAAGCGACCGGCAAGGGATCGCGAGGCGTGATGACGATCGCCTTCAACTACGGCGGGCGCGCGGAGATCCTCGACGCCGTGCGCGCCCTCGTGCGCGACGGGGTGCCGCTCGAGGCGCTCGACGAGGCCGCGATCGCCTCGCGTCTGTACGCGCCGGAGCATCCTGATCCCGACCTGCTCATTCGCACGGGTGGTGAGCTGCGCGTCTCCAACTTCCTGCTGTGGCAGGTCGCGTACGCCGAGCTTTGGGCGACGGACGTCCTCTGGCCCGACTTCTCGCTCGCGGACCTCGGCGCTGCGCTCGACGCCTACGCCGCGCGCGACCGCCGCTTCGGGCGGTGACCGCGCGGGGACGACGCGCCCTCACCGGGCTCGGATACGGAGCGGTCGTCCTCGCTGCCGCCTTCGCGCCGTCTCCCGCGCTCGCGCTGCTCGTCGGGCTGCTCGCGCTCGTGGCGTATGCCGAGCTCGCCCGGCTCTTCGCGCGCAGCGCCGCTGGACCCGCGCGGTGGGGCATCGTGCTCGTGGCCGGGCTGCAGCTCCCGCGGCTCGCGCCGGGACGCGAGGCCTGGGTGGACGCCGCGATCATCGTCGCCGGTTTGGTCGCCGCCGCGATCGGGTGGGCCTCAGCTGGTCACGGCCCCGGCCCAGACCGCGGCGGCGCCGGTGTGAGACGGCGTCGTGGCGCTGGACGGGACCCACTCGGCGGTGATGGGGCGGTCGCGCGCCCCGGGCGAGGCTCGCACCATCCCGCGGCCGGTGGGCCCATGACCCCTGGCGCCCGCGGCGTAGAGCCTCGCGGACGGATCGGCGCCCTCGCGTTCACCGTCGCCGGCGCCGTCTACGTCGGCTGGCTCCTCGGGTACCTGGTGGACCTTGGCGCCGCGGGCCCGGCCCATACCGCGCGGCCGGTGGCCGCGCCGCTGTGGCTGCTCCTCGCGCTCGTGCCGACGTGGGCGGCCGACGTCGTCGCGTACGCCGCGGGGACGGCCTTCGGGCGGCGGAAGCTCGCGCCGCGGATCAGCCCGGGCAAGACGTGGGAGGGCACGATCGCGGGATTCACCGCGGCGGCCGCCGCGGCGCTCGGGGTGGCGTTCGCGGGCGGGCTGCCCGTGCTGCCCGCGACGGTCGCCGCCTTCGCGATCGGCCCGATCGCGCTCGCTGGGGACCTGTTCGAGTCGTACCTGAAGCGCCGGGCAGGCGCCAAGGACTCGGGCGGGATCCTGCCCGGGCACGGCGGGGTGCTGGACCGCGTCGACAGCCTCATCGCCGTCGCGCCGGTGGTCGCGGCCGCGCTGGCGCTGGCTGGCAGGGTGGGATGATGGGCGAGTGACCATACGTCTCGCGGTCCTGGGAGCGACCGGGTCGATCGGCCGGCAGGCGCTCGAGGTCGCGCGCGCGCACCCGGACAAACTGTCTGTGGTCGCGATGTCCGCGGACACGAATCGAGCAGCGCTGGCCGACCTGGCGGCCGAGCACGGGGTCGCGCCGGACCGCCTCGCGACGCGCGACGACGGTCCGGCCGCGCTCGAGGCCCTGGCCACGTCGGCCGGCGTCGACCTCGTGCTGGTCGCGACGCCGGGCTCCGCGGGCCTCCGGCCGACGCTCGCCGCACTGGAGGCGGGACACTCCGTCGCGCTCGCGAACAAGGAGGTCCTCGTCGTCGCGGGGCACCTCGTGCGCGGCTTGGTCGGCGGCGCGGGACAGCGGCTCAGGCCGGTCGACAGCGAGCATGCCGCGCTCTGGCAGTGCCTCGCGGGCGTCGAGGCATCGGATGTCGCGCGCGTCATCCTCACCGCCTCAGGCGGCCCGTTCCGCGACGTGCCTCCGGACGAGCTGGGCGGCGTGACCGCGGCGCAGGCGCTCCAACATCCGACGTGGCGGATGGGGCCGAAGGTGACCGTCGACTCGGCGACGCTCGTGAACAAGGCGTATGAGGTCGTCGAGGCGCACTGGCTGTTCGACCTGCCATACGAGCGGATCGACGTCGTGCTGCACCGCGAGAGCGTCGTCCACGCCCTCGTGGAGCTGGCGGATGGCAGCGTGATGGCGCAGCTCGCTCATCCGGACATGCTCCTGCCCATCCAGTACGCGCTGCTCCTCGACCGCGTGCCCGGGCCTGCGCCGCGGCTCGACTGGACCGCCGACCGGACGCTGCGCTTCGGCCCGATCGAGGCGCGGCGCTACCCGTGCCTGGAGGTCGTCCTCGCGACGGCGCGCTCGGGCGACCTGGGCGCGATGGCCGGCCTCTCCGCGGCGGACGAGGTCGCGGTCGAGCGTTTTCTCGCCGGGAAGGTCGGCTTCGCCGAGATCCCCCGGCTGCTGCGCCGGGGCGCGGAGATCGGCGCGGGCGGTGCCGGCAGCATCACGACGCTGTCGGACATCGTCGCTATCGACGCTGAGGTGAGGCGCGCGCTCAGCCCGGCGGCGGTCTCCTGATGCCGGCCCTGTTTTCCGTGTTCACGGATCTGCGCACGCTCGTTCTCTTCCTGCTCACCTTCACGCTGATCGTCGCTGTCCACGAGCTGGGGCACTACGCGACCGCCCGCATGCTCGGAATGCGGGTGTTGGAATTCGGATTCGGCTTCCCCCCGCGCGCCGCGTCCATCATGCACGCGGGCATCCGGTACAGCCTGAACTGGATCCCGTTCGGCGGCTTCGTGCGGATCTTCGGCCAGGACGATTTCACGATCCACCAACAGGGCGAGGGCGAACCGGGCTCGTTCACGTCCAAGCCGTGGTGGTCGCAGGCGATCGTGCTGGCCGCGGGCGTCGCGATGAACTTCGTGCTCGCGATCGTCGTTCTCACCGCGGCGTTCTCGCTCGGCACGACCGCGCCGAACGGCGACGTCAAGGTCATCGAGGTCGCGGCGAGCTCGCCCGCGCAGGCGGCCGGGATCCAGTCAGGCGACATAGTGAAAGCGATCGACGGGAACGCCATCACCTCCTCGCGCGGCCTCCGCGCGTACGTCGACAAACACACCGACACCGCGATCGCGCTGCAGATCCAGCGGGGCACCGGGTCCATCGAGATCCGCGCGACGCCGCGGGCCGACCCGCCCGAGGGGGAGGGTCCGCTCGGCATCAAGCTCGAGGAGGTGTCCGCGCCCGTCGCGGTCTCCTTGCCGCAGGCGGTCGGACAGGCGGTCGGCCTCACCGGGGACGTCGTCGGTCAGATCGTCGATCTGCCGGGCCAGCTGCTCAGCCGGGGCGGGGGATCGGGCCAGGGAGCGCCGCAGGTCGGTGGACCCATCGAGATCTTTCGGGTGACGGGGCAGGTCGCGCAGTTCGGCGTGCCGACGTTCCTCAAGCTCATCGGCGTGCTGTCGGTCAACCTTGGGGTGCTGAACATCGTCCCGTTCCCGGGACTCGACGGCGGACGGCTGTTCTTCGTCCTCGCTGGCGCGCTCTTCAGGCGAAAGCTGTCGCCGCAGGTCGAGGCCGCGATCCACGCCGTCGGCTTCCTGCTCCTTCTCGGCGTTCTGCTGGTCGTGAGCTTGGCCGACATCAGGCGGGCCGCGGGAGGCTGACCGGGTGGGGGCTCCGTCCCCAGATCTCGGCGCAGACGACGGCGGACCACTGACCACCGGAGAACGCGGGGTCGCGGAATGTATCCGAGCACTCATGGCCCGGCGCCCTAAAGCGCCCTAGTCTCGCGTCACCGTGAGTGGACCCGTCGTCGACGTGCGCGCCCTGCGCAAGACCTTCCGGGTGAGCGAGCGCGAGGAGGGACTCGGCGCGACAGTGCGCTCGATCTTCCGTCGCCGGTACCGCGACGTCGAAGCGGTCGCGGGCATCACCTTCACCATCGACGCGGGCGAGGTCGTCGGATTCCTCGGACCGAATGGGGCCGGAAAGACCACCGCGCTGAAGATGCTCTCGGGACTGCTCTTCCCGACATCGGGCGAGGCGACCGTCCTCGGCCGGATCCCCTGGCGGCGGGAGGACGCGTTCTTACGGGACATCGCCCTCCTCATGGGCAACCGCACGCAGCTCGTGTGGGACATCCCCGCGGCGGACTCCTTCCGCGTCCTCCAGGAGATCTACGGGATCACGGACGGCGACTACCGGCGCCGCCGGGACGAGCTCGTCGACCTGCTCGAGCTCGCGCCGCTGCTCCACAAGCCGGTCCGCAACCTCAGCCTCGGGGAGCGAATGAAGGTCGAGTTCGCCGCGGGGCTCCTGCACGCGCCGAAGGTCGCGTTCCTCGACGAGCCGACGATCGGGCTCGACGTCTCCATGCAGTCCCGCATCCGCCGCTTCGTTCGCGAGTACAACCTGCGGACCGGCGCGACGGTCATTCTGACCAGCCACTACATGGACGACGTGGTGGCGCTGTGCAAACGCGTGCTCGTCATCCACCACGGCCGGCTGCTGTACGACGGCGGCCTGGCTGCGCTCGCCGGCCGCATGGCCCCGTACAAGCTCATCGTGGCGACGCTGCACGACGGCGCGCGCGATGCCGACCTCGGTCGCTACGGCACCGTCGTGTCGCACGAGGAGGGCCGGGTCACGGTGCGCATCCCGCGCGAGAACGTACCGGAGCGGACCGCGCGTTTGGTCCGCGATCTCGGCGAGGCGCTCGTCGACCTGTCCGTCGAGGACCCTCCGATCGAGGAGGTCGTCGACCGCATCTTCAGCGGCGAGCAGCCGATCGGCGCGTCCGCGTGAGGGGCGTGTCGGCGTGATCCGCGCCTATCGCGCACTGCTGGTGGCCGGATTCCAGCACGCCGCGCAGTACCGCGTCTCTCTGTTCCTGTACGTGTTCTTTTCGCTCCTCCGGCCGATCATCTTCCTCGCCGCCTGGGTGGCGGTCGTGTCCGCTCGAGGCGGGTCCATCGGCTCGTTCGGCGTGCCTGACTTCGCGGCGTACTACATCGGCGTCACGATCGTCATCCACCTCACCACCTCGTGGAACGCATATGAATTCGAGTTCCAGATCCGCCAGGGGCGGCTTTCGCCGCTGCTCCTTCGGCCGCTGCACCCGATCCACTACGCGGTCGTCGAGAACATCGTCTGGAAGGTGTTCACCGCGGGAGCGCTGGCGCCCGCGATCGTCGCCATCGCGGTGACGTTCGGAGCGCGCTTCCCGCCGGAGGCGTGGCACTACCTGCTCTTCGTCCCTAGTCTTCTTCTCGCGGCGGCGCTGCGCTTCGTGTTCGGCTGGGTCGTCTCCTCGAGCGCGTTCTGGATCACCCGCATGTCGGCGCTCAACACGTTCTCGGAGCGCATCGCGTTCATCTTCTCGGGGCAGATCGCTCCCCTCGCGCTGCTGCCCGGACCGCTTCAGGCGGTCGCCTATGCGCTGCCATACGCGTACATGCTCGGGGTGCCGGTCGACATCCTGCGCGGCGCGACGACCTTCGAGCAGTCGCTGCTGCTGATAGGTGGCCAGGCGGTTTGGCTGGTCGCCGCGTACGCCCTCCTGCAGGTCGTCTGGCGGGCCGGACTGCGCCAGTACAGCGCCGTGGGCGCGTAGCGGTGCGTTATCTGCGGCTCTTCCGGCTGTTCGCGCGCACTGAGTTGCAGTTCGAGCTCGCTTACCGCGTGAACTTCGCGATCGACCTGTTGTCGCTCGTCATGGTGATCTCTACGAGCGTCGGAGCGGTGCTGATCCTCTTCGCCTATACACCGTCGATCGGGGGCTGGACGCTCCCGCAGATGCTCGTGCTGCTCGGCGTCTTCTACATCGTGCAGGGCGTCAGCGAGTTCGTGTTCATCCCGAGCTTCGAGCGCTTCATGGAGCACGTACGCCTCGGGACGCTCGACTTCGTGTTGCTCAAGCCTGCCAGCAGCCAGTTCCTCGTGAGCGTCAGGCACCTGAAGTCCTCGAACCTCGGCCAGGTCCTTCTCGGCTCCGTCGTCGTGGCCTTCGGCCTCGCCCGCCTGGAGGCGCTCTCGCCGGCCGCGATCGGAGCGTTCCTCCTCGCACTCGTCTGTGGCCTCGTCCTCGTGTACGCGCTCCTCATCGTGCTGAGCACGGT
>JBHEML010000001.1:110594-121889 GCA_046262615.1 Candidatus Limnocylindria bacterium | reverse complement strand
ATCGTGCGGATCGCCTGCGGGGTCTTCTCCGCGAGAGAGCGCACCGAGGCCTCGGTCCCGTCCGCAAGCATGACGATCCCGGCCTCGCGGCTGCGCGGCTTCGGCCCCGGGTGGCGGAAGTCCTTCTCGTCGACGACCTGGCCGCGGTCCCGGGCCTGCTGGTAGAAGTAGCGGATGACGCTCGTCCCGTGGTGCCCCGGGATCATCTCGCGGATCACCGGCGGCAGGTGGTACCGCTCGGCGAGCGCGAGGCCGTCGCGAACGTGAGCGGACACGATGCCCGCGGATACGAGCGGGTCGAGCTCGTCGTGCGGATTGTGTCCGGTCTGGTTCTCGATGAAGGCCATCGGATTCCGCATCTTGCCGATGTCGTGGTAGTAGGCCCCGACCCGGGCGACCAGCGGGTCGGCACCGATCACCTCGGCCGCGCGCTCGGCGAGGTTGGCCACGAGCAGCGAGTGGTGATACGTGCCGGGCGTGCGCAGCAGCAGCTGCCGCAGCAGGGGGTTGTTCGGGTCGGCGAGTTCCCGCAGCTCGAAGACGGTCGTGATCTTTAGGAGGTGGCCGAGGATCGCCATGCCCGCGTACGCGAGCAGTCCTGAGCCGAAGCCGCTGACCGCCGCCGCGGCGCCAAGCTGCACCAGCCCGAGGACGTCCGTGGCGCGCGCGACGAGCAGGAACGAGGCGACGACTCCGAGGTTCCCGAGCACGACATTCAGCGAGCCGCTCGCGAACTCGCGCGCCGTCGTGGCTCGCCGCACCGCCGCCATGCCGAACAGCGCCGGCACGAGCACATAGGCCGTGTACTCGACCTGCCCCGACATGATGCCGACGTGGAGCGCCCCCGCGATCTGCGTCGCGAGCGCGGTGCGCCCGCCGACGAGGACGGTCAGCATCATCGCCGCCGCGGCGAACGGAGCGAAGTAGAAGGCGACCGGGTGGGCCGGTGCGAGGACTCGGCCGGTCAGCGTGAGCGCGATCAGCGTCAGGCCCACGAGCGTCAGCTTCCGGTCGTCGGCCCAGGCCTCCTGGGCGAAGCGGTCGATGAAGAGCCCGAGGACCGCCGCGATCAGCACCGCCCACAACAGGAGCCCGAGCGCCACGCGCCAGTCGATGCCGGCGTTGACGAGCCCGAGGTGCTGGAGCTTTTCAACGTCCTGGGCGGTGACGACGCTGCCCTCGCGCACGACGATCTCGCCCTCGGTGACCTGGACCTGCACGCCGTTCACGGCGGCGCGCGCCCTCGCCTGCTCGGCCTCCGTGGCGGCCGAATCGGACAGCACGTTCGCGCGCAGGAACTGCTGGAGCAGCTCCGTTCCGGCGCGTTTCTGCCGGTCCGTCCATCCGCCCGGGAGTGCTTTTGCGGCCTCGGCTTTCGCGCCCTCCAGCTGCTCCGGGCGGATCCCCGAGCCGAACAGCGTGCGCAGCGCGTTGTCGAGGTCGCGCGCGAACGCGTCCCACTCCGGCTGCGGCATGTCCAGCACGTCGACGGTCGTCTGCGGGGAGAGCGTGGCCTCCGAAAGGCGGCCGAGCGCCGCGATGCGCTGGTCGCGCGGCAGTCCACCGTCGGAGCGCACACGGGCGATCGCCGCGAGCGCGGTGGCGAGCCGGCCCGATTGTTCGACCGAGACGGCGGGGTTCAGCGCGGAGACGCGAGCCACCGCGGCGGCGGCGCGGTTGCGCTCGGCCTCGGTGAGCAGCTCGGACACGTACGAGACGCTGCGCGGCGCCTTGATCGAGCGGTCGGCGACGACGCCGGCGTTGTACGAGACGGTGGCTGGTGGAGACAGCAGTAGCGCGATCCCGCTGAAGATCGCGCACAGCACCACGAAGGTCGAGAGCCGGCCGCGCGGGGTGCGCAGCATCGCGCGCGCGTCCCGCATCGTGCGTGCGCGCTCGAGCGTGATCACGTCCGTCGCCCCTCCGCGTGGTCGTACGCCTTCACGATGCGCGCGACGAGCTCGTGGCGGACGACGTCGCGCTCGTCGAAGTCGACGAACGAGATCCCGTCGACATCGCGAAGGATCTCGCGCGCTACCACCAGGCCCGAGCGCTGCGCATCCGCCAGGTCGACCTGCGTGATGTCGCCGGTGACCACCGCCTGCGATCCATAGCCCAGCCGCGTGAGGAACATCTTCATCTGGGCGGGCGTCGTGTTCTGCGCCTCATCCAGGATGATGAACGCCTCGTTCAGCGTCCGGCCGCGCATGTACGCGAGCGGTGCCACCTCGATCTCGCCGCGCTCCTGCGAACGGCCGAACCGTTCCGGAGGCATGAGCTCGTACATCGCGTCGTAGAGCGGGCGCAGGTACGGGTCGATCTTCTCCTGCAGGTCCCCCGGCAGGAACCCGAGACGCTCCCCCGCTTCGACGGCCGGTCGGGTCAGGATGAGGCGCGCGACCCTGCGTTCGCGCAAGGCGGCGATCCCCATGGCGACCGCGAGGTAGGACTTCCCGGTGCCCGCGACGCCGGTGGCGAAGACGAGGTCGTGGCTGCGGATCGCCTCGACGTAGCGCCGCTGGTTCTCGGATTGCGGCGTGATGCGCTTCCCGCGTACGGTCGTGGCCACGACGTCGCGCAGCTGCTCGGGCCTGCTCACGGGCGATTCCTTCGCTTCGCCGATCAGCCGGTCGAGCGCCGGACCGCGCAGAGTCTCGTCGCGCTCGGCGAGACCGCGCATCGCGGCGACGAGCTCGCCGACGCGCGCCACAGAACCCGCGTCGCCGCTGACGCGCATCTCGGCTCCGCGCGCGGTCACCTTCACCGGGAATGCGCGTTCGATCCGGTCGAGGTTCGCGTCATTCCTGCCCGTCACGAACATCATCTCGTCGGGGTCCGGGATCAGGATCGTGATCCGATCCGTCGTGCTCACCTCGCCTCTCTCCGCGCGCGTCACCCGGCGCGCCGCGCGAGCTGCTCGGAGACGACCTCGGCGACGAGCTTCCCGTCGGCCTTGCCGCGCAGCTCGCCCATGACCGCGCGCATCACCTTCCCCTGGTCGGCCGGCCCAGCTGCGCCCGACTGCGCGATGGCGCGGTCCGCCGCCGAACGGATGGCGTCGCGGTCCAGCTGCGGGGGGAGGTAGCCCTCGATGACCGCGAGCTCCGCCCGTTCCTTGGCGACGAGCTCCCCGCGGCCCGCCTTGGCGAAGGCCTCGATCGACTCGCGGCGTGACCGCGCCTGCTTGCGGAGCAGCTGCTCGAGGGCGTCCGCGCCCAGCGGAGCGCCGCTCGCGACCTCCTCGTAATGGACGGCCGAGAGCGCCAGCCGCAGCGTGTCACGCCGCACCTGGTCCCGCTCCTTCATGGCGCTGCGCAGGTCCGCCTGGAGGCGAGCCTCGAGACCGCTTCTTGCGGTCAGCGCTTGCGGCGCTTCGCTTCCTTGCGCTTGCGTTTCGCGGCCGGGCGCTCGTAGTACTCGCGGCGGCGCGCCTCGGCGAGGATGCCGGCCTGTTGGATCTTCTTGTTGAAACGGCGCAGCGCGGCCTCGAAGGACTCGCCTTCGCCGATGATCACTTCGGACACTGGAGTGGCTGTCACCCGCCCTTCAGTCGTAGCAGACGTGGTCGGCTCGGAGCGGCCGACGGACCGATGATAGCGAAGCCGGCCCCCTCGGGGCGATCGGTACAGATACGCGTAGATCACCGGTCGAGAGCCCCGACCAGCTGGGCGACCGCCGCGACGACGGCCACCTCCGCCCTCAGCACGCGGCGCCCGAGCGATACGACCTGCGCCCCTTGGCGGCGGGCGAGATCGACCTCGTCCTGCCCGAGCCCGCCCTCCGGGCCCACGACGAGCGAGAGCCGGTCGCCGCGGGGCAGCGCATCGCGGAGGAGGGGCGTACGCGCCTCCTCCCATGCGACGAGGACGGGCGGATCGAGAGCCGGCAGCAGATCCGCCCACTCGAGCGCGGGTCCGATCTCGGGCACCCGGCCGCGGCGCGCGACCTCGGCCGACTCGCGAGCGATCCGCTCGAGCCGGGTACGCCGCGCCGGCGGCAGCTCCCGGACGACGGAGCGGGCGCTGCTGAACGGCACCACGCGGGAGGCACCGAGCTGGACCGCGGCCGCCAGGGCCTGCTCGCTGTGGTCGCCCTTGAGGAGCGGCAGCGCGACGGTGAGCGCGATGCGCGGCTCGGTCTCCGCTCGCCGCCGGGACATGACTCGGCCCCAGGCCTCCGTCCGCGCGACGTGCTCGAGGGCGATCTCGACCTCCTCGCCGTCTTGCACGAGGACCACGTGCTCCCCCGCTCCGAGGCGCAGGACCGTCGCGACCTGGCGCGCCTGCTCGCCGACGATCCTGCCGCGCTCGCCCTCCACGGCCCCCGCCGCCACGAAGAAGCGGTGCATCAGCGCGCGGCGAACACGAGCGATATCCACCCGCCGCGCAGGTCGCTGGAGGCGAGGGCGAGGCCGGTGCCCTCGAAAGCCGCGCGGACGCCGTCCGCCGCCTCTGTCGTGATCCCCGCGAGGACGAGCGTCCCGGGCGTCGCCAGGCGCCGGCGAAGGTCAGCAGCGATGGCGACGAGGACGGGCCCCACGATGTTCGCGATCACGACGTCGAATTCCCCAGGCGCGGCGGACGCCGACCCGAGCGCCACCACCATGTCGACGCCGTTCAGCGCGGCGCTGTCGCCGGCCGCGCGCACCGCGATCACGTCCGTGTCGAGCGCGAGCACCTCGCGTGCGCCGCGCTTGGCGGCCGCGATCGCGAGGATGCCGGAGCCCGTTCCGACGTCGAGGACCCGCGCGCCCTCCACATGCAGCACGGACAGCGCCTCGAGGCACTGGCGCGTGGTCGGGTGCGATCCCGTGCCGAAGGCCATGCCTGGATCGAGCACGATCGTCGTGGCGCCCTCCTGCTCCGCGTCGAGCCACGTCGGACGGACCAGGAACGACCCTGCGCGCAGCGGCGTGAACGACGCCTTCCACGACTCCAGCCAGTCGTCGTCGCGGACGACGCGCAGGCGCATGTCGCCGATCGGTCCAAGGCCGAACGCCTGGAGGTGCCCGAGAGCGCTGCGGATGCGCCGGGCGCGTACGCGCGCCGTGCGGTCGTAGACGAGGTACGCCTTCACGACGTGGTCGGCGCCGTCACCCGGCTCGAGCGGCTGCTCCACCGCGATCCCGTTGTACCCGACGCGGTCCAGGATCTCGCTCACGGCCTCGACCGCTTCGGCGTGCGCCGGCACGGCGACCTCGAGCCAGCGAAGGGGTCCGCCGCGCTCAGCTGCCGCCGAACGCGTCCCTGATCCTGTCGAACCTGCCGTCGCGGTCGTCTTCGTCGTCGCGCACGGGCGTGCCGGAGAGCTCGCGGAGCTTGCCGTAGAGGTGGCGCTCCTCCTTCGACAGGGAACGCGGGACGACGACCTCCAGCACGACGAGCTGGTCGCCGCGGCCCGACCTTCCCAGACGTGGAACGCCCTTGCCACGCAGGCGCACCACCTCGCCGTGCTGCGCGCCGCTCGGAACCTTCACCTTCGCCTTGCCGCCTTCGATCAGTGGCACTTCGAGCTCCTCCCCTAGCGCCGCCTGCGCCGGCGATACCCGCAGTGCGTGGATGAGGTCATCGCCGTCCCGCCGGAACGTCCGGTCCTCCGCGAGGCGGACCAGCACGTACAGGTCTCCAGCGGGCCCGCCCCGCCCGCCCACTTCGCCTTCACCTGAGACCCGCAGCTGCTGGCCGTCGTCGATCCCCGCGGGAATGACGAGCCTGATCTCGCGATCCTTCCGCTGGCGCCCCTCCCCGCGGCAGGTGGCGCAGGGCGAGTCGATCGTGCGCCCGGCGCCGCCACAGCGGGGACAGGTGGCGACGTTTACGAACCGGCCGAACACCGACTGCTGCATCTGCCGCACCTCGCCCCGGCCGCCGCAGGTGGCGCAGGTGGACGTTCCCGTGCCCGGCTCGCCGCCGCTGCCGCCGCAGCGCTCGCAGTTCTCAAGGCGCGGCACCGAGATGACGCGCTCGCCGCCGCGGACGGCATCGACCAGTTCCAACTCGATCTCCATGCGCAGGTCGGCCCCGCGCATGGGCCCGCGCTCCCGGCGGCGGTCGCCACCGAAGAACGTCTCGAAGATGTCGCCGATGCCGAAGTCGCCGAACCCCCCGCCGCTGCCGAACATGTCGTAGCGCTGTCTCCGCTGCGGGTCGGACAGCACCTCGTACGCCTCCGTGACCTCGCGGAAGCGCGCCGCGGCGTCGTCGGCGTCGTTGACGTCCGGGTGGTATTGCCGGGCGAGCCTTCGGTAAGCGCTGCGGATCTGGTCCTCCGACGCACCGCGCGCGACGCCCAGCACCTCGTAGTGATCGCGTGTCGTCGCCACGACCCAATTATCGGCCGTGCGGGCGCGTTCGGCGCGGTCCCCGGCCCACGCGTGCGGGCTCCTGCCATTCCGCTCCGGTTGACGGTCGACGGCTCGCGAGCCCCGCTCTCACGGATATCGGTCCGCCTGGCGAGCCGCGCGAGGAGCGGACCCGGGAACTTTCCCGCCCCGGCGTCGTCACGAGTGGTGGGCCGGACACCGTGCCGGCGAAAGGGGGCGGACCATGCGCCGAACGACGCTCACGTTGATCGCGCTCGTCGCGACCATGCTCGCGGCCGCCGCGCCGGCACTGGGTTGCGCGGGGCTCATCGGACCGAACGGCGCGGTGAACCTGCTCCGGACCACCACGTTCGCGGGTTACCACGATGGCGTGGAGCACTACGTGACGTCGTTCGAGTTCGCCGGCGGAGGCGGTCGCTTCGGGTCGCTGGTGCCACTCCCGGGCGTCCCTTCGAGCGTCGAGCGCGGGGGCAAGTGGACCCTGCAGCGCCTGGCTCTCGAGACCGCGCCGCGGAGGCAGCTGACCCTCGGCAGCGCGCCGACGCCCGCGCGAGGGGACGCGGAGGTGCTCCTCACCACGCGCGTCGACGCTCTCGACATCACGGTCCTCAGGGGAGGCGGCGAGGCCGTCGGCCGGTGGGCGACCGAGAACGGGTTCAGGCTTCCGCCCGACGCGCCGGAGGTGCTCGACTTCTACGCCGCGCGCAGCCCGATCTTCCTCGCCGCCGTCTTCGACGCGGACGCGGCCAAGGCCCGCGGCCAGGGCCTCGGCGACGGCACTCCCGTCCACATCTCGATCCCGACTTCCGACCCGTGGGTGCCGCTGCGAATTCTCGGCCTCGGCAAGACCACGACCGACCGCATCGAGGCCGACGTGTACCTGCTCACCGACGTCCGCCCCTCCCTGCTGCCGGGCGTCGGCGGCAACGGGCTCGAGCTCACGCACAGCGCCGCCGCGACGTCGTCGCTCCTCGCCGACCTGCGCAGCGACGACGGGATGTCCTGGGTACCCGCGGACGCCTGGCTCACGAAGGTGCGCGTCGACGCGGCCGCCGGCCAGCTGCGCTACGACCTCGCGGTCGGGGCGTCGGGCACGGCGCCGTCGCCCGTCGCGGCGGGCCTGCTCGCGCCGCCGGCGCTCCAGGATCCGTCGGGTGCCGCACCGGCCCTCGCCGCGGTCGCGCTCGCCGCGGTCGCCCTCGCCGCGGTCGCGCTCGCCCTGCTCACGATCCGGCGCGGCCGCCACCGGGCGCGCTTCTCGTGAGCGCGCCCGTACGCCTCGTGCTGATGACGGCGACGCTCGCCGCCGCCATCGTCCTCGCGGATTCCGAGGCCGCGCCGGCCAGCGCAGGAAGGACAGTCGAGATCGGCATCCATCACTCGCGCTTCTCGCAGAGCGCGGTGGAGGTGCCGGCCGGAGTGCCGGTGACGTTCGTGCTGCGCAACGACGACCCGATCGACCACGAATGGATCGTTGGCGACGCGCGGGTGCATGAGATCCACCGCGCGGGGACCGAGGCTCTCCACGACGACAGGTCGACGGAAGTGTCGCTGCCGCCGGGCGGCACGCGGACGACGACGATCACCTTCGACGTGCCGGCAACGCTGACCTTCGTGTGCCACTTCCCCGGCCACGAGGAGTACGGCATGGTCGGGACGCTGACGGTCAGGTAGAGCTAGTCCGCTCGGTCGGGCGAAGCCCTCCCTGCTCCACCCAGCTCCGTCCGCTGGCTTCGCCGGGCTCCGGTCGCGGAGCCGGGTACGAGGTGCAGGGGCCTCGGGCGATGCGGCGACCGGAGGCGGAAACAGGCCCCGTCCCGGAGTTGCCGGGACGGGGCCGTTTCCCTTAGCTCTCCTTGAATTCGCCCTCGATCGTGTCGCCGGTGTCGGACTTGCCTTCGCCGGTCGCCGCGCCGGCTGTCGCCGGCTCGCCCTCGGGCGGTGCGCCCTGCGCCTGCTCGGACTTGTACATCGACTCGCCGATCTTCGTCGCGGCCTGCTGGAGTTCCGTGCTCGCGGTGCGGATCCGCTCCGTGTCGTCGCCCCCGAGGGCCTCGCGTAGGGCCGCGATCTTCTCCTCGACCTCGCGCTTCACGTCTTCGGGAACCTTGTCCGCGTTGTCTCGGAGGGCCTTCTCGGACTGATACGCGAGCGTGTCGCCCTCGTTGTGGACCTCGATCTGCTCGCGCCTTCGCTTGTCCTCGTCCGCGTGAACCTCGGCGTCGCGAACGAGCTTCGCGACGTCCTCCTTGGAGAGGCCGCTCGAGGCGGTGATCGTGATGTGCTGCTCCTTGTTCGTCGCCTTGTCGCGCGCCTTCACGTTGACGATGCCGTTGGCGTCGATGTCGAACGTCACCTCGATCTGCGGCACGCCGCGCGGTGCCGGCGGGATGCCGTCGAGGATGAAGCGTGCGAGGCTCTTGTTGTCCTGCGACAACTCGCGCTCGCCCTGCACGACGTTGATCTCGACCTGTGTCTGGCCGTCCGAGGCCGTGGTGAAGACCTGCGACTTGGAGGTCGGGATCGTGGTGTTGCGCTCGATGAGCTTGGTCGCGACCCCTCCCAGAGTCTCGATGCCGAGCGAGAGCGGCGTGACGTCGAGCAGAAGGACGTCCTTGACCTCGCCCTTCAGCACGCCGGCCTGGATGGCCGCGCCGACGGCGACGACCTCGTCCGGATTCACGCCCTTGTGCGGCTCCTTGCCGAAGAGCTTCTTGACCGTCTCGATGACGAGCGGCATGCGGGTCATGCCCCCGACCAGGATCACCTCCTGCACCTTGTCGGCGGTCAGCTCCGCGTCGGTCAGGCACTGGCGCACCGGGCCGATCGTCTTCTCGACGAGGTCGCCGATGAGCTGCTCGAGCTTGCTTCGCGTGAGCGTGATCGCGAGGTGCTTCGGGCCGGACTGGTCGGCGGTGATGAACGGCAGGTTGATCTCCGTCTGCATCGTCGTCGACAGCTCGATCTTCGCCTTCTCGGCGGACTCCTTCAGGCGCTGGAGCGCCATCCGGTCACCCTTGAGATCGATGCCCTGGTCCTTTTTGAACTCCTCAGTGAGCCAGTCGATGATCCGCTGGTCGAAGTCGTCGCCGCCGAGGTGCGTGTCGCCGTTCGTCGCCTTGACCTCGAAGACGCCTTCGCCGAGCTGAAGGACCGAGATGTCGAACGTGCCCCCTCCGAGGTCGTAGACCGCGACGACCTCGTCCTTCTTCTTGTCGAGCCCGTACGCGAGCGAGGCGGCAGTGGGCTCGTTGATGATCCTCAGGACATCAAGGCCGGCGACCTTGCCCGCGTCCTTGGTGGCCTGCCGCTGGTTGTCGTCGAAATAGGCGGGCACCGTGATGACTGCCTGCGTGACCTTGTCGCCGAGGAACGCCTCGGCGTCGGCCTTGAGCTTGCCCAGGATCATCGCGGAGATCTCGGGCGGCGAGAGGTGCTTGCCATCGCCCAGGATGACGTCCACGCCTCCGTTCGAGGCCTGCGCGATCTTGTACGGGACGAGCTTCACGCTGCGCTGCACCTCGGGGTCGGTGAAGCGGCGCCCCATGAAGCGCTTGATCGAGTAGATCGTGTTGTCGGGGTTCGTGATCGCCTGTCGTTTCGCGACCTGGCCGACGAGCCGCTCGCCCGACTTCGTGAAGGCGACGACGGACGGCGTGATGCGGCCGCCCTCCGCGTTCGGGATGATCGTCGGCTCGCCGCCTTCCATGTAGGCGACGGCCGAGTTCGTGGTGCCGAGATCGATGCCGATGACTCTTGGCATTAGGAATTGTCCTCCTTGGATCCTTTGGAAACGGTGACCAGTGCGGGCCGGATCACACGGTCGTGCAGCCGGTATGCCTTCTGGAACTCCTCGACGACCGTACCCTCCGGCTCGTCCGACTCGACGTGCGCGACGGCCTCGTGCACGTAGGGGTCGAAGGGTTTCCCCACCGAATCGAGGGTGGTGAGTCCTTCCGCGTCGAGGATCGAGCGCAGCTTGCGCTCGACGAGCCACATGCCCTCGACCCAGGGCTGGCCCCGCAGCTCGTCGGGGACGGTCGCGAGGGCGCGGTCGTAGCCGTCGAGCACGTCGAGCAGCTTGGCGATGAGGTCGGCCTTCGCGAACCGCGCGAAGTCGGCGCGGTCGGCCTCGTTGCGTTTGCGGTAATTCGAGAAGTCGGCCGCGAGGCGCTGGAGATCGCGCGTGAGCTCGTCGGCGGACGGCTCGGGCGGTGTGGGTGCCGTGGATGCGGCGCCGGTGTCCGCCGCCGCGGCCTCCTCGCCCGCTGATGCGGCCGCTCCCTCAGTCTCCCGGTCCGCGTCGCCGACGCCCGCGGCCGCGGTCGGACCGTTCGTGCGCGGGCGTGAACCGAGCCGCTCCTCGAGCAGCTGTTCCGCCCTCTTCACCTTGTCGTCGTCCATGCCTAGTTTCCTTCCACCACTCGTACGAGATCGCTCATCAGGCTTCCGACGAAGCGGACGGCGCCGATGGAGCGTGCGTAGTCCATGCGGGTCGGGCCGACGATGCCCACGAAGCCAACGGCCGAGGAGCGGCCGCCGTAGCGGCCGAAGACCAGGCTGCAGCCGCGAAGCGGCTCGAGGCTGTGCTCGCGTCCGATGGCGACGTGCACGTCGCCGCGAGCGAGAAATGGCGGCAGCACGTCCGCGAGCCGGGTCCGATCTTCGAGTAGCTCGAACATCTCGCGGATCCGGCCCGTCTGCGCGAATTCGGGCTGCGCCAGGATGTTCTGTACGCCGTCGTAGTAGATGTCCCGGGCGCGCGCCCGGTCGCGGTCTTCCAGCATCGCGGACAGCGCCCGCAGCACCGCTTCTGCGTTCACCGTCTCGCCCGTCGCGACGCGGCGGACGCGACGGGCATCCCCGCCGGCCACGCGCGACCGAAGGCGGGCCGAGAGCCCACGAAGGTCCTCCGCCGTCGCCGGGTCCGCGAGGTCCAGCAGTTGCTGGAGGACCTCGCCTCCCTCGAGCAC
>JBHEML010000001.1:448-110584 GCA_046262615.1 Candidatus Limnocylindria bacterium | reverse complement strand
CTCGAGCACCGCGACCAACAGGGCCCGCCGTTCGCTGATGGGAACGGCCTCGACGTGGCGCAATCTGCTCGCCCGTGCGACGGAGGAGGTGACGATCGAGGCCTCGGCGGTCAGGCGTGCGAGCGTCGAAGCGGCGAGGCGAAGCCACTGGTTCGTGTCGCGGCGTGCCTGCTGGAACTGGTGGCTCACCGTGAGCTGCTCCTCGGGCGCCAGGCCAGCGCCGGGCATCAGGCTGTCGATGAAGAAGCGGTAGCCAAGATCGGTGGGCACGCGCCCGGACGAGGTGTGCGGGTGCGTCAGAAGTCCCAGCTCCTCGAGGGCCGCCAGCTCATTACGGACCGTCGCCGGGGACACGTCGAGCGAGTAGCGCCGGACGAGCGCGACCGACGCGACGGGCTCGGCCGTGCCGATGTACTCGCGGATGACGATCCGGAGAATGTCCCGCTGGCGGGCGGAGAAATCCGGGAGACGCGTGGGACCAGGCATTGTCTCGTCGCTCATTCTTTAGCACTCTCCCCTTGAGAGTGCTAACGAACCTACCAGCGGGGAGTCCTACTGTCAACGTCGTCCGGCGGCTGCCCCCCGAGGATCTCGAGGGTTGGCTGTCGGGGACATAGAGGCGGGCTCCGGCCGAACCGCATCCGGGTGGCTCCGCCGCCGAGTACGACCCTCGGGGTGGACCTGAACCGGGTGGCTCATCGCCCGAGTGCCCGGGCCGCATCCGTGGCTCAGCCCCCGAGTTTCCCGGACGAGTGCTACACGCGGATCTCTTTGGCCAGGCCCGGCGCGTCGCGGATCGCGATCCGGCGGCGGCGGATGCTGATCAGCTGGCGGCGCTCGAGGTCACCCAGGACGCGGTTGACCGACACGCGCGAGGCGCCCGTGAAGGCGGCCAGCTCGTCCTGGGTCAGGGAGAACTCGCGCTTGGTCCCGCCGCGGTCCTGCGCGAGGTCGAGGAGGTATTTCGCGACCCTGCTGGGCACGTCGAGGAATATCAGATCCTCCACCCGATCCGAGAGCCGGCGGATCGTCCTCGCCAGCTCGGCCAGCACCACGCGGGTCGCCGCGGGGTGGGCCTCGAGGAAGGACAGGAAGTCGTCTCGGGCCAGGAGGGCCGCGTGGGTCTCCTCCGTCGCGGTCGCCGATGCGGACCGGGCACCGCCGTCGAGCAGCGACAGCTCGCCGAAGAAGTCGCCCGCGCGCACCAGCGCGACGAGCGCCTCCTGCCCGAACTCGCCGGGCAGCGCGATCTTCACCGCCCCCTCAAGGACCAGATACAGGTGCGTCGCGGGGTCGTCCTTGCGGAAGATGGTGTCGGCGCGCTGGAAGGTGCGGGGCCGCGTGCGCTCGGCGAGCGCGCGGAGCTCCTCCTCGCTCAGCTGCGCGAAGATCGAGATGCGGGACAGGTTGGCCGCCAGCGACACCGGGCTCGCCACTGGCGGCAGTGTGGCATGACGGACCCGGGGAGACGGTGACGCGGCGTCAGGCCGGCAGGCATTCGTCGCGCCGCGAGGTCGCCGCCGGCCCGTGCGAGCTCCGCGATGCGCATGGGGACCGCCGACAGTGGACAATGGTCCTTCGCGCGGCGCGACCCACCGTCGGGGCCGCGGGGCCGCGCGATATGAGCCGCGTTATCAGAGGGGTACATGCCACCCGAGCCGACCCGTCCAGGGTGCTCGGCGAAGCGGAGCCCCGGATGCGCTGAGGGGAGCTCCTGTGAGCAAGGGTCAGAAGAAGCAGAAGACCACGGGAAAGATCGGCTGGCGGAGCAAGAAGGCGAATCACGGGCGCAAGCCCGGCATGGGACGCGGCAAGAGGAACTGAGCTGGCGAGCGCGCCGCCCGCGCAGGGGCCGGCGCGCTCGCCCACGCGGTCTAGCGGCGCCTGGTGCTCTTGCGCGCGGTCGTCTTCTTGCGGCCCCCGGTGCCGCGCGCGGTGCTCTTCCTGCGGCCGGTGGTCTTGCGCGCCGTCGTCTTCTTGCGCGAGGTCGTCTTCTTCCGCGCCGTCGTCTTCCGTGTGGTGCTCTTCCTTCGCGCGGTCGTCTTCTTCCGCGCGGTGGTCTTCTTGCGCGCGGTGGTCTTCTTGCGCGCGGTCGTCTTCTTCCTCGCGGTGGTCTTCTTGCGCGCCGTCGTCTTCTTGCGCCCGCCGCCGCTTGATGCGGTCGACTTCTTCGACGACGCCGTCTTCTTGGCGGTCGACCTGCGCCCGCCGGAACTCGACCCCGACGTCTTCTTGCGGCCTGTCGACTTGCGGCCACCGCCGCCCGAGGCCCCGCTCTCCGTGCCCATGCCCCGAGCGCCGCTGCCTGCGGCGGGCATGGACGATTGCGAGCTCATGCCCTCATCCTGTTCGTCCGCTGACGAGCCTTGCGATTCCTGCTGCACCGATTCCTCCCACGCGCGATTCGCGATGCGCCGTAGGCATATCGCTTCCGCGCGTTTCCGGCAAGCCCGGCGGTAGGAAGCCGCGGGATCAGAGGAATCAGTCGGGGAGGAGACGCACGAACACCTCGTTCGCGAGGAGCCTGCCGCGTGGCGTGAGCCGCACGCGCTGACCCGACCAGCGCAGCAGCCGGGCGCCGTCGAGCGAGCGGAGCGCGGCTCGGATCCGCTCGGTGTGCGGGCGGCCGAAGCGCGCGGCGTGGCGCGCGAGGTCCAGGCCGTCGTCAAGCCGCAGCGCGAGCATCGCCGCCTCGCTCGGCGCATCGGACGGCTCGAGGATCCGGGCGCAGCCGCCCTCGATGCGCTCGAGGTAGGGAACGAGCGCGCCGGCGTTCCTCGACCGGACGCCGCCGAGGTGCGAGTGCGCACCGGCGCCGACGCCGAGCCAGTCGCCGCCACGCCAATAGACGAGGTTGTGCCGGGACCGCTTCCCCGGGCGGGCCCAGTTCGCGATCTCGTAGTGCCGGTATCCGGCGCGTGCGAGGCGTCGCTCCGCAATCTGGTAGAGCGCGGCGACGGCGTCGTCGTCCGGCTGCCTCTCATGGGCGTCACGCCGCCAACGCTCCACTGCGGGCCAACCGCCGGGCCAGTTCGCGGCGCCCTCGTCGGGCTCGAGCGCGAGTTCGAGCGGATACGCGGAGAGGTGATCCGGCCCCAGCGCCAGCGCGCGATCCAGGTCCAGCTCCCAATCGCTCGGCGTCTGGCCGGGCCAGCCGAAGATGAGGTCCAGGTTCACGTCGAAGCCGCACGATCGGGCGGCTTCGACGGCGGGAGCGACGTCGGCCGCCTGGTGCGTCCGGCCGAGCGCGCGCAGCCCGCGCTCGTCGAGCGACTGCGCGCCCAGCGAAATGCGCGTGATCCCGAACTGGCGCCAGGCTTGGAGGCGGGTGCGGTCGAGGGTGGCGGGGTTCGCCTCGAAGGTCGCCTCGCCCAGGCGCAGGTCGAACGCCGCGCGCACCTCCGACGCGAGCGAGGCGATCTCCGCGGGCTCGAGCAGGCTCGGCGTTCCGCCGCCGACGTACACGGTCGCGACCGGGGGTCGCCCGAGGAAGTGCCCCTCGCGCGCGATCTCCGCCCGGAGCCCGGCCATGTAGCGCGATCGGAGCGCGCTCGTGGCTGGTGCGGTGGCGAAGTCGCAGTAAGGGCAGCGCGACGCGCAGAACGGGATGTGGATATAGAGCGAGATCAACGGATCTCGGCCAGCAGATCGGGCAGCTCGGCCTCGGCTGACAGCTCCGCGGTGGCGGCGAGGTCGAGGAGCCACTCGCGCGACTCGTGCACGAACGCGAGCAGGTGCGCGGGCCGCCACTCGTCCTCGCGGACGATGCGCTCCTCGCCGAATTCCAGGAGCAGCAGGACGAAGACGGTCTCGC
This sequence comes from Candidatus Limnocylindria bacterium, assembly GCA_046262615.1. Taxonomy (GTDB): domain Bacteria; phylum Chloroflexota; class Limnocylindria; order P2-11E; family P2-11E; genus JALYKU01. The sequence continues at coordinate 106,770 of JBHEML010000001.1, read as the reverse complement.
GGTCGACGAGCCGAGCGGCGGAAACGCCAAGGCCGAGAAGCCGCGCGGGGCCGCCCGCCGCGCTGAGCACCGCGTCTCGCAGCGGTCGCAGCACGTCCGCCAGGCGCGCGTCCGCGGCGTCGGCGCTTACGCCGGCGGCTCGATGCAGCGCGATGTGCGCGTGCGCCGCGTAACGGCCCTCGAGCAGGCCGCGAGTCTCGCGCGAGAGTCGCTCCCAGAGCACGGCCGCGTCATCCGTCGCGACGGCGCGCAGGAACGTCGAGGCGAGCAGCTGCGTCGGGTGCTCGTACTGCGCCCGGTACGCCTTGGCGGCGCGCTTCACAGATCGTCCTTGATGCGCAGCACGGCGAGGAAGGCCTCCTGGGGGATCTGCACCGATCCCACCATCTTCATGCGCTTCTTCCCCTCCTTCTGCTTCTCGAGGAGCTTCCGTTTCCGGCTGATGTCGCCGCCGTAGCACTTGGCGAGGACGTCCTTTCGCTTCGCCTTGACCGTCTCCCGCGCGACGACCTTGCCGCCGACCGCCGCCTGGATGGGCACGTCGAACATCTGCTTGGGGATGAGCTCGCGGAGCTTCGACACGAGCGCGCGCCCGGCGATGGCGGCGCGATCGCGGTGCACGATGATCGAGAGCGCGTCGACAACGGTGCCCGCGAGGAGGATGTCGAGCCGCGCGAGAGCCGCAGCACGGTATTCGACGAGCTCGTAATCGAGAGAGGCGTACCCCTGGGAGCGGCTCTTCAGCTGGTCGTAGAAGTCGACGATCACCTCGCCGAGCGGCATCTCGTACGCGAGCATCGCGCGCTGCGGGTCGACGTACGTCATGTCGCGGAGCGTCGCGCGCTTGCCCTGCGCGAGGTCCATCACCGGCCCCACGTACTGCGTCGGCACGATGACCGTGGCGCGCATCCACGGCTCGCGGATCTCGGCGATCGTCGCGGGGTCCGGCAGCATCGCCGGGTTGTCGATCGGGATCTCGGCTCCGGCGGTCGTGACCACGCGGTACTCGACCGACGGCGCGGTGGCGATGAGCTCGACGCCGTACTCGCGCTCGAGCCGCTCTTGGACGATCTCGAGGTGGAGCAGCCCCAGGAAGCCGCAGCGGAAGCCGAACCCGAGCGCCTGGGAATTCTCAGGCTCGTAGACCAGCGCCGCGTCGTTCAGGCGCAGCTTCTCGAGCGCGTCGCGCATGGCCGGGTAATCCTCAGCCTGGGTCGGATAGAAGCCGGCGAAGACCATGGGCTTCGCCGGGCGGTATCCGGCGAGCGGCTCGGCCGCCGGACGCGCGGCGAGCGTGACGGTATCCCCCACGCCGCAGTCGGCCACCGCCTTCAGTCCGGTCGCGATGTAGCCGACCTCACCCGTCGCGAGCCGCGCGCGAGGCGTGGCGAGGGGCGCGAAGACGCCGAGCTCGAGCACCTCGCTGGTCTTCGCCGTCGCCATGACCCTGATGCGCTCGCCGGAGGACAGCTCGCCATCGACGATGCGAACGTGCGCGACGACGCCCTTGTACGCGTCGTAGTGCGAGTCGAAGATCAGAGCCCGGAGCGGCGAGGCCGTGTCGCCGGAGGGAGGCCGCACGCGCTCGACGACGGCGTCCAGCAGCTCGCGCACCCCTTCACCGGTCTTCCCCGAAGCGAGCAGCACCTCGTCGTCGCCGAATCCGAGCGTCGCGTGGAGATCCGCCCGCACGACGTCGAGCTCGACGTTCGGCAGATCCACCTTGTTGATGACGGGGATGACGTCGAGGCCCTGCTCGACCGCCAGGTAGGCGTTCGCGAGCGTCTGCGCTTCGACCCCCTGGGACGCGTCGACGAGCAGCACCGCGCCCTCGCACGCCGCGAGCGAACGGCTGACCTCGTAGTTGAAGTCGACGTGGCCCGGCGTGTCGATGAGGTTCAGCTCGTACTCGAGCCCGTCGGGCGCCCTCCAGCGCATCTGGACCGCCCGCGCCTTGATCGTGATCCCCTTCTCGCGCTCGAGGTCCATCGAGTCCAGGAGCTGGTCGCGCATCTCACGCAGCGCGACGGTGCCGGTCAGCTCGAGCAGCCGGTCCGACAGCGTCGTCTTGCCGTGGTCCACGTGCGCGATGACCGAGAAATTGCGGATGCGTGCCATGTCGTCCCGGCGCACAGCGGCGCGGTCGCCGGCGCGGGGATCCGCCGTCACGCCACGGTCACCGCTTCACGCCGCGAGAAGCGCCCGCGCACGAACCGCACGAGCTCGTCGAGCTCGCGCACGCGCAGGAGCGAGGAGGCGAAGAAGTACACGACGACCCCGACCGCCACGGCGAGCGCCGTCTGCAGCAGGAGTCCGAGCTTGGTCTGCTCGAGGTCGACGGTGAAGTTCGTCGCTCTGACGAAGAGGAACATCGCGATGCCCATCACGAGGCTCGTGGCGGCGATCTTGAGCGAGGCGACCCCGAGTCCCGCCATGCGCAGGCGGGCGCGTGGGGCGAGCAGCGCCATGAACAGCGTCGCCTCCGCCAGCGTCGCGACGGAGTTGGCGGTCGCGAGCCCGTTGATGCCGTACGGCCCCGCGAGCGACACCGAGAGCACCACGTTCAGCGCGATCGACAGGAGCGTCAGCACGAGCGGTGTGACCGTGTCCTTCGACGCGTAGTACGCGCGCGCGAGGATCTGCACCAGCGCATGGCCTGCCAACCCGAGCGAGTAGAAGAAGAAGGCGGCCTGGGTCGCCTCGCGCGCGGCCGGGCCGAAGCGGCCGTACTCGAAGAACAGGTTCACGACCGGACGGCGGAGCACGATCATCGCGATCGCGGTGGGGAGCGTCAGGAAGAGGATCCACCGGATGGCCTGTTGGAGCGCGTGGCGCATCCGCCGCTGCTGTCCGAGCGACGCGTAGTGCGACAGCGTGGGGAACACCGCCGCGGAGATCGCGATGGAGAACACGCCGAGAGGAAGCATCAGGAGCTGGAAGGCGTAGTTCAGCGCGGTCAGCGAGCCTTCGGGCATGCGGGACGCGAGGAAAGTGTCGACGATGAGCACGAACTGCACGGAGCCGAGCGCGAGCGTGCGCGGCCCGGTCAGGCGGGCGATCTCGCGCACCCCGGCGTGGCCGAGGTCGAATGAGAACGAATAGCGCGTCCGCCGGAAGGTGAGCTCGGGCACCTGCACCAGCCACATCAGCGCGGCGCCCGCCACCACGCCGTACGCGAGCGCGTCGACCCCCAGGAAGGGTGCGGCAAAGAGGGCGAAGAGCACGATCACGGCGTTGTAGACCAGCGGCGCGGTCGCGCCGGCGAGGAACTGGCGGTACGAGTTCAGCATGCCGGTGAAGAGCGCCGAGAGGCCCATGAAGATCGGGCTCAGCAGCATGATCCGCGTGAGGTGGACGGTGAGGTTCACCTGCGCCGGGTCGGCGAAGTTGGCGAAGAGCGGCACCACCCATGGCGCCGCCACCCACATGACCGCGGAGAGCAGGACGAGCAGGACGAGCATGGCGTTCAGGACGGTCGATGCGACGCGCCAGGCCTCGTCCTCACGCTCCTTGGCGAGGTACCCCGTGAAGACCGGGATGAAGGCGCTCGCCAGGGCGCCGGCCACCAGCAGGTTGAAGATCGTGTCGGGCACGCGGAACGCCGCGAGGAACGCGTCGAGTTCGGGCGACTGGCCGAAGCGCGCCCCGATCACGGAGAGCCGCAGCCAGCCGAGGATGCGGCTCGCGACGAGCGTGATGATCATGATCGTCGAGGCGCGGGCGACGGACACTTCGCCGTTGAGTATGGTCGGCGCCGCCGACGACGCTATCGCGGCGCGCGCTGCGACGTTCGGGTAGTCTTCCCACGATGGCGACAAAGAAGCGCTCCGCGCTCAAGCGCATCCGGCAGGCCGTGCGGCGCGCCGAGATCAAGACACTCGCGCGTTCCTCCGCCCGCACGGCGGTGCGCCGCGCGCGCACCGCGATCGCTGGCGGCGACGACTCGACCGCCAGCGTGTCCGCCGCGGCCAGCGCGCTGGACAAGGCAGCGAAGCGGGGAGCGATCCACCGCAACAGCGCGGCGCGGCGCAGGAGCAGGCTCGCGAAGGCCGCCGGGAAGGCGACGCGGGAGGCCGCCGGCTAGGCGGTGCACGGCGCCGTCGCCATGACGGGGCGGTCGCGTTTCAGGTGTCACGCACGGTTGCGCGAGCGAGGGTCGAGCAGGTCGCGGAGTCCGTCGCCGAGGAAGTTGAAGGCGAGCACCACGGTGACGATCGCCACCCCGGGATAGAACGCGAGCACCGGGGCGGTGAACACGTACTGCTGGGCACGCTGGAGCATGTTCCCCCAGGACGGTGTGGGGGGCTGCACGCCGAGGCCGAGGTAGCTGACGGCGGATTCGGTGAGGATCGCGTAGGCCACGCCGAGCGTCGCTGAAACGACGAGGACGGGGATCGTCTGTGGCAGCACGTGACGAAGCAGGACGCGCAGCGGCGTCGCGCCCAGCGACCGCGCGGCCGTCACGAACTCCGTCGCCTTCCACCGCAGCGTTTCGCCGTACACGACGCGCGCGACGGGCATCCAGGAGAAACCACCGATGACGAGCACGAGCGTTTTGAGGTCGCTCCCAAGCACGGTGATGACGACGAGCAGAAGGAAGAAGGTCGGAATGGCCAGCATCGCGTCGGTGACGCGCATGAGGACCCCGTCGGCGAGGCCGCCATAGAACCCGGCCACGCCGCCGACGATCACACCGAGCACGAGCGCGGTCAACATGGCCGCCACACCGACGACGAGCGTCACCTGCCCGCCATGCGCGAGCCGGCTCAGGACGTCGCGCCCGAGCTCGTCGGTGCCGAGCGGATGGACGGTGTTCGGCCCTGCGAGCCCGTGCGCCGGATCGGTCGCCTCGGGCGCGATCGTCCAGACCAGAGGCAGCGCGAAGGCGAACGCGACGGCAACGGCGAGCGTGATGAGCGCCGCGCGACCCACGCCGCTCATGCGAGACGTACGCGCGGATCGAGGCGCGTGTAGGCGAGGTCGACGAGCACCGTGGTCGCGACGGCGATGGCCGCCACCACCACGGCGATACCGGTGACGAGCGGGTAGTCGCGGCCGTTGGCCGCGTCGAGCGCGAGGCGGCCCATGCCCGGCCAGCCGAAGACCGCCTCCGTCACGACCGTTCCGCCGAGGAGCCGCGGGATGAGCGCGCCGACCGCGCTGAGCACCGGCATGAGGGCATTCGGCAGCCCGTGCCTGCGCAGGACGGTGCCCCGCGGCAGGCCCTTCCCGTCGGCCGTGCGCATGTACTCGGTGCCCAGCACCTCGAGCAGCGACGACCGCATGAACCGGACGACGGTCGGGAGGATCGTCGTCGCGAGCGCGACCGTCGGGAGGACCAGGTGCAGGAGGCGGTCGGCGATCGAGCCTCCCGACGCCGAGGCCAGCCCGGAGGATGGCAGCACATGGAGGCTGACGGCGAACAGCAGGATGAGCACGATGCCGAGCCAGAACACCGGGATCGCGAGCCCGATCGCGCTGAGGAGGCTGAGCACGTGGTCGAGCCAGCTGTTGCGGCGGAGGGCCTGGAGGATGCCCATGGGGATCCCCAGTACGCACGACAGCAGCAGCGCACCGCCCGCGAGCGTGAGCGTGTTCGGAAGCCGGTCCGCGATGAGGCCCGCCACGGGCTGGTCGCTCGCGAGGGACGAGCCGAGGTCACCATGCAGGGCGGCGCCGAGCCAGGCCGCGTAGCGTTCGGCGACCGGGCGGTCGAGGCCCATGGCGCGGATCAGCGCCTCGCGCTGCTCCGCGGTCGCTGACATGTTGTTTATCGACGAAGGCCCGCCGGGGGCCAGGTTGACGAAGAAGAACGTCGCCGCGCTCGTGAAGAGGACGACGAGCGCGCCGGACACGAGCCGGCGCGCCATGAATCCCGCTACTTCTTCGCCAGCCAGAACTCCCCGATGTAATGCATGCTGTCGCGCAGTCCGAGCTCGGGGACCCCTTGCAGCGACGAGCTGATGACGTCGATCTCCTGCGGGTACCAGAGGAACAGGTACGGAAGGTTATCCGCCATGTAGGTCTGCAGCTCGTTGTACACGGCCTTGCGCTTGTCCTGGTCGCTCGTCGCCTGGCCGCGCGTCAGGATGTCATCGAGCTTGGCGTCCTTGAAGCCCGGGATGTTGAAGCCCTTCCCGGCGGCGGTCGAGTGGTAGTACGGGAACACATCGGGATCGCTCGGGTAGATCCACCAGTTCACGCTGGCGGTGTATTCGCGACGGACGACGACCTTCTGGATGTAGGAGTTCCACTCCATCGTGTTCAGGTCGGCGACGATCCCGACCTTCTTCAGATCCTGCTGGAGCAGGGCGTTGACGGGCTCGAGCGGACCCTTCTGCCCGACGTCCATCGTGAACCGGAAGGGCTTGCCGTCCTTGACGAGCACGCCATCCGCACCCGGATTCCACCCGGCGGACGCCAGGAGGGACTTGGCCTTGGCGGTGTCGTAGGGATAGCGAGATGCGAGCGAAGAGTCGTAGTAGGCCTTGAGAGCAGGTGAGATCGCCGTGTTCGCGATCGATCCGTACCCGCGCTCGACGGAGTTGATGATCGCCTGGCGGTCTATGGCCTGGACGATCGCCTGGCGCACCCGCACGTCGGTGAAACGCTCATCCGTCTGGTTCAGGGCGAGCCAGTAGTACTGGACGAGGGAGCGCGGCGCGACCACGAGGTTCGAGGCGCTCTTCACACGGTCGACCGCGGCCTTGTCGTCGAGGAGCATCAGCCCGATGTCCCCCGAGAGCGCCTGCGCGATCTGCGTGTTGGGATCGGGCACGACCGAGAAGACGACCTTGTCGAGGTACGGCTTCGGTCCGAAGTAGTTGTCGTTGCGGGTCAGCGTGACGCTCTGGCCGGCGCTGTACTTGTCGACCTTGTAGGGGCCGGTGCTGACCGGCGTGCCCTTGTTGAACGAGACCGTCTTCAGCGGGTCGGCGGACAGCACGTGCTTCGGCAGGAGCCCTGCGTTGTAAGCGAGGTACGAAGGGAGCGCGGCGAAGGGCCGCAGGAGGTCGAAGCGCACCGTGGCGGGATCCGCCACGGTGACGGACTTGAGCGCGGCGAAGTTGCCGGCGCCGTTGGCGGCCAGCTCCTTCTTGAGGACGACGTCGTTGAAGGTGAATGCGACATCGTCGGCCGTGAACGGCTGCCCGTCGCTCCACTTCACGCCGCTCCGAAGCTTGAACGTCCACGAGAGACCGTCGGCAGAGGCTGACCAGCTCTCGGCCAGGTCGGGCGCCGGAGCGAGGTCCTTCCCGGGCTTCGTGAGGCCGTCGAACAGCACGCGGTTGGGGAAGATCGATTCGACGAAGGCGTTCGGGCTCCAGGGGTTCAGCGTCGGGTCGGCGACGATCGGGATCGTCAGCGTGCCCCCCGCCGCCGGGGCGCCGCCCTGGGACTGGTTCGCCGCCGGCGCGCCGCCGCCGCTGCACGCCGCGACGAGCATGACCGCTGCGAGCGCCGCCGCGGCCACCCGCGACCACGATGGGCGACTGGAGACGGGCATAAGGCGAACCCCCCGTACGAACCTTCGCGCGACCGCCTGAACGGCGGTGAGCGTAGCAGGGCGACAGACCGCGGACCATGGCCTTGCGCCGTGTGCGCATCGCGAGATCTGACTCAGCGGAACCAGGCCTCCTCGAGGACGCGCATCGCGTTGCCGCCGATGGCCTTCGCGATGTCACCGTCGGAGTAATCGTGCTTCACCATCCATCGGACGATGTTCGGGAACGCCTCCGCGGGATTCTCGATCCCGTCGACGAACTCGACCTCCTCGAACTTCGTGTCGCCATGAGCCGCCTTGATGGAGAGCTGGCGCGCGAAGTAGTGGTGGAGACCGACGTGGTCGCCGAACAGCGTGTCGGGCCCGAACGAAACGTGGTCGATGCCGACAAGCTGCGCGCAGTACTCGAAGTGCTCCATGTAACCGTCGAGGTTGTGTCTCGGGTTGTTCTTGGTAAGCGTGGTGTGCGGGGCCGCCTCGATGGCGATAACGCCGCCCTTCGCCGCGCACGCCTTGATGACCTCGTCGGGCTTCATGCGCTTGGTGTTCCAGAGCGCCCGCGCTCCGGCGTGAGTGATGAAGATGGGCTTCTCGCTCGCCTCGATGGTGTCGAGCGAGGTCTGGTCGCCCGAATGCGAGACGTCGATCGCGATCCCGAGCTTGTTCATCCGCCGCACCGCCTGCCGTCCGAATTCGGTGAGGCCCCCGTCGCGCGCCTCGCGCAGGCCGGACCCGAGCGAGTTCGCCTCGCTGTACGCGATGCCGGATGAGCGGATGCCGAGGCCGTACAGGACATCCAGGCGGTCGACCTCGTTCTCGATCGCGGTCGCGGCCTCGAGGGACGCGACGAACGCGATCTGCCCGTTCGCCTTCGCGCGCTTGATGTCATCGAGCGTCTCGCCGCGCACGATGAAGGTCTGATGCGCGATGTCCGAGAGGCGCATGCCAAGGTCGAGGATGACGTCATCCCACTTCCAACCCATCTTCGAGGTGATCGTGGCGGTGCCGTCCATCAGGCAATCGAAGACGGCGTCTAGTCCGGACTGGGCCATCCCGGCGTAGCCGGTCCAGTCACGCCCCTGGCGCCGGTAGTCGGCGAATTCGCTGAAGTCCTTCGGGACGACGAAGCAGTGGTCGTGGAGCGAGATCGCGAGATTCTCGTCGAGCAGCCGCTGGACGCGGTCCTCCTGCTCCTTGCTGACCTCCACCTTCGTCGACGGGACGCGATCCACCTCACGAACGAGCTCGAACGCGCGGTAGTCCGTGTCGGCCTCGAGGTAATCGAACGAGCGGTAGCCCTCGTATGTCGTGCGCTTCACGTGGTCTCCTCCCTCGCGGACGCGATCCGTCGTGCTTCGGTCCACGCCGTTCCCCGGCGCCGCATCAGATGAACTCGCCCGAGATGCGTGGCTGGCGATGGCCACGTGGCCCAGAGGTCCGCGACGACTCGCGGGACCGGAACGTCAGGGCGCCTGCCCGATGGTGACCTCGCCGACCATCGCGCCGAGGCGGGTGTCGTGCGCCAGGGCGACGTCCGGAGTGTAGCCACCGTCGAACAGCGGGAGCGCGGGGCGCACGAGCCGCCGGAGGACCTCGCGGCAGCGGTCCTCATCCGGGATCCACGGATCGCCACCGCGCATCACGGTCGGCACGAAACGGACCCGGAGGTCGCGCCCACCTCCGGGTGGATCGACGGCGATCACGATCGACTCGAGCATCTCCTCTGCGCCGAATGGATCTCGGAACGGGGCGAGCGGCATGTCGAGCCGCAGCGTCTGCTCCGCCGCTTCGGACGTCGCGCCGGCGGGCATGACGTCGGGCGAAGAGCCGCTCAGATGCCCCCAGCTGTGGAACACGTAGTTGCCGAGCGAGTACGCGATCAAGCCACGGCGGTAGCGCTCGAGCGGGTGCACCACGTGCGGGTGGTGACCGACGACGATGTCCGCGCCGGCGTCGACGAGCGCGTGGGCCACGGGCCGCTGGTACTCCGCGAGGATGCCGTACGAGCGAGGGGCGAAGCCATGCGGGATCCCCCAGTGCAGCGCGACGACGACCAGGCGCGCATCCGCGCGCGCCGATCGGACGGCGTCGCAAGCGGCCCCGAGGTCGGCCCCGTGCGCGACGGTGTGCATGAAGGGCGCGCCGCCCGGCTGCTCCTGCTGGAGCGCCGGGTCGATCGCGACGCTCTGCTGCACGTGCACCGCTGCCACGCCGCCGCGATCGTCGGTGGCGGCGAATCCCGGTGGAAGCGCGGAGCAGAGTCCGATGAGCGCGACGTCACCGTTCGCCGTCGGCCTCACGAGCGGACGGAGCGCGTCCGCCCTGCACCGTCCTGCGCCGACGGCGTCCACGCCGGCGCGCTCGAGCACGTCGAGCGTGTCCTCCAGCCCCTCCTGCCCGTAGTCGAGCATGTGGTTGTTGGCGAGGGTCACGACGTCGAAGCCGAACGCCTTCACAGCCTCCACGCGGTCCGGGTGCGCTCGGTGCGTCGCGGCCTTCTCGGCGCGCGCCCCTCGGGCGGTGAGCGGGGTCTCCAGATTCCCGAATGCGACCTCCGCGCCGTCCAGGAGCGCTCGCAGGCGCTCGTCCTGTTCGAGGACCTCGCGCATCGGCGCGACGTCGCCGGTGATCGCGATCCACGGCGCGCCCCGGGCCGGGTCTCCTTCGAGCGCTGCCGGAGGAACGGATCGCGCTCCGACATCCATGGCACCCCCCACTTCGGGGTCCTACCTGGCCGCGGCCCCGAGCGAACGCGGGAAGGCGTCGTGGCCGGGGTAGCGGGCGGCGTCGCCGAGCTCGAGCTCGATCTCCATCAGCCGGTTGTACTTGGCGACGCGCTCGGAGCGCGAGAGCGAGCCCGTCTTGATCTGGCCCGTGTTCAACGCGACCGCGAGGTCGGCGATGGTGGTGTCCTCCGTCTCGCCGGAACGGTGGGAGATGACGGCGGCGTAGCCCGAGCGGTGCGCGAGCTCCACCGCGTCGATCGTCTCCGATAGCGTGCCGATCTGGTTCAGCTTGATCAGCACCGCGTTGGCGCAGTGCTCTGCGACTCCACGGCGGATCCGCGCGACGCTCGTGACGAAGAGGTCGTCGCCGACGAGCTGCATCTTCGCCCCGAGGCGCGCGGTGAGCTCGCGCCACCCGTCCCAGTCGTCCTCGGCGAGGCCGTCCTCGATGGAGACGATCGGGTAGCGGCCACCCCAGTCCGCGTAGCGGTCGACGAGGCCCGCGGCGTCGAGCGATACATCCTCCCGCGCGAGGCGGTACGCACCCGCGTCGTGGAACTCGGTGGAGGCAGGGTCGAGCGCGATAGCCACGTCATCGCCGGGACGATGGCCGCTCTCCTCGATCGCGCGCAGGATGAGCTCGATCGGCTCCTCGTTGCTGCGCAGCCCGGCCGGGGCAAAGCCGCCTTCGTCCCCCACCCCCGTGCTCATGCCACGCTCGAGCAGGATCGCGCGCAGCGCCTTGAACACCTCGGCGCCGGCGCGGACCGCCTCGGTGAACGTCGGGAGTCCGACCGGGGCGATCATGTACTCCTGCATGTCGGCCGAGTCGGTCGCGTGCTTGCCCCCGTTGAGGATATTCATCAGCGGCACCGGGAGCGTCCGCGCGAGCGGACCGCCGAGGTAGCGGTACAGCGGCATGCCGGCCAAAGCGGCGGATGCCCGCGCGCACGCCAGCGAGACGCCGAGCATCGCGTTCGCCCCGAGGTGCGACTTGTCCTTGGTGCCGTCGAGCTGAAGGAGCATCGCGTCGATCGCGGACTGGTCGGACGCCTCCTCGCCGAGCAGCTCCGGAGCGACGATGTCGTCGACGTTCGCTACCGCCTTCAGGACGCCCTTCCCCCGGTAGCGCGAAGCGTCTCCGTCGCGCAGCTCCACGGCCTCGTGCGCGCCGGTCGAGGCGCCGGACGGGACCATGGCCGTTCCAACGACTCCGCCGGCGAGGTACACGTCGACCGCCACCGTGGGATCACCGCGGGAATCGAGGATCTCCCGCGCGCGGATCTTCTCGATGGTGGTCTCAGGCACTCGGGATGGCCTCCACTCCCGGCAGCGCGCGGCCCTCGATGAGCTCGAGCGCGGCGCCTCCACCGGTCGACACGTGCGTCATCCGGTCGGCGAGTCCCGCCGCCTGCACCGCCTGCACCGACTCACCGCCCCCGACGATCGTCGCCGCCGGCGAGGCGGCGAGCAGCTCCGCGACGCGCCTCGTGCCTTCGGCGAACGCCGGGATCTCGAACAGCCCCACGGGGCCGTTCCAGAACACCGTCTTGGCCTTGGCGATCGTCGTCGCGTAGCGCGCCAGCGTCAGCGGACCGAGGTCGACGATCGCGGCGTCGGGTGGGACGTCGGCGATCGCGTGGACCGCCGCCGATCCAGCGTCGTCGGGGCGCAGCGACCGCGCGGTGACGACGTCGGCCGGCAGGAGCACGGCGGTGCCCCTCCGCTGAGCGTCCTCCAGGATGGCCCGCGCCTCGCCCTCGCGGTCCGGCTCCGAGAGGCTCGTCCCGATGCCGTGCCCCGTCGCGGCGAGGAACGTGTTGGCCATGCCTCCCGCGATCGCGAGCGCGTCGACCCGCGCGACCAGCGTGCGCAGAACGTCGATCTTCGAGCTGATCTTCGCGCCCCCGATGATCGCCAGGAAAGGCCGCTCCGGGTCGGCCATCAGCCCGCCGAGCACGCGCAGCTCTCTTTCCAGCAGCAGGCCGGCGTACGCCGGAAGCAGATGCGCGACGCCCTCGGTCGACGCGTGCGCGCGGTGCGCCGCACCGAAGGCGTCGTTCACATAAAGGTCGAAGGGCGCGGCGAGCGCGCGCGCGAACAGAGGATCGTTCCGCTCCTCCCCGGGATGGAACCGCACGTTCTCGAGCAGCAGGACATCGCCGGGCGAGAGCGCGCTCACTTCCCGTGCGACGAGGTCGCCGACGCAGTCCGCCGCGAGAGGCACATGACGCCCCCGTATCAGGGCGAGGCGGCGAGCCGCGGGCGCCAGGCTCAGCGCAGGGTCCGGACCCTTCGGCCGTCCGAGGTGGGAGCACAGCGCGATGCGCGCGCCGCGCTCCGCGAGCCACGCGATCGTGGGTGCGGCGGCGCGCATGCGCGTGTCATCGGCGACCTCTCCATGTTCGAGCGGGACGTTGAAGTCGACGCGCAGGAGCACCGCCTTCCCCGCGGGATCGGCGTCCCGGATCGTGCGCGGAAGGCGATGGGCCACTACGGGCCGCGGCGCGCCGATGTCGCCTGAGCCCCGGACGTCGTCGCGCGCTCGGTCCGCTATGCCGTCGCGGCCGCGGGGACGCCCGCGCCCTGCTTCGCCGCGACGAACGCGGTCAGATCCGCGAGCCGGCACGCGTAACCCCACTCGTTGTCGTACCAGCTGATGACCTTCACCATGTTGCCGAGGACGATCGTGTCGAGACCGCTCACGATCGTCGAGTGCTCGTCTCCCTTGAGGTCGCTCGAGACGAGCGGCTCCTCGGTGTAGTCCATGATCCCCTTGAGGTCACCTTCGGCAGCATCTTTGAACGCCGCGTTCACCTCTTCCTTCGTGACCTCTCTGCCGAGCGTCGCGGTGAAATCGACGACGGAGACGGTAGGCGTGGGGACCCGGAACGCCATGCCGGTGAACCTTCCCTTGAGCGCGGGGATGACCAGCGCGACGGCGCGAGCGGCGCCCGTCTCGGATGGCACGATGTTCTCGCCCGCGGAGCGCGCGTCGCGCGGATCCTTCGCGGCGACGTCAAGGAGCTTCTGAGAGTTCGTCTTCGAATGGACGGTGGTCAGGAACCCCTTCTCGATGCCGAAGCTGTCGTTCAGCACCTTCGCCACGGGCGCGAGTCCGTTGGTGGTGCACGACGCGTTGCTGATGATGTGATGGCGCTCCACGTCGAACTCTTCCTCGTTGACACCGAGAACGATGGTCTTGTCCTCGTTCTTCGCCGGGGCCGAGATGATCACGACCTTCGCCCCGGCCTCGAGGTGCGCACGGGCCTTCGTCGCGTCCGTGAAGAGCCCCGTGGATTCGACCACGATGTCGACGTCGAGGTCCTTCCATGGGAGCTTCGCCGGATCGCGCTCCTGGAGTACGCGGATGCTCCGGCCGTCGATCAGCAGAGCGTCGTCCGTCGCCGACACCTCGCCCGCGTACTTCCCGTAGTTCGAATCGTGCTTGAAGAGGTGCGCGTTCATGCGCGGGTCGACGAGGTCGTTCACCGCGACGATCTCGATCTCCGGGTGACGCTCGATGAGTGCCTTCAGGCACTGGCGCCCGATCCGGCCGAAACCGTTGATCGCGACCTTGGTCCTGTGCTCCGTCATGTCCATGCCTCCCTGCCGCGCCAGGCCGCTCCGCCCGTGCCACGCGTCCGCCGGCCGGCCGGCGTGCGATCGCCGCGGCCCGACGGCGCAACGGTACGCGAGCCCGCTCAGAGGAACCATTCGCCCCGCCCCGCTCCGCGCTCTCGCGCGGCAAGCACCGCACCCAGCATGCCGACCTCGCCCCCCAGCGCCGACGGGACCACCTCCACCGCCCGTGCCGGGACGCTGAAGGCGCGTGCCGCGATGGCGCGCCGCATCGGCTCGAGCACATGGCCCGGCTCGTGCTCAGCGATCGAACCGCCCACGACGATGCGCGATGGATTCAGGGCGTTGACGAGGCCGACGCCGAGGTTGCCCAGCGCGGCCTCGGCGCGCGCGACGATCTCCCAGGCGCGCTCGTCCCCGGCGGCAGCCGCCGCGTACACGGGCGCGGCACCGACCACGCCGAACGCCTGTGCGAGGTTGCGGCCTCCGGCGAGCGACTCGACGCAGCCGAACGCCAGGCATCCGCAGCGCGGGCCCTCCAGCGCGACGGGCCAGTGGCCGACCTCGCCGGCGGTCCCGCTGACGCCACGGAGCAGACGGCCGCCGCTGACGATCGCGCCGCCGATGCCCGTCGAGACGGTCACGTAGACGAAGTCGGCGAAGCCCCGCGCGGCGCCGACCAAGCCCTCGGCGATCGCTGCCATGACGGTGTCGCGGTCCACGAAGACGCGCAGCCCGTCCAGCGCGGCGCTGACGCTGTCGCCGAGCGGGAACTCGCTGAACCCGCGGATGTTCGGGGCCTCGTGGACGACGCCCGTGCGATGGTCAAGCGGGCCCGGCGACGCACATCCCGCCGCGACGACCTCTGACAGGGCGACGCCGGCGGCCGCCAGCGCTTGGCGGGCACTGCCCGCGATCGCCGCCGGGACGTCGCGGCCGCCCTGCGCTGGGGTCGGCCTCTCATCGCGGCCAAGGACCAGAGGAGGGTCGTGCCGCACGTCCGCGACCACCGCGCGGACGTGTGTCCCGCCGAGGTCGAGGCCGAGGTAGAGGCTCAGGCCTTCGGGAGACGCGAGGCGAGGTCGGGGGCCGAGAGGGTCGAGTTGTCGCCGCCGAACACCTGCTGCTGCGCCGCGCGGTAGCCGCGCTTGGCCTTGTCGCGGCCGAAGGCAGTTTCGGCGTCTTCGTAGATCTGGTTCACCAGGACGGCGAGATACGGGGCCAGCTGGTCCTCCGGGGGCGCCTCCCGCTCGAGGGTCGCCACGTCGATACGGTCATCGACGATCGGCAGCGGGCGATCGATGGGATCGGCCTGCTCGTCGACGCGCATGAGCAGGTTCGCGATCCGGTCGTCGATACCGGGCTTTCCGTATTGGCCGGTGTTGTATTCGGCGAGGAGGGCGTTCGCGAAGGACGCCAGCTGTCCGTTGCGCCCCGGGGCCGCGGCGCCGGGCCTCGCTTCGTCCACCGGGATCTCCTCCCGCTTGAGGAAACCGAAGAGGCCCCTCCGCTTCTCGGGCTCGGGCGGCGGGACCGACCACCGGCTCGAGTTCAGAGCTGCCGGCGTCCTTCCATCCTGCCGGTGCCCATCCGTCGGGCGAGCTGCGTCCTGGGTGGGGGCGGGCTGCCACGCAGGAGGCGGCGATGCCGTCCCGGGCGTCCCCACCGCGCCGGTGATCGCGGCGAGGCGCTCGTCCACCGCCTGTGGGGCATCCGTCCGCGGGTCGGTCGGTGGGGCATCCGGCTGCGGGTCGGTCGTCGTGTCGGCGGGCCTGGACCATCGCGCATCGGCGGGTGCGTCGCTGCCGGGATCCAAGGGCGCCGACCACCCGTCGGCGGCGGGCGACGCGGCGGATGTCCCACCCGAGGCTGGCTCGGATGGGCGGGAAACGCGTCGCTCGCCACCGGTCGACTCGGCGGCACCAGCGGACGCGGCCGGGGCGGGCGCCTGGGGTCCGGGGTCAATGCCGTCGATCATCCCCGCCCGGAGCAGCTCCGCGAGGAGCTGCAGCGTGGGCATGCGGCCCGAGCCGAGCGTCTCCGCGATACCCGTCACGTCGCGCTCTCCGTTCACGGCGAGCAGCGCGCGCCACTGCGTCGAGTTCAGCGTGATGTTGTCCTTCTGCGCCGCGCGATCCGACAGGCGGAATCGCATGGTGTCGCGCGGCACGACCTCACGGACGGCCGTCATCCTGTCGCGCTCCTGGAGGGCGCGGTCCAGAAGCGAGTTCAGGTCGCCCTTCAGGTTCTCGCTCGGTGCCTCGCGCCAGGGAATGAACTCGAACTCGCCCCGCTCCGCTGAGAACACGACGCCGAGGGCGTCCTCGCCGGAGTCCGAGCCGCTCGAAGCGGAGACGAGGCGCCCGTCGGCGAAGCCGAGGGCTCCGCCGAGTCCATCCGCGCTGTCGGGGCGCACCTCGAGCTGGCCGGTCTTGCTCGTCGAGGCGAGGAGCTGCACGATGGTCTCGAGCGGGAAGTGCTCGAGCGTGCCGCGCAGGCTCACTGCAGGGCGGCCTCCGACGTCTTGTCGAACACGTGCAGCTTGCGCGTGTCGAATCCGACGCGGATCGCCTCTCCGGGCTGGGTCTTCACGTCGGCCGGCACGCGAGCGACGAAGGTCTGCCCGCCGGCGTTCAGGTGCAGCTGGAACTCGTTGCCGAGGAACTCCACGACATCCACCTGGGCGTCGACCGGCACCTTGCCGTTGAGCCCGACGTTCGCCTCGATGTCCTCAGGCCTCACGCCGACGATCACGTCCTTGCCGACGGCCTGCTTCGCCGCGTCCTTCACCAGAGGCGAGCGGAAGAAGCCAGCGTCGGCGACCGCGGTGCCGTCGCTCTGGACGATCTTCGCCGGGAAGAAGTTCATGGCCGGCGACCCGATGAACCCCGCGACGAACAGGTTGCCGGGCTGCTCGTGGAGGTGCTCTGGGGTGTCGATCTGCTGGAGGATGCCGTCCTTCATGACGGCGATCCGGTCGCCCATGGTCATGGCCTCGACCTGGTCGTGCGTGACGTACACGGTCGTGCGCCGGATGCGCTGATGAAGCTTCTGGAGCATGGCGCGCGTCTGGATACGCAGGGCCGCGTCGAGGTTGGAGAGTGGCTCGTCCATCAGGAAGACGGAGGGCTCGCGGGCGATCGCGCGACCGACGGCGACGCGCTGGCGCTGTCCACCGGAGAGCTCCTTCGGCTTGCGCTTCAGGAGCTTGGCGAGACCGAGCATCTCTCCGACCTCGTTCACGCGGCGCTCGATCTCGTTCTTGGGCATGCCGCGCAGCTTCAGGCCGAAGGCGATGTTGTCGTACACCGACATGTGCGGATACAGGGCGTAGTTCTGGAACACCATGGCGATGTCGCGGTCCTTCGGGGCGACGTCGTTGACGACCCGGTCGCCGATGCGGATATCGCCGCTGGTCTGCTCCTCGAGCCCGGCGATCATGCGCAGGGCCGTGGTCTTGCCACAGCCTGACGGACCGACGAGCACGAGGAATTCCTCGTCCCTGACCTGGAGCGACAGGTCGTTCACCGCCGTGAACTCACCGAATCGCTTGGATACGTGGTCGAAGGTCACCGTCGCCATCGGCGTCACCTCCCTGGCTCAACTGAAAGTCTGGCCAGTATGTCACGGGCCATCCGGGCGGAGCCGCGTGTACGGTCGCGGTCCGAGCGTCCAGAGAGCGTCGGCACCGCTTACGCGAATGGCGTCCGAGGCGGATGCGCGGGCGCCCGGTGACAGCCGAGCGAGCACCCGCACCCGGTAGGCGATGGCGCCGGTGGGCGGCTCCAGGGTGACCGAGACGACCCGGTCCTCGCCGACGCGCACGACCGCGGAGTCAGCGATCGCCATCTGCCGCGGCCGGCCGGTCTCGCGGTCGTAGTACGCGACGCGCAGGAACGCCTCGCGGACCGCCGGATCATCGACGGCGATCTCGAAGACGACCCGGGATGTGCCCGTCAGCGGGCGAAGGCCGCTCTCGATGCCCCACGCCCGGCCGCCCGGGACCCCGATCTCGTAACCATCGGCCTCGAGGAGCAGCGCGGCCCGCGGCGTCGTACGGCGGAACCGCCAACCGTCGTCCGCGGCGGCGGGATCCGACGCCGAGAGCAGGAGCGCGGCAGCGAGGGCGACGAGTAGGACCCGGACCGGACGTGACATCGCGCCGGAACGTAGCCATTCGTGCGTGTCGCGTCTGTCCCCCCAATGTGCGCGGGCTGTCGTCCGTTGGTGCGCCCACTGTCGTCCGTTGGTGCGCGGCGTGTCGTCCGTTGGTGCGGCGCGCTCCTCACTCGAGGCGCACGAGCCAGGTGCCGATCTCGTACGGCTCCAGGCGCACCGCGAGCGCGCCCCCAACGACCTCCGCCGGTGCCGCCGTGCGGATGACATCGAGCCCGGTGCGGCCGAGGCCGGTGTCGCCTTCACGCAGATCCACGACGGCTGCCTCGGTCGCCGCGCTCGCGAAACGCAGGACGGCGGACGCGGCCTCGGCACCGGGGTTGACCATGCGAACCGCTACGCGGCCGTCCGCGGCCGACCTGACGGACGAGAGCCTCAGCGGAGAGTCGCCGATGTCGAGGAACGAGCGCGCCACGCCACTGCCCTGCCCGACCCACGGCGGCGACAGCCATTCCCGGATGCGGCGCTCCGCCTGGGCGAGCGACCGGCTGCGGGGCACCACTGAGTATCGGTACTCGCGCTCGCCCGGACACTGGGCGGACGGCGTCTCGAGCTCGGGGCCGGCTCCGCCCTTTCTCTCCCGCAGGTCGCTGCGGGAAAGCCACCCGACCGCTCGCAGGAGCGTGACCGCGATGGTGTTGCCGTCGTGGAGGATGGCGTATTCGCGGAGGCCATCGACC
Source organism: Candidatus Limnocylindria bacterium (assembly GCA_046262615.1). Taxonomy (GTDB): domain Bacteria; phylum Chloroflexota; class Limnocylindria; order P2-11E; family P2-11E; genus JALYKU01. The sequence continues at coordinate 88,102 of JBHEML010000001.1, read as the reverse complement.
CCCACGGCGAACCAGTTCCCCGAGCGTTCGACAGCCACGATGTCGTGCAGCGCGCGCGTCTCGGTCGGAGGCTCGACCCAGCCGGGCTTGCGCGGCACGCGGTTCGGGCGCTCGAGCCACGCGAACGCCGCCCCGGCGAGGTGGGTGACGCCCCGTCCACCGGTCTCGCATAGCACGCGCAGCCGGTGGTCGCGGGCGCGGTTGTCCACGTGGAGCGCCACATCGACACGAGCGGCGCCCGCGTCCAGCGACACGACCGCGCGGATGGGGCAGGCGACGGTCTCGGCGGTCCGCGCCAGGCGATCCTCCCGCAGCGAGAAGGGCAGCGGCAGCGTGAGCTCGACCGTGACCGCGGCGCGGTCCCCAGACACGACCGTCGCGCGCCGGCCGGCGATGCCGCGCGACCCCACCGTCGGACCGGCGTACGAGTACGTGTACTCGTCGCCGCGATCGCCCTCGTCGAGCAGGATGTTGTGAGGGCCGGAGCGCACACCCGTGGCGCGGTCGACCACGTGGAAGCTGCCGTCCGTCCCGACCTCGACGCGCAGCGCCTCGTTCTCGATCACCCCCTCTTCCGGCGAGCCGGGGGGGCGCACCGGTGCCCGACGCGCCGGCGCGGTACCCAGAGCCGCGCAGTGGACCGCGGTCGGGACGCCGCCCTGGTCGAGGACGGCGTCGCGCTCCCACGGCAGCGCACTCCACGCCACAGCGTCGGCACCGCCATCGAGCCGCACGGCGAGCGCATCCACAAGCTGCCGTCCCTCCTCGATGACGCGCCTGAAGCGAGGCGCCATGTCGAGGTCGTGGACAGCGTCGATCGAGCACCCGCAGATCGAGTCGTGGGGCTGGTTCTCGAGCAGGGTGCGCCAGAGGCCGCGGATCGCCTCGCGCGCCGAGCCGCCGGCGAAGGCATCGAGCGGCTCGCACCGTTCGATCAGGAGCCGCTCGCATCGTGCGTTCTCCTGCTTGATCCAGACGCGCGTCGAGTTCACGCCGCGAAGGATCGGGCGGTACTTTCCGGAGACCATCTCTCCGGCGAAGGTCCCTCGCGGCGCGGGCAGCGCGGCGACGAACTCCTCGAGCGACGCGATCCGCGCGTCGACGCGCGGCGCGACCGCGCGGATCGCTTCGACCGCGTCCGGCAGCCGGGGGTACGTCTCGACGTGGTCATCCCCGACCATGAACAGGAGCGCGTCGCCACTCGCGTACGGGGCGGTCCGGTCGAGGATGCGAGGCAGCACGCGCGCGACGCGGGCGCGCAGCACCGTTGGGGTCTCGTCGACCGGGCCCACCAGCGGCCGGGCGTTCGCGTAGTGCGCGACCTGGTGCGATGCGAGGACGCGGTCGCCGGAGGGCGATTCCCACCAGAACTCGCTCCCAAGCTCCTCCCCCTCGTCTCCCACCCCGCGCGCGAACACGTAGCTCGTGTACCCGAAGCCCCGAAGGACCTGGGGCATCTGCGCGGGGTGGCCGAACGGGTCTGCGACGTAGGCGACGCGCATCGCCCGCCCGAATGTCGCCGCCACTCGCAGGCCCTCCTCGAAGTTCCGCAGGAGCGACTCCCCCGAGACCAGCAACAGGTCCGCGAGGACGTACCAGGGGCCGATGAACAGCCGATCCGATCCGACCTGGGCTTCGACGCGCGGTCGATCGCCCGGGCGGACGGCGAGGTGGTCCTCGATCGCGATCGTCTGCCCGTCGAAGGTGAACGAGCGGAACGAGGGGTCGCGCTCGAGGATGTCGAGGAGGCCCGCGACCATCGGGACCAGGCGCGCGCGGTACCCCTCGAAGCGCTCGTACCACTCGCGGTCCCAGTGGGTGTGCGCCACGACGAAGGCACGCCAGCGCAGCTGTCGGCGGATGATCTGTACCCCGCGCGGGGCGAGGACCCCGGACGCGACGCCCAGAGCCGCGCCCCCAACGACATCGAAGGGGTAGTGGACCCCCACGCCGACGCGCGACAGCGCGACCGCTGTCGCAAGGAGCACGGCGGGGATACGCAGCCGCGGGAGAACGCTCCCGAGCGCGACGGCGGCGCCGAAGGCGAGCGCGGCATCTCCCGAGGGGAACGAGTACGACTGCGGACCCGGTATGAGGGGTTCCGCCACGCCGGGGATCGCGAGGAAGGGACGCACGCGGCGGAAGACGAACTTCAGTATCTCGGCGGTGAACCAGCCGTCGACGGTGCCGAGGAAGACGGTCAGGAGGATCCACGCCCCGCGCCGTCCGAGGCCCCGGCCGCGCATCGCGCCGAGCCCGAAGACCCACCACATGAGCCCGAAGGCGTTCGCCAATACGAGGAGCGTCGCGATCGCCGCCGTGACGGCGTTGCGCGAGGTCGTGATCGCGAGGTACAGCTGCGTATCGAACGCGCCGAGCGCGTCGCGCAGGGCGTCCACTTTAGCCGCGCACGGCGGTGTTCCGCGGCCGGTGCTCGCCGACGCGACCCACTAGCGGCGCGCCGGGGACCGCCGGACGTGGCGGTAGACGAAGAGCCCGACGAGGAGGACGACGACCGCCACGACGATGTAGTCGAGGCCCTTGAGGGAGCGCTTGAGGTCGAGCCAGTGGTCGCCCAGCACGACGCCGCCCCAGACGAGCAGCATGATCCACGGCAGGGCCCCGAGGACGGAGAAGACCAGGAAGCGCCAGAGCGGCATGTGCGCGATGCCTGCCGGAAGGCTGATGAAGGTGCGCACGACGGGCAGCATCCGAGAGAAGAACACGGTCGCATCGCCGTAGCGCCCGAACCAGCGGTCCGCGAGGTCGAGGTCGTGGCCGCTGATGAGCACGTACCTGCCGAATCTCTCGAGGAAGGGGCGCCCGCCATAGGCGCCCACGGCGTACGCGATGAGCGATCCCGCCGTGTTGCCGACCAGACCGGCGGCGACGGCACCGGCGTAAGTCCACGGCGCGCCGGTGAGCGGCTCGACGAGTCCGCGCGAGACGACCCAACCGGCGAAGGGAAGGATGACCTCGCTCGGGACCGGGATCGCCGCGCTCTCGATCGTCATGGCCAGCGCGACGCCCGCGTACCCGAGCGCGGAGTACAGCGACTCAAGGAAGGGGATCACGATCGCGTCGAGCGCGTCGAGCACCGTGGCTATCATCGCCGAAGTGGCGCATCCGGCATCGCCCGCCGATGCGCGCGCCGGGGAAGGGGCCACCGGACTGGACGAGCGCATGCGGGACGGCGTCGCGCGGATCGGCGGCGCCGATCTCCTCGTCGGCATCCCGAGTTACAACAACGCGTCCACCGTCGAGCACGTCGCGCGCTCGGTAGCGCGCGGCCTGCGCGAGGCGTTCCCCGATGCGCGGAGCGCCATCGTCAACGCGGACGGCGGCTCGAGCGACGGCACCCCGGATCGGGTGCGCGCCGGCGCGGGGGACGTACCCGTCGTCAGCGGCGCTTACCGCGGGATCCCGGGCAAGGGCTCCGCGTTCCGCGCGATCTTTGAAGCCGCAGAGCGACTGGGCGCGCGCGCGTGCGCGGTCGTCGACAGCGACCTGCGCAGCATCACGCCGGAATGGATCGCGCGCCTGCTCGGCCCGGTGGTCGACGGCCGCGCGACGTACGTGGCTCCGCTGTACGCGCGACACAAGCACGATGGGACGATCACCAACTCCATCGCATACCCGCTGACGCGGGCGCTCTACGGCCTGCGCGTGCGCCAGCCGATCGGCGGCGAGTTCGGGTTCTCGGGCGATCTCGCGCGCGCCTTCCTCGGCGGCGGGGCCGCGGGCGATGCGGCCGCGGTGTGGGAGACGGACGTCGCGCGATTCGGGATAGACGTCTACATGACGACGACCGCGCTCGTGCGCGGCGAACGGGTCGCGCAGGCGTTCCTCGGGGCGAAGATCCACGATCCGAAGGACCCGGGCGCAGACCTCGCGCCCATGTTCGCGCAGGTCGTCGGGACCGCGATCCGCCTCGCTGTGCGCAACGCCGCGGCGTGGGGCGGCGTGGAAGGCTCGCGGCCGGCCGAGGTCCTGGGCGAGGCCGCGGCGGTCGAGCCCGAGCCGGTGAACGCCAGCGCGGCCACGCTGCGGCGCAATTTCCTCGCTGGTGCGACGGACCAGGGCGACGCGTGGAAGGAGATGCTCGCAGCGGACCAGCTCGCGCTCGTCCACGAGGCCGCGGGCGGCGCGGTGGCTCCCGAACGCTGGCGCGCGGGGTGGGCGCGCGTGGTCTACGACGCGCTGCTCGCGTGCCGCCGGTCGCCCGAACGCACCGGCGCCTACGTCGCCTCGCTGGTGCCGCTCTATTTCGCGCGCGTCGAAGCCTTCATCGCCGAGGTCGCCGGCGCCGACACCGCCGGGGCGGAGCGCGCGGTGGAAGCGCAGGCACGCGCGTTCGAGGACGAGAAGTCCTATCTGCGCGCGGGGTGGGACCGGTGACCGTCGCGCTGAAGGAGGATGCGCTCGTCCTCGTATCGGACGACGACGGAGGCCTTCCGCTCGGCGGCCACAGCGCGCTCGGGCTCTACTACCACGACACCCAGTTCCTGTCGGGATTCGCGCTGCGGATCAACGGCGCCGCGCCACTGCTGCTGTCGAACAACACCGAGCAGAACTACGTCGGCACGTTCCAGCTCGTGAACGCGGCGGCGCCACTGCCGGGGGGCGAGACCCTCGCGGCGCAATCGCTGTCCGTGCGGCGAACGCGTTTCCTCGCCGACGGCTGGCGCGAGCGGATCGGGATCCTCAACTGCAACACGCAGCCGGTGGAGCTGCGCGTAGAGCTGGAGTTCGACGCGAGCTTTCGCGACATGTTCACCGTGCGCGGCTACCGCGGAAAGGCCCACGTCGAGCCCGAGACGGTGCTCCGCGCGACACCGTCAGGGCTCGTATTCGAGCGCCTCGGACGCGACGAGGTGCGGCGCACGACGGACATCGCCGTGTCGCCGGCGCCCGACCGCGTGACCGACCGGACCGTCCTCGTGGAGCGCACGCTTCCGCCTCAGGGCGTGCTGCGCCTCGAGCTGTCGATCATCCCGAGAGAGGACGGCACCGGCGAGGCCTCCTCGCCGCGCGGGTTCGACGAGGCGCTCGACGCGCTGAACTCTTCGTACCGGCGATTCCTGCGGTCGTGCGCGGAGTACCGCACCGGCATCGAGAGCCTCGACGAGCAGCTGATCAACCGCAGCGCGCTCGACCTCCGCGCGCTCATCGAGTTCGAGGAGACCGGGCCGTACCCGACCGCTGGTATCCCCTGGTACGCGGTCCCGTTCGGGCGCGACGGCCTCATCGCCGCGTACCAGACGCTCGCGTGGAACCCGGACCTGGCCCGAGGGACGCTGCGCCTCCTGGCGAAGCACCAGGGGACGCGCTCCGACGCGTTCACCGAGGAGGAGCCCGGCAAGATCTTTCACGAGCTGCGCCGCGGCGAGCTCGCGCGCCTCGGCGAGACACCGCACCGGCCGTTCTACGGCGCGGTCGACGCCACCCCGCTCTTCGCGCTCGTGTTCGCGGAGACCGTGAAATGGACCGCGGACCGGGCGCTCTGGCGGGAGCTCCTCCCCGCAGCCGAACGCGCGCTGGAGTGGTGCGACACGTACGGCGACCTCGACCGCGACGGCTACGTCGAGTACGGCGGGCGCCGATCGGAGCTTCGCAACCAGGGATGGAAGGACTCGTGGGATTCGCTGTCCGACCGGGACGGCACCCAATCTTCGCTACCGGCGGCGCTCGTCGAGGTGCAGGCGTACGTCTACGCCGCGAAAAGCGGGCTCGCGGATCTGTACGCGCTGAATGGCGACACTGAACGGGCGCGGCGCCTCCGCGACCAGGCGCGCGAGCTGCGCGATCGCTTCGACCGCGACTTCTGGATGCCCGAGGAGCGCTGCTATGCCCAGGCGCTCGACGGCTCCAAGCGCCAGGTGCCCGCGGTGACGAGCAACGCCGGACACGCGCTCTGGTGCGGCATAGTGCCGGAGGAGAAGGCGCGCGCCCTCGCCGACCGCTTGATGGCCCCCGACATGTTCACCGGCTGGGGCGTCCGCACCCTGTCGAGCAGGTATCCGACGTACAACCCGATGAGCTATCACAACGGCTCCGTGTGGCCGCACGACAGCTCGCTCGTCGCGCACGGGTTCGCGCGGTACGGCTTCCGCCAGGAGGCGAACACGATCGTCGACGCGCTGCTCGAGGCTGGGCGCCGATTCCCCGACGCGCGGCTGCCAGAGTTGTTCTGCGGCTTCGCTCGCGACCTGCGTTTTTCCTCGCGGCCGGCCGATTACCTCGTGTCGTGCATCCCGCAGGCTTGGTCCGCGGGGGTGGTCTTTCTCTGCCTCCGCGTGCTCCTTGGTCTGGAGCCGGACCTCGAGCACGAGCGCCTCTGCGCGGACCCGGTCCTGCCCTCGTGGCTCGACCACGTGGCGGTGCGGGACCTGCGCGTGCATGAGGCGCGGGTCGCGTTCACGGCGAAGCGCACACGCCGCGGGATGAGGATCAGAGGCGGCAGGGGCCGCGTCGCGATGGTGCGCGAGCCGGCGGTGGCCTGAGCTGTCTCGCGCCCCGCGCGTCGCCCTCCTCCACTACACGTCCCCCGCGGTCCTCGGCGGCGTCGAGCAGGTGATGGGCGTGCACGCGGCGGCACTGCGCGACGCGGGCGTGCGCGTTTCGATCATCGCCGGACGCGGCCGTGCGTCACCTTCCGGGGTGCAGCTGGTGCGCATCGCGGAGATCGACTCGAAGAACGCGCGGGTGCTGCGCGACTTCGCGTCCCTCGCGCGGGGAAAGATCGGCGAGGATCACGGCCGACTCGCGGACGACATCTATAGTCAACTCCGTCCGCACGTCGCGAGGACCGACCGGGTCGTGGTGCACAACGCGTTCACGATGCACAAAAATCCCGCGCTGACCGCGGCGCTCGAGCGGCTCGCTCGCGAGCACCCCGGGCGCTTCATCGCATGGACGCACGACATCGCCTGGGCAGACCCGCAGTACGCCGCGCAGCGCCATTCGGGCGACCCGTGGGACCGCCTGTCACGCGCGGTCGCCGGGGTGCGCTATGTGGCGGTGTCCGACGAGCGCAGGCGGCAGCTGGCCGATGCGCTGGGCGTCCGGCGCTCTGCGATCGCGGTCGTGCCTAACGGGATCGATATCGCCGCCACGCTCGGACTCTCGCCCGCGGGCGCGCGCCTCGCCGCGCGCCTCGGGCTCTTCGACGCGAGCCCCCTGCTCCTGCTTCCCGCCAGGCTCACGCGGCGCAAGCGCGTCGAGGCCGCGATCGCCGCGCTCCCGCTGGTTCGGAAACGCTGGCCCCGCGCCGCGCTGGTCGTGACCGGCACGCCGGGGGCGCACAACGCGACGAACGAGCGCTACGCGTCGGAGCTGCGGGCGCTGGCGACCGAAGGCGTCCACCTCCTGCACGCCCTCGGCATCCGCGCGACGTACCGCGTCGTCGCGGACCTCTACGCGCTGGCCGATGCGCTCGTCCTGCCCAGCGCGAGCGAGGGTTTCGGGATCCCGCTGCTCGAGGCGGGACTCCACCGGCTGCCGGTGGTCTGCAGTGACATCCCGGCGCTGCGGGCGATCGGGGGCGACGACGTCACGTACGTCGCGCCCGACGCGGATGGCGCCGCCATCGCTGCCGCGACGCTGCGCCGGATGGACGGGGACCGCGCGGCTCGCCTCAGGATGCGCGCCCGCGCGCACGCCTGGCCCCGCGTGCTCGCGGAGTTGGCACTGCCGCTGATCCTTGCCGACCCGCGGTCCCCCGCAAGGACGCCGGCCGGCCAGCGCCGGGCCACTGGCCGCACGCGGCGCGCGGATCCACCCGGCCATGACGAGCGCCTGGCGCGGTGGAAGGCCCGATGAGGGCGCTCATCGCGTTCGACGACCCCACGCGCGACCGCGGGCTTATCGAAGTGGCGATCGCGGTCGCCGACGACGTGCTGCTGGCATCGGTGATCGTCGTCGGAGAGGACGCGCCCCTCGCGTCGGCGCAGACCGAAGCCCGCGCCCGGCGGCGTGCGCTGGACGCGATGGTCCGCTCGGCGGGCGCGGCGGGAAGCGTGCGGGTCCTCGTGACCGTGGCGCGCCGCGGCTGGCAGGCGATCGTCGAAGCGGTGAAGAAGGAGCGCCCGGATCTGCTCATCGTCGGTTGGCGGCGCTCGGGATCGGAGCTGTTCGGCATCTCGATCGACGAGATCCTGCGCGACCCGCCGTGCGACGTGGCGATCGTCAAGGGCAGCTTCGCGCGCGCGCGCCATCTGCTGGTCCCGGTCCGGGGCGGCCGCTACGCCCAGCTCGCGGTGCGCGTCGCGCTGGCCTTGGCCCGCCGCCGCAGCGGCCGCGTGACCCTGCTGCACGTCATGGCCGGGGCGGGCGACGACCGCTGGCGCGGCGCGTTGTACGGGGCGCTCGGCGGACCGGCGTTCGACGCGCGCATCGACCAGGTTGCGAGCCGGGCGGGCGAGCCCGTGGCGGTCATCGCGGACGAGCTCTCCGCGCACGACGCGATCGTCATCGGCGCGACCGGTCGCGAGGGCTCCCCCGACCCGCTCGGACCGGTCGGGCAGAGCGTCATCCGCAGCGGGCGTCCGGCGATCGTGGTGCGGACCAAGACGCCGGTCGCGTCGAGCATCTTCCTGCCGCGCACGGACCTTCCCCTGGACCGCGCCGAGCGGAGCCGCGCCATCGGCGAGATCGTCGACAAGTGGTTCGTCGAGAACACGTTCGCCAGCAGCGAGTTCGCCGACCTGCGGCGCCTGTTCGACGCGAAGACGCGGCAGCGGCTCCGCATCTCGGTCGGCCTTCCCACGCTCAACGAGGAGGCGACGATCGGCCGAGTCGTCCGGGCCGTACGCTCGCGGCTCGTCGAGCGCTTCCCGATCATCGACGAGCTGGTGATCATCGATTCAGGCTCGGACGACCGCACGCGCGAGATCGGCAGGGCCGAGGGCGTGCCGGTCTTCGTGCACCAGGAGGTGCTCCCCGAGATGGGTGCGCACCGCGGGAAGGGCGAGGCGCTGTGGAAGAGCCTCCACGTGCTCACCGGAGACATCGTCATCTGGATCGACACCGACATCTCCAACATCCATCCGAAGTTCGTGTACGGCATCCTCGGGCCGCTCCTGATGCGACCGGAGATCGCCTTCGTGAAGGCCTTCTACCGCCGGCCCCTGCACCTCGGAGGTGAACTCCAGGCGACCGGAGGCGGCAGGGTGACCGAGCTGTCGGCGCGGCCCATCCTCAACCTCTTCTTTCCCGAACTGTCGGGGATGGTGCAGCCGCTCTCTGGCGAGCAGGGCGGCCGCCGTTCGTTGCTCGAGCAGCTGCCGTTCTTCACAGGCTATGGAGTGGAGACAGGGCTCCTCATCGACATCCTCCAGCGCGCCGGGCTGTCCGCCATCGCGCAGGTCGACATGAAGCAGCGGATCCATCGCAACCAGAGCCTCTACGCGCTGTCGAAGATGAGCTTCGAGATCCTGCAGGTCGCGCTACGGCGCGTCGGCGAGGCCCGCGGCGAGCGTCTCCTGGAGGACGCGAACGCGACGATGAAGCTCATCTCGGACGATGACGGAGGCCAGTTCCACCTCGAGCTGCAGGACATCGCCGCGATCGAGCGCCAGCCGATGATCACCGTACCGGCGTACGTGGAGGCGCGAGCAAGGCTCGCCTGAGTCAGGACAGGCGAGGTACGACGTCGCTGGCGAGGATGCGGACCATCTCGAGCTCGCGCCCGTACGGCAGCGAAAGCTGGACCTCGGCGACGCCGGCCGCCGCGTACCCGCCGAGCGCGGCGAGGAGCGCGTCAGGGCCGCCAGAAAGCTTCCCGGCGGCTTCCCCCGATGCTTCCGGCGTTCCGATCTCGGCCTCGTTCCAGTGCGACAGGCGTAGCGCTCCCGGGTCGCGGCCCACCTCCCTGCACGCCTCCGCGAGCGCCTGGCGCGCGTCCTGCCAGTCGTCGGGCGTCGGCGTGCCGCCGCGGTGGTCCAGGTTGAACGCGTCGGCGTAACGCGCGGCGAGACGCATGACGCGCGGCTTGCCGCCGCCGATCGTGATCGGCGGATGCGGCCGCTGGGCTGGCTTCGGGGCGCACACGGCATCCACGATCCGGTAGTGCCGGCCGCGGTAGGTCGCGCGCTCCTCGGCCCACATGCGCCGGCAGATCTCGAGCGTCTCTCTCAGCTGGTCGACGCGCACGCCCGCGCGCGGGAAGTCGTACCCGTACGCGCGGTACTCATTCTCCTTCCAGCCTGCTCCGACGCCGAATTCGATGCGTCCACCGGAGATGTGGTCGACCGATGCGACGGTCTTCGCCAGGAGCGCGGGGTTCCGGTACGACTGCGCGGTGACCATGGTGCCCAGCCGCAGGCGCGTGGTGTCTCGCGCGAGCGCGGCGATCAGAGTCCACGCCTCGAGGCAGTTGCGGTCGGGAAAGCCCTCGCCGCCAAAGAAGTGATCCGCGATCCAGAGCGTGGACATACCGGCGTCCTCGACCGCGTGCGCGATCGCGCGCAGGTCGTCGTAGGTGTACCCGCGGGTCGGCGTGACGATCAGCGAGAGCTGCAGCGTCATGCCGGGTCACCGAGGCGGCGCCCGGCGACGACGTGCACGTGCAGGTGAGGAACGAGCTGGCCGCCATCCGCGCCCGCGTTCGCGAACACGCGGAAACCGCGCTCGGCGTAGCCCGCGTCCTTGGCGATGCGAGCTGCCGTCGCGAAGAGGTGGCCGATCAGCGGCTCGTCGTCGGTGTCGGCGAGCGAGGTGATGTGCTCGCGCGGGATCACGAGGACGTGCAGCGGGCCGCGCGGGTGCGCGTCCTTGAACGCGACGACGCGGTCGTCCTCGGCGACCCGGTCCGCGGTCGCTTCCCCCGAGGCGATGCTGCAGAAGATGCAGCCGTCCGATGCGCTCATCGGAACGCAGGATACGAGCGCGCGCGGCCGCGCTCATCGAGCCGGCGGATCGCGTGGACCGGGCCACGGGTCGGCATCACTCGAGCCGCCGCACGGAGGGTACGAGCAGACCCGCCAGCGAGAACGCGACGACGGCGACGCCGCTCACGACGAACGCCGGTGCGGTACCGACGCGCTCGATGACGATGCCGAAGAGTGGCGGAGCGACGGGGCCGAGCAGGGTGCCGCCGAAGTAGTCGACGCTGGTGACGCGCCCGAGCAGGTCCCGCGGCACGTGCCGCTGGAGCGATGTCTCCCACAGGACGCTGAACCAGACGATGGTCATCCCGAACGCGGCGGCGAGCAGCAGGATGACGGGCAAGGCGGCAACGACCCCGATAGCCGCGATCGCGGCCCCGCTCACCGCGACAAAGAGGTACATGAGGGTCCCGCTGCGACCCCTCGGCAACCGCGCGACGAGCAGCGTGGCCACGATCTCGCCCACGCCGACCGCAGCGTTGATCGCCCCGAACGTGCTCGCGTCGCCCCTCAGGACGTCCCGCACGAGGACCGGCAGGCCAACGACGAGCGGCCCGACGATGGCCGCATTCACCAGCGCGAACCCGAAGATCGTGATCCAGAGCCAGGAGAGGGAGAACGTGAAGCGCAGCCCCTGACCGACCTCACGCAGGATGTGGGTCCGCGCCGCGGCGTGAGGTGCGTGAGGGGGACTCGCGAGGAACAGAGCGCCGAAACTGAACAGGAACGTGAGCGCGTCCACGAGGAACGCCGTCGGCGGACCGGCCGACGCGACGAGCACACCACCGAGGACCGGGCCGGTCACCCGCGCTGCCTGGCGCGAGAAGCCGCGCAGCGCGTTGCCGGCGAGCAGGATGTCCGGCGGAACGAGCTCGGGGATGATCGCGCCCATCGCCGGGATGAAGAACGACGAGGTGATGCCGAAGAGCGCCGAGGCGACGTAGAGGTGCTCGATCGTCAGCCGCCCCGAGAACCCCAGGGCGGCGACGGCCCCCGCGACGCAGGCGCTGGCGAAGTCGCTGGCGAGGATGACCGCGCGCCGCGGAAGGCGATCGACGACCGCGCCGCCGAACAGCAGGAAAAGCACCTGCGTCGCAGCGAAGCAGGCGCCGACGATGCCCAGCTGCACAGGCGTTCCCCCGAGCGCGAGGATCTGAAAGGGCAGCGCGACGAGGTCGACGAAGGTGCCAAGCATCGACACCGTCTGCCCAACCCACAGCAGCCGGAAGTCGCGGTGGCGTAGCGGCTCGAAGACCCCCGCGGCCCGCATTCAGCCCGTCGAGAGTCGGGCGATGGCCTCCGGCAGCGATGCGAGGTCCGGGATCTGGGCGGCGGGCTCCACGTCGCCGATCAGCTCGGCGTGACGGTTGACGAACACGGTGCGATAGCCGAGGGCGGTCGCGGGGGCGATGTCGTGGTACTGGCTCGCGGCGACGTGGATCGCCGTCTCGGGTCCCGCGCCGGACTCGCGCTCGAAGCGCCGCCAGTGGCCCTCCGCGGGTTTGTAGCTACGGCAATCCTCCGCGGTGACGACCAGGTCGGGCGTCACGCCGAGCCGCGCGATCGAGGGCGCGATCAGATCACGGTCCACGTTGGACAGGACCGCGAGGCGCAGGCCGCGTTCGCGCAACTGCTTCAGCGCCATCGGCACCTCGGGGAACGGCGCCCATGCCGGGACGGAGTCAGGCAGCGGATTCGGCTCGTCCGGGCGGAGCGCGCGCCCGAGGTCCAGCAGCACGGCGCGGCCGGCGCGGTCGAGCACGTCGCGGTACGGGAGGTAGGCTTCCGCCTCGATCGCGGCCTCCGCGGAGATGTAGCGGCGCCCGAGGTCGTCTCGCTCCACGCCCGGCGGCAGGAGTGGCGCGAGCGCCGCGAAGACGCCTCCCTCCCAGTCGATGAGCGTCCCGTAGCAATCGAAGGTGAGCCACTCGAGCGCCATAGGCGGCGCACGATAGCCGCGGCGACCGACGAGGACTCGCGCATACCCGTTGCGGCGGACGGAGCACGCGGGTCTCGCGGATCAGCGAGCGAGCAGCTGCGCGATCCTCCCGATCAGGCGCTCCGCCACGGCGGACTTCGGCATGAGGTCGAGCCGTTCGACGCCATCGCGCGTCACGAACGAGACGCGGTCGGTATCGGAGCCGAACTCGGACCCCGCCTCGCTCACGTCGTTCGCGACGACGAGGTCGACGCCCTTGTCGCGGAGCAGGCGCTCGGCCTCCGCGGCGGCGTCGCCGGTCTCAGCCTTGAAGCCGACGACGACCGTCCCCGGCCGCCGGTCCGCGACGATGGCGCGCAGGACGTCCGCGTTCTCCACCATCGTCAGGGTGAACTCCGCCCCTGTGTCGCGCTTCTTGAGCTTCAGCGCGCGCGCCTCGGCGGGGCGGTAATCGGCGACCGCGGCGGCCATGACGACGGCGTCCGCCGTCCCCAGGCAGGTAAGCACCGCGTCGCGCATCTGGTCCGCCGTCTCGACGCGTACCAGCCGCGCCCCCATGGGCGGCGTCAGGGCGGTCGGACCGCTCACCAGCGTGACGTCGGCCCCCGCGCGACGCGCCGCGGCCGCGACGGCGTAGCCCATCTTGCCGCTCGAGCGGTTGGTGAGGACCCGCACCGGGTCGATCGGCTCGACCGTCGGGCCGGCCGTCACCACGACCTGGCGACCGGCGAGCGCGCGACCACCGGAAACGGCGTCCTCGACCGCGGCCCAGATGCGCTCGAGCGAGGCGAGGCGGCCCTCTCCGCTCGTTCCCGACGCGAGCTCTCCCGGCTCGGGTTCGACGATGCCGATCCCGCGCGCCCGAAGTCGCGCGACGTTGTCGCGCGTCGCGGGGTTCGCCCACATGTGCGTCTCCATCGCCGGCGCGACGATCACCGGGGCCGCGGTCGCGAGCACGGTCGTCGCGATCAGGTCGTCCGCGAACCCGGCAGCGAGGCGCGCGAGCACGTTCGCCGTCGCCGGCGCCACGACGACGACGTCGGCCCGCGCACCCATGGCGACGTGTCCCGCGGCGCGATCCTCCTGGGATCCGAACATCTCGATGGCGACCGGACGGTACGTGAGCGCCTGGAACGTCAGCGGCTGCACGAACTCGCTCGCGCCCCGGCTCATGATCACCTGCACCGCCGCACCGGCCTGCGTCATCCGGCGGGCCAGCTCGATCGTCTTGTACGCCGCGACCGAACCGGTGACGCCGAGGACGACGAAGCGGCCGTCGAGGACGCTCAGGGGCGAACTCCGCGGACGTTGCCCCTTCGACGGCGGCGAGCCGGTGGATCGTGGCGATCGCGCGCGCGTCTCACGCGCACGCTCAGGTGTTCAGCTCCCACAGCAGACGCAGGCCGTCGAGGGTGATGTCGTCGTCGACGCGCTCGATGCACGCGGTGAGAGGCGCGATCGTCGACGCGAGACCGCCGGTGCCGATGACGCGCGGCGTCGCGGGGGCGAGCTCGGCGGCGAGCCGCTGGACAAGCCCTTCGACGAGGCCGACGTAGCCGTACACGAGCCCGCTGCGCAGGCAATCCGCGGTGTTCTTCCCGATCGCGTCCTTCGGCGCGGTCAGGCCGACGCTGAAGAGGCGCGAGGCGCGTCCGAACAGCGCGTCGGCCGAGACCTCGAGGCCGGGAGCGAAGGCGCCGCCGAGAAAGTCCCCCTCGGCGCTCACGACGTCGAAGTTGGTGGAGGTCCCGAAGTCCGCGACGATCGCCGGACCGCCGTAGCGGCGGTGCGTCGCGAGGGTGTTCGCGATGCGGTCCGCGCCCACCTCCGCGGGATTGTCGACGCGCAGCCGGACGCCGGTCTTCACGCCCGGACCGATCACGAGCGGCTCGTGCTCGAGGTACCTCTCTGCGAGTCTCCGGAACGCGACGGTCAGCGGCGGCACGACGCTGCCGAGGACCATCTCCATGTCCTCGAGCGCGAGGTCCTCGTTCGCGAGCAGGGCGTCGATCGTGACCGCAAGCTCGTCCTCGGTCCGGTCGTGCACCGTCGAAGTCCGCCACGTCGCGATGAGCTCGCTGCCTCGATACGCGCCGAGCACGACGTTGGTGTTACCCACGTCGATCGCGAGGAGCAGGGACATCAGTCGCTCGGCTCGGTCGCACCAGTGCGCAGCTTGCCCTTCTCGGCGTGCGCGGTCAGGCGCCGCGCGACGTTCGCGGGGACGAGCGTGTCGACCGGGGCGCCGAATGCGACAAGCTCCTTCACGCGCGATGCCGAGAGGAACAGGTATTCCGGCGCCGTCATGAGGAAGACCATCTCGATCTCCGGCGCAAGGCGGTGATTCATGTTGGCCATCTCGAACTCGAACTCGAAGTCCGACAGCGCGCGGATCCCCCGGATCACAAAGCGCGCGCCGCAGTCGCGAGCGAACTCGACCTGGAGTCCGTCGAACCCGCGCACCTCGACGTTCGGGAGGTCCGCGCAGGCCTCGCGCATGAGCTCGATCCGCTCGCCCGAGCTGAACACGGTCTTCTTCGACAGGTTCACGCCGACGCCGACGACCACCTTGTCGAACAGCTGTACAGCGCGCTGGACGATGTCGACGTGACCGTTCGTGGGCGGATCGAACGAGCCCGGGTAGATGCCGATGCGTGGTTCGCTTGCCAATGCCGGTCGCGCCCCCTTCATTAGGCCGTGCACGCCGTACGCGAATCCTACGCTCGCACCTGCCCTGCGGCGCTCTGCATCGCGATCGGTGCCGGGTCGTGTGTCCCCATCGCGCTGCCGGCCGGCCCTCAGCCTCCCGCCGCGGCATAGAGCTGCCAGGTGCCCGGCACACCCTTCAGCGCGTGCGCGCCACGGTCCTCGAAGGCGATCCCCGAGCCGACGACCAGGTCCTTGACGGTGCTCGAGACGAGGACCTCGCCGACTTGGGCGAGAGCGGCGACGCGCGCGCCGATGTGGACCGCGATCCCGCCGATGTCCTTCGGACCCATGAGCTCGATCTCTCCGGTGTGCAGCCCCGCTCGGATCTCGATCCCGAGGGGGCGCAGCGCCTCGCGCGCGGCGAGGGCGCAGCGCACCGCGCGCGCGGGACCGTCGAAGGTCGCGAGGAAGCCGTCGCCCTCGGTCCGGATCTCGCGCCCGCGGTGGCGCTCGAGCTGGACGCGGACGACCGCCTCGTGCGCCTGGACGAGCTCGCGCCAGCGCCGGTCGCCCAGCTGGGCCGCGCGCTCGGTCGAGCCGACGATGTCGGTGAAGAGCACCGTCGCCAGCACGCGGTCCTCCGGTGGTGCCGGGCGGACACCGGTGAGGAACTCCTGCACCTCGGCGATGACCGCCTCCTGGTCGCCGGCCCACGCGAAGTTGCTGGTGCCGGGCAGCTCGACGTACCGCGCTCCGGCGATGTGCTGCGCGACGTAGCGTCCGTGCGCGGGCTCGATCCGGGAGGCATCGGCGTGCGTCAGCACCAGCGTGGGGACCCGGATCGCCGGCAGGATGTGCCGGACGTCGCTCTCGTAGAGGACCCGCAGCATGGCCGCCGCGGTGCTCGGGCTGGCGGACTGCCGCTCGTACAGCGCGTAGCTGCGCCTGATCTCGGGATCTCGAGCGACCGCCGGCGCCATGACGTCGAGCAGGACGCCCGTGCCCCACGATTCGCGAAGACTCTCGATCTGCGCGACGCTCTCCTCGAGCGTGCGGCCGATCGGATAATCGTCGGTCCGCGTCACCCGGGCATAGCCGTCGATGAGGATCAATGCCGACGTCCGCTCGGGATACGTCGCGGCGAATAGCAGGGCGGTGTACGACGAACCCGCCCCGGAGAGAAGCGCGACCCGGTCGCAGCCAACGGCGTCGAAGACCGCGCGAATGTCATCCATCCACTCCTCGAGGGTCGGCAGGTCACGCAGGGACACGGGGTCGGAGATCCCCGTGCCCCGCTTGTCCAGCGTGATCAGCCTGCTGAAGGAGGCGGTGCGCTCGATGAACCGCGCGAGCGGCTTCAGCTGCCACTGAAGGTCGACGTTGCTGTACCACTGGTCGAAGATGGCGACATCGGGCGGACCGTGCCCGAACGCCTGGTAGCCGATGTACAGGCCGCCGCTCTTCGCGTACCGCGTCGGGGGGATGTCCATCAGCGCTGCTCCGTCGGTGTCCTGCGGCCCCGCGACCACTTCATCGATCGGCCGGACCATACGGCCATCTTTACGTGGTCCTGGTCGCCCTTGTCGTTCACGGGTCTCGGCATGACGATATCCACGCGAGGGCAGGCACGCGGCTCGCCCCGGCGACCGCCCTGACCGACGCGACGATTCGCGTCGGGCACACCGGACATGGGAGATGGCCAATGAGCCTGGTCGACCACATTCGCGCGCACAACGACCGCTACCGCGGCTTCTTCGACCGCAGCGGCCTCGCCCCGCCGCCGGCGCGCGGCTGGGCCATCCTCGCATGCATGGACGCACGGATCACGGTCGAGGATGCCGCCGGTCTTGCCACGGGCGACGCGCACATCATCAGGAACGCCGGCGGCCTGGTGACGGAGGATGCCATCCGCAGCTTTGTGATCTCGGCGCACCTGCTCGGTACGAACGAGTTCGCGATCATCGAACACACCGGCTGCGGGATGCTCACCTTCGAAGAGGAGCCGGTCCGTAGGCTGGTCGCCGAGAAGACCGGCGCGGACACGAGCGAGCTGCGGCTCTCCCCATTCCGCGACCTCGAGGAGAACCTGACGGCGCAGGTGGCGACGCTGGCTGCCTCGCCGTTCCTCCCGCGTGGCATCCCTGTCACCGGTTTCATCTACGAGCTCGAGACAGGCCGCCTTCGCGAGTCTGCGCACGCGACCACAGGCGAGGCCACCGCGGTGGACTGACCCCAGGGCGGGCGCAGGCCGAGCCTGTCCGCCGCGCCGGCCGCCTCAGCGCTCGGGAACGGCGGCGACGCGCTTTCCCGCCGCATAGACCTCGCGTACCAGCGGCGCGCCGAGCTCGTACGCGAGGTCGCGCTCGTCGTCGGTCTCGAGCATCACGAGGTCCGCGCGCCGGCCCTCGACGATCGCGCCCGTCCGCGTCCCGCGGCCGAGCGCATGCGCCGCATTGATGGTCGCCGCGACGATCGCCTCGTGCGGGGTCAGGCCGCAGAGGTTCACGCCCAGCACGATCGCGGCGGGCATCCCGACCACGGGCGAGGTGCCAGGGTTGTGGTCCGTACCGAGCGCGACCGGCACCCGCGCGCCGATGAACCGGCGGCCGTCGGGTGGATCGTAGTGAGTGAAGAACGCGCTGCCGGGCAGAAGCACCGCGACGGTGCGCCCCGCGCGCGCGAGGGCGTGCAGCCCATCGGCCGAGACGTGTGCGAGGTGGTCGGCCGAACGGGCTCCCTGGCGCGCGGCGAATGCGGCCGCCCCGGTGTCGCCGAACTGGTCCGCGTGCAGCGTCAGCGCGAGCCGCGCCTTCTTCGCCGCTGCGGCGAGCGGCCGCACCTCCTCGGTCGAGAACAGCGCCTCGTCGACGAACGCGTCGACCGCCTCCGCCAGCCGCTCGCGGGCGACCGTGTCGAGCGCCTCCTCGGCGTCGCGAAGGTAGCCGGTGCGGTCGCCGGTGCGGCTCGCGGGCAGCGCGTGGGCGGCGAGGAACGTCACCGCGACGTCGATCGCCGATTCGCTCCGCAGCCGCGCGATCAGCCGGAGCTGGCGAAGCTCCTCTGCGGCGTGCAGTCCGTACCCGCTTTTCACCTCGATCGTCGTTGTCCCGAGCGCCACCACATCGCGCAGCCGGCGACGCATCAGCGCCATGAGCGTCGCGTCGTCGGCGTCGCTCGTGGCGCGGACGGTCGAGTGAATGCCACCGCCGGCCTCGAGCATGGCGAGGTAATCGGTGCCGCTGCGGCGGGCGACGAATTCGTCCCAGCGGTCTCCGGCGTAACAGAGGTGCGTGTGCGGATCGACGAAGCCCGGCATCACGACGCGGCCTCCGGCCTGGCGCTCGACCGTGCCTGGACCGAGTTCCACCCTCTCCCAGCTGCCGCCGTGGCCGGTCGCCACGATCTCATCCCCGCGCGCGGCGACCCACCCGTCGTCGACCGCGCCCACGTCGCCGGCGGCCGGTCCGGTCCGCGGGCGCTCGGCCCGGAGCGGCGCGCAGGTGAGCAGGCGCGCGCCGCGCACGAGGAGGTCGGCCGCAGTCACTCCAGGAGCCGCGTCTCGATGATGCGGTCGCGCGCGAAGCCCTCTAACCGCAACGCGCGCGCCGTGACGTCGAGCGCGGCGTCGAGCGGCAGGAGGCCGATGAGCTCGCCCCGAAGCACCGCGACACCGGCGGCGTTCGCCATGGTCTCGACCTCCCGCCAAACCGTCGCGAGCGAGGTCACGGTGTGGTCGAGGAGGTTCATCGAGACCTGGGCGCGCGGGGGATCGGTGAGCTCGAGCCCGAGCGCCTGCACCGCGGGCAGGCCGCCGGAGGATTCGCGGATCTGCCTGGCGATCCGTTTCGCGACCGCGACCTCGGCCGTGTCGAGCTCGATGTTGAACGCGATGAGCGGCGGCCGGGCGCCGACGACGATCGCTCCCGCGGTCGGGTGGAGCCTGGCCGGGCCGGCGTCGGGCGCGTGCGTCGTCGCCATGAGGGCCGCGAGACCCTCGTATTGCGGCTTCCGGATGTCGGGCAGCCGGACGCGCTCCGGACGCCGAGCCGCCCTGGCGTAGAAGTAGACGGGGATCCCGTGCCGGAGCGCGATCGACTCGCCCACGCGGTGCGCGAGCTCCACGCAGTCCTGCATCGTCGCGCCGGCGAGCGGGACGAAGGGCACGACGTCGACCGCTCCCAGGCGAGGGTGCGCCCCTGCGTGGCCGCGCATGTCGATCTCGCGGATCGCCGCGTCGATGAGGGCGTGCGCCGCCGCTTCGACCTCGCCGAGGTCTCCCGCGAAGGTGAAGACCGAGCGGTTGTGGTCGACATCGCTCGTGCGGTCGAGGAGCCGCACTCCGGGCAGGGCGGAGATCGCTGAGGCGAGGCGGTCGATGACGACGGCGTTCCGCCCCTCGCTGACGTTGGGTACGCACTCGACCAGTCGCGTCAAGCGACGGCCGTGCATGCGCGAACGATCGTGGGTGCCTCCGCTAGTGGGTCGCGAGCGCCTCGTGCGTGTGGGCCTCGGCTTCGCGCAGGCGCTTGGTGAGGACGGGGAGGAGCGCCAGCGCGATCCTCGGGTGGCTGTCGAGGATCCCGCGGAAGTGCCAGCGCATGATGCCGAGACAGGTGGTCGGTTCGACGGCGCGGATGGTGACCGAACGCGGGAACTCGTCGAGCAGCGCCATCTCGCCGAAGACCTCGCCTGGACCCATCTCGTGGATCTTCTCGGGATGGCCGTTGTTGTCGCGGATGACGTCGACCTTTCCCGACCGGATGATGAACGCGCCCACCCCGGTGTCGCCCTCGCGCAGGATGTCGTGGCCAGCGTCGTAGGTCTGCTCCACCGCGGCGTTGGAGATCGCCCGCAGCGAGCGGTCGTCCACCTTCTCGAAGAGCCGGACGCGCCGGAGGAACTCGATGTTCGGATCGGCCATCGGGCGGGATGCTAGCGGTACCCGCCGCGCCGGGCAAAGGCGAGCCGATACGCTGTCGGACTCATGGGTATCCGCGTCGAGGTCGCCCGCGACATCGCCGCGTGTGCGAGCACCGTACCGATCCAGGAGGAGGTCTGGGGCGGTGACGTCGTCGTGCCTCCACAACTCCTGCTCGCGGTGATCCACAACGGCGGCTTCGTCGCCACCGGCCACATGGACGGCGACCCGGCGCCGGCTGGATTCGTCTTCGGGCTTCTTGGGATCTACGACTACCACTTCCGGCATCACTCGCACATGCTGGCCATCCGCGCCCCTCATCGCGGCTCGGGGCTCGCCGTCGCGCTAAAGGAGGCGCAGCGCGACCACTGCCTGGATCAGGGGATCGAGGTGATGGCCTGGACGATGGACCCGCTCGAGGCGCTGAACGCGCGTTTCAACTTCGCGAAGCTCGGGACATACGCACGCGAGTACCACCGCGACTTCTACGGCGCGATGCCGGACAGACTCAACGCGGGACTGCCGTCGGACCGGCTCTACGTCGAGTGGCCGATCGGCGCGGAGCGGACCTATCGCCGGCTGCGCGGAGAGGACGCCCCGGCGTCGCTCGAGGACGCCGAGCGTGAGGAGATCGGCTACGTGCTGCGCGCGGATGAGGGACGGCCCGCCGAGGGCCCCGCCTCGGGAGCCGAGTCGCACCTGCTGATGGAGATCCCGCGCGACTTCCAGGCGCTCAAGGCGCGGGATCCAGAGCTCGCTCTCGCCTGGCGCCGGGCGACGCGCTCCGCGTTCGAGTCGGCGTTCGCGGGCGGCTACGCCGCGGTCGAGTTCCTCCGCGCGGCCGACGGCCGGGGGGCGTACCTGCTCGTGCCGCAGCCGCGGCGCGAGGCCGCGGAGGTCGCGCCCGGGCACGCGAGCGCCGCTGAAGCCGACGAGCTGAGCCTGCCGTGAGGATCGAGCGCGTCGAGCTGTTCCACCTGCGGCTCCCGCTCAAACGGGCGTACGAGACCAGCGGGTCGAGGGAGACGCACCAGACCCGCGTCATCGCCCGGGTCGAGAGCGAGGGTGCCGTCGGATGGGGCGAGAGCGTCGCGCCGGAGCAGCCCTGGTACTCCGCGGAGACGCCATGGACGGTGTGGTACGCGCTCGAGCGGATCCTGCTCCCGCACCTCCTCCGCGCCCGCCTCGAACGGCCCGACGACGTCGACCGCGAGCTGGCGTGGGTACGGGAGCACCGGATGGCGAAGGCGACGATCGAGATGGCGGTCTGGGATCTCTTCGCGAAGCGCGACGGCGTCGCGCTCGGCCGCCTCCTCGGCGGGACGCGCGAGCGGATCGAGTGCGGGGTCGCCATCGGGATCCAACCTTCGATCGCGGAGCTGCTCGAGGTCATCGAGCGCGAGCTCGCGAGCGGCTACCGGCGCGTGAAGGTGAAGATCAAGCCAGGGTGGGATGGAGACGTCGCGCGCGCGATCCGCGAGCGGTTCCCTGAGCTGCGGTTCATGCTCGACGCGAACTCCGCATACGCGCTGGCGGACGCGCCGCTGTTCAAGCACATCGACGAGTTCAAGCCGATGATGATCGAGCAGCCGCTCGCGTTCGACGACATCGTCGACCACGCCGCGCTCCAGCGGGAGATCGCGACCCCGATCTGCCTCGACGAATCGATCCATTCGGGCGACGACGCGCGGAAGGCGATCCAGCTCGGCGCGACGCGCATCATCAACATCAAGGCGGGAAGGGTCGGTGGGCTGACCAACGCGAAGCGTGTCCACGATGTGTGCGCGCGAGCGGGCACACCGGTGTGGTGCGGCGGGATGCTCGAGATGGGGATCGGGCGGGCGCACAACGTGCACCTGTCCTCGCTCCCGAACTTCACGCTGCCCGGCGACGTGTCCGCGTCCGCGCGCTACTTCGATACCGAGATCGTCGCTGAGCCGTTCACCGTGGCGCCGGACGGCACCATGGCTGTCCCGCGTGGTCCGGGCATCGGGGTCACGGTGCTCGAGGACCAGATCCGCCGGCTCGCCGACGACACCAGGGAGCTGCGGCCGGGCACCGTCTGACCCCGATCGGCCGCGGTCTCACCTGACTCGTCGGGAGCTGATCGGCCGCGCCAGCATCGCCGCGGAGCGTACGTCCCGGTGGCCGCGCCGAGAGGGAAGCGCGCTCCCGGGCACCGCGACGCTCCTTTCCTGCGCCTGGCCTGCGTGGCGCGGGCTAACCCGGCGCGGCCCGCTCCGCCGGTACCTTCTGTGCGGGCGTCGGGTCCGCGGGCCACACGACGACCTCGTCGATCACCGTCCCGAAGGCGTCGATTAGGCGCACGTAGTCCCCGCGCTCGAGGTGAAGGCGCGCGGCCCCCTCGGGGCCCACGACGTACACGTGCTTCCGCCCGGGCGCCAGGTCGTCGGCGAGGGGGTGGAGCGCCGCGTGCATGCGCGACCCCGAGTGAACGCGGAAGACCTCGCCGGCGCGGACGAACGCCGGCGAGCCCCACGTGTAAAGCCATTCCGACTCGACGGGCCTCGCGATGTCGTTCTTCCACAGCGCACGCAACCGCTGCACGCGCCAGTTGGCTACGTCCGCGCTCAGCTCGACCCGGACCTCGATCCACTCAGCGTTGGCGTCCTCGCGCCTGGTGTCCGGAGGAGCGGTCTTCACCATCAGGATCCGCGCCTTGTTCGCCTCCACCGGCTTGAAATCCGCCACGATGGCCGAGGATATCGGAGCGTCTAGCATGCCGCAGGACTCCGGGGACATGCTGTTGGAGGGGACGCGTGGCCGAGCACGCGCGTGCGCTGATCGCTGAAGCTGCCGGTACCTTCATGTTCCTCGTCATCGGGGCGGGCGCGATCGTGGCGCAGGTCGTCGCGGGGTCCGCTTCGACGGGCCTCTTTCCGGTAGCGCTCGCGCATGGCCTCGCGCTCTCCGTCGCGGTGTCGGCCTTCGGCGCGATCTCAGGCGGCCACTTCAACCCCGCCGTCACGTTCGGCCTCGCTGTCGCGGGAAAGCACCGGTGGGAGCGCCTGCCGACGTACTGGGCGGCGCAGCTCGTCGGTGCGCTGGCCGCCGGTCATTCGCTGAAGCTCTTGTTCGACTTCGCGCCGGCCGCTGCTGACGCGACGCACCTTGGCACGCCGACGGTGGCTGCCGCCCTCGGCCAGGGTACGGCGATCCTCGTCGAAACGATCCTCACGGTGTTCCTGCTCTGGGCGGTGTTCGGGACCGCGGTGGCGCCCAGCGCGCCGCGCATCGCGGGGTTCGGGGTCGGGCTCGCGTACGCGGCGGACATGCTGGTCGGCGGCCCGCTCACCGGTGGCGCTATGAACCCCGCCCGCTGGTTCGGCCCGGCCGTCGCGGCGCAGTTCATCGCGAGCAGCTGGTACGTCTACTGGGTCGGACCCCTGATCGGTGCCGGGCTCGCGGGCCTTTCCTACCGCTACGTCTTTGGTGCGCCCGGCGAGCGGGAGCGGATCGAGCTGCCCAGGACCGGACCCGCCGCGGCGTCCGGCGCACCGGCTGGGCCGGCGGAGCGCGGGGAAAAGCTCTCTTGATCGGCGGCGGGCCGATGTTCCCAGGGGCCGCGGCGATCGGCCGCCAGGTCATGCGGCCAGAGCCTGCCGTGGGCGCCGGACCGATGCACGCGCGCTGGTACGCGGCTTGCGACGGCGCGCGGCGATGATGGACGACCCTCGCGACCGCGACACGCGCTCCGAGGAGCCGTTCATGGAGCCCACCGACACGGATCCCGCCGCGGCACCGGAGGATGCGGAGACCTACTTTCCGCCGACCGACCCCGTCGTGACGACGGACGATCACGGCGATGCGCAGGTGCTTGGTGGATTTGGCTCGACGTCCATGGACGAGGCGGCGGTCGCGCCGTCGGAGACCCACGGGCCGTCCGACTCGGCGCTCGAGGACGCGATCCGCCGCGAGCTGCGCCGCGACGCGGCCACGACCGACCTCGCGATCGAGATCGAGGTGATCGACGGCGTCGCGCACCTGCGCGGCGAGGTCAGCGACATGGTCGACAGCGACAACGCCGCCGAGGTCGCGGCTCGCGTGCCCGGCGTGCTCGAGGTGGTGGACGAGACCGACGTCACTGGTCTCTGAGAGGTGACGGGGGGCCGCCGGCCTCCTTCGGAACCCGAGCGGTCTGCCTTGGATGTACGCACGCGGCATGACGTACGCGGTGGAGGACGCACTCGCACGGCCTCCCACCGACGGGGATCCCGGGCCAGACTCCTTGGGTCCCTAAGCGGCGAGGTACCCCAGGAACAGCGCCTCCGCAAGGCAGGCGCGCTCGAGCTCGGCGAGGTCCACGCTCTCATCTTCCGAATGCGCGTTCGAGCTCGGGTCCCCCGCTCCGGTGAGCAGAAGAGCCGCATCCGGGAACGCCTTCGCGAAGGCAAAGACGAACGGGATCGATCCGCCGATGCCGATGTCGCGCGAAGGCGTGCCCCACGCCTCGGCGAAGGCGTGGCGCATCGCGTCGAACGCAGGACCCTCGGCGCGAACGCGGAAAGGCTCGCCCGCGCCCAGATCCTCGATGCGCACCTCCGCACCCCACGGGACGCTCGAGCGCACATGCGCGTGAAGCGCCTCCCGCGCCGCGGCCGCGTCCTGGCCGGGCGGGATCCGCATGCTCACCTTCGCGCGCGCAGAGGGCACCAGCTGGTTCGGCGACTCACGCACGCTCGGCGCGTCGATCCCGAGGATCGATATCGCGGGTTTGGTCCAGAGGCGTTCAGTGAGACCGCCGTCGCCGGTGAGCTCCACCCCCGGACGCATGCCCACCCAGCCGCGCAGCTCGTCCTCCGTGAGGTCGAGGGCGTCGGCGGAGCCGGTCGCAAGGCCCGCCACTGCAACGTTGCCCCGGGCATCGTGCAGTGCCGCGAGCGTCCGCGCGAGGACCATGAGCGCGTCCGGCACCGGGCCGCCGTATTCGCCGCTGTGGACGGCATGGTCGAGCGTGCGCACTTCGACGACGCAGGCCACGACGCCGCGTAGCGACGTCGTCAGCGCTGGCTCGCCGACGCGCCAGTTCCCGGAGTCGGCGAGGATGACGGCGTCGGCCCGAAGCCGGTCGCCGTGGCGCTCCAGGAACGCGGCGAGGTGCGGCGATCCCGCCTCCTCCTCGCCCTCGACGAAGACCGTGATCCCGACCGGGGGCCGCCCCTCCCACGCGCGGATCACCGCCGCGTGCGTGACGACGCCGCACTTGTCGTCCGACGATCCGCGGCCGAAGAGCCTTCCGTCGCGCCGCTCGGGCGTGAACGGTTCCGTGTGCCAGAGCGAAAGCGGTCCTGTCGGCTGCACGTCGTGGTGCGCGTACAGCAGGACGGTGGGCGCGCCGGGCGGTCCCGCCACGTGCGCGCGCACCGCAGGCGGCGCGCCCTGCACCTCCAGCAGCTCGGTCTGCGCGCCCGCGGCGACGAACAACTCGGCGGTCGCCTCCGCGGAGTGCCGGACCTCGGCCGGGTCATAGCCCGCATGGCTGATGGATGGGATGCGGATCAACCGCTCGAGGTCCCGCTCGACATCCGGCATCAGTGAGCGCACGCGCTCCCGCAGCCGCGCGGCGACAGAGGGGTCCACGCACGCACGCTACCCCAGGCGCGCGGCCGGCGCCCGGATGTGCCCGGATGTGCCCGCCGGCACGCGGCGACAGCTCAGCATGGCACCCCGCGTGCACCCCGCTAGAGCGAAGAACGCGATAGGAGAAAAGCACTTATGGAGACCATCGAAAAGCACGTCACGGTGGACGTTCCGCTCGGTGCCGTGTACGACCAGTGGACCCAGTTCGAGGACTTCCCGCAGTTCATGGATGGAGTGAAGGAGGTCCGCCAGCAGGGCGACAAGCGCCTGCACTGGGTCACGGACGTCGGCGGGAAGAAGGCGGAGTTCGACGCCGAGATCGTCGAACAGATCCCGGACCAGGTCATCGCCTGGCAGAGCAAGGTCGGAGTCAAGCAGTCCGGCCGCGTCGTGTTCGCTCCCGACGCCCAGGGAACGCGCGTCACGCTGAAGATGGAGTTCGAGCCACGCGACGCCCTCGAGGGTGTCGGCAGCAAGCTCGGCGTCGCCGATCGCCAGGTGCAGGGCGACCTCGACCGGTTCAAGAAGTTCATCGAGGAGCGCCGCACGCCCACGGGGGCGTGGCGCGGGCGCATCGAAGAGGGCCAGGTGGCATCCGACCGGGAGACCAGCGCGCGGTAGCGGCCGGTCAGCGACCTCACGAACACCCCGTCGGCATCCGGCCGGCGGGGTGTTTCGCGTCCCCGGCTACTTGCCGCCGGTGGTCGCGATCCCCCGGACGAAGTACCGCTGCCCGAACGCGTAGACGATGAGGATCGGCAGGATGGCGATGACCGACCCCGCCATGATGAGATCCCACTGGTTCTGGTAAACGCCCCTGAAAGCCGCGAGTCCCAGCTGGATGTTGAACTGGTCGGGCGTCTGCATGTAAATGAGCCAATCGAAGTAGTTGTTCCAGTGATCCTTGAACGCGAGGATCCCGAGCGTGAGCAGCGCGGGCCGCGCGAGCGGCAGGATGATCCGCCGGAAGATGCCGAACCAGCCGAGGCCGTCCATCAGCGCCGCCTCCTCGAGCTCCTTGGGGATGCTCTTGAAGAACTGCGCCATCAGGAAGATCCCGAACGGAGTCACGTAGTACTGCGTGAGCAGCGCGCCGAACGTGTTGATGAGGCCGAGGTTCTGAATGAGGATGTACTTCGGGACCATCGTCACCCATCCCGGTATGACCATCGTTCCGAGCATGATCGCGAACAGCACGTCACGGCCAGGGAACTTGAGGCGGGCGAAGGCGTAGGCGACCAGCGAGCAGAAGAAAAGGTTCATCGCCACGAGCAGCAGCGTGACGACGAAGCCGTTGATGACCTGACGCAGGAAGCCGGTGTTCGCAGAAAAGACCTGCGCGTAGTTCTCGGGGTGCCAGACGTTCGGCAAGATGGTCGGCGGGTACGCGATCACCTCGGCCGAGGTCTTGAACGACGACAGAAGCGTCATGACGAACGGCACGAAGAGGAAGAGGGTGACGACGATGTAGAGGATGTAGCGGAAGACCGCCTGCGTCCGCTCGACGCGTTCGGTCGTGTCGGCCGCGGCCGGGCGGGCGATCGCTGCGGTAGCCACGCTCAGTACTCGATCTTCGCGTCGAGAAAACGACGCGAAAGGATCGTCAGGATATAGATCATGATCCCGAGCGTGAACGCCATCGCGCACGCGACTCCGACCTGGCCCTCGTCGCGGAACACGTTCTGGTAGATGAGGTAGGCGACGGTCAGCGTCGCCTTCAGTGGACCGCCCTGGGTCATGATCGAGACCTGGTCGAAGACCTGGAACGTGCCGATGATCCCGAGCGCGACCACCAGGAAGATGATCGGCCGCAGGAGCGGGATCGTCATCGAGAAGAAGCGGCGGACGCCCCCCGCGCCGTCGACCTGAGCGGCCTCGTAGATCTCCTTGGGGATCTCCTGCAACCCGGCGAGGAAAACCACCATGAACGTCGGGGCGGTCGTCCAGATATTGAGGCCCATGATCGCGGGGAGCGCGGTGCGGGTGTCTTGGAGCCAGTTGTCGCCCTGGATCCCCACCAGTCCGAGTAGCGAGTTCAGCAGGCCCGTGGGGTGGTAGATCCAGAGGAAGATCATCGAGATCACCACGGTGGAGGCGATCGACGGCGTGTACCAGGCGGAACGGAAGAAGGACTGACCCTTGATCTTGGCGTCGAGCAGGACCGCCATGATCAGGGCGAAGATCGTTTGGAGGATCGTGACGACGATCGCGTAGGCAGCCGTATTCGACAGCGCCTTCCGGAAGTCCTCGTTGAGTGGGAGTCGCTCGTAATTGCGCAGGCCCACGAACGGGTTGTCCAGGGCCAGCAGGTCGTAGCGCTGGAGGCTGAACCAGAAGGCGAACGCCAGCGCCCCCACCTGGAAGATCAGGAAGTACAAGAGGTAGGGGGAAACGAAGATGAGGCCCGCCCGCATCTGCGAGGACTGGATCCCGCTTCGCCTCGCGGGGGCTCGCTGAGCGATGACCGCCATCTTCGTCTCCCCCTTCGCGCTATTGCGTCAGTGCGGTGTTCGCCTCCTGGACCGCCTTGTCGAGCGCATCCTTCACCGACGACTTGCCGAGGAGGATCGCGCCGAGGGCATTGTTCATGGCGTCCTGGATCTTGGCCTCATGCGGCCCGAACGTCCACGGGACCGCGAAGGTGGCGCTGTCGAACAGAGTCTTCTCGTTCGCGTGGCTGCTGAAGAACGGATCGTTGGCGAGGTCCTTGCGCGAAGGTAGAGCGAACCCGCTCTCGAGAACCTGCTTCTGGACGTCTTTGCCGGTCATGTACTTCACGAACAGCATGCAGGCGTCAGCGTTCTTCGTCTTGGCGGCGCAGCCCCACGCGTTCGTGAAGAGCAGCGATGCCTGCTTCGCCGGCCCCGGCGGCAGCGCGACTGCCCCGTACTCGACGGACGGATAGGTGTCCTTCATGTAGGGGATGAGCCAGCCGCCCTCGATCGCCATGGCGGCTTTCTCCTTGCCGAACGCGTCGCCAGGCCACGTCGCGCCCAGGTTCTTCGGAAGGTCGGACGACTTGTCCTGCGTCTGGAAGGACGAGTAGAAGGTGGCCGAATCGATCGCGGCCTTGTCGTTGAAGACCGCCTTCGTCCCGTCGTCGCTCAGGACCTTCCCGCCCCACGCGAACAGGAACGCGTTCCAGCGGGCGCTGTCGTCTGGGAGGCTGATGCCCTTGACCTCACCCTTGGTGAGCGTCTTGGCGGCCGCCTTCACGTCGTCCCACGTCTTCGGTGGCTGCAGGCCGGCCGCCGCGAACATCTTCTTGTTGTAGAAGATCGCGAGGTCGCCGAAGTCCTTCGGAAGCCCGTAGAGCTTGCCCTTGTACTCCCACGGCGCGACGAGGCTCGGCACGAACTCGTCGCGCGACACGCCCCACTTCGCCATCAACGGACCGAGCTCGAGCAGCCGTCCCGCGGGCGCCGCGAAGTTCATGAGCTTGGTGCTCACGTACATGGCGTCCGGCTCGCTGCCGGCGGTCATCTCGGTCTTGATCTTGTCCTCGAACTGGTCGGGGATCTGCTCCTGCGTGACCTTGATCTTCGGGTACTTCTTCATGAAGTCGTCGATGTACTTCTTGACGAGGGAGTTCTCTGTCGGGTTCCCTCCCCAGTTCGCCGCGCGGAGGTCGCCTGTGATGTCCTGTTCGTTGGCCGCGGGCTGCGAAGAAGCCGTGGTGGCGGCGGGGGTGCCCGCGCACGCGCCCAGGATGAGGGCACACACGAACGCGAACGACATGGTGACGTGAGGCAGACGCATCGAACGCACCTTTCCGGGATCGTCGCCGGAAAGACGGTCGAGATCCCTCGCTTGGGTCGCCGTGTGTTTTCGCGCAACGCGCGTCCGGTGTCAAGATGACCACCGCTCCCGAGGGGCGCGCCGTCCGCGGGACGAGCATAGGCGCAGTCCACTGTCTGCGATCCCGAGCGATCTGACGATACAGCGCTTGCTGCACTCATTACGCACGGCACGAGCGGACGCGCCGGCCCCGCGCGCGGCTCTCATGTGGAGGCCCCGCGGGAGAATGGCCCGTCGTGACGGAAGCGACGCGGCTCACATGGGCGGATGTGCGCGCGCGCCGGCTTGAGCGGCACGCGCTGCTCGAGCGTGCTCCGCGAGGACGCCTGGTCGATGTCGTTCGCGACGTATGCGGCATCCACGCGCAGGTGATGTCGGCCGCGGAGGTGTCGATCGGGACGCGCGTGTGGGTCAAGCGAGAGGACGTGGCGGCGGCGCTGTGGACCGAGCGCACGCTGGTGAAGGCGTACGGCGTCCGCGGCACGGTCCACCTGCTGTCCTCCGATGAGCTACCGCTCTGGGTCGCCTCGCACAAGGCGAGCGGACGACGTGGCAACGAGGAAGACCGGCTGGCCGCGCTGGGGCTGGACCAGCGGAAGGTCGACATGGTCGTCGATGCGATCGCGCAGGCGCTCGATGGCCGCCGGCTCACGCTTCGGGCGCTGGAGGACGAGGTGGTCAGGCGCGCGGGATCCTGGGGCCGCGAACGCAGGGTCTCTGCCTTCGGTGGCGCGTGGCCGGTGTGGCGCGTGGGCCTCGGCTACGCGGCTCGCGCGGGGCTGCTGTGCTTCGGGCCGAACGAGGGAACCCAGGTCACGTACGCGCTGCCGCACCAGTGGCTCCGCGGCTGGCGGGAGATCGACACCCCGGTGGCGCTCGCCGAAGTGTTCCGCCGCTTTGTCCGCACGTACGGCCCCGCGACGTACCGCGACTTCGCGCAGTGGTTCGCGATCAACCCTGGCATCGCGCGGGACGTGGCGAATGCGCTCGGCGGCGAGCTGGTCACCGTCGATGTCGAAGGCTACCGATGTCTCGCCCTCGCCGCCGACGTGAGCGAGGGAGCCCCAGCACTGAACGGCTCCGTGCGCCTCCTGCCGCACTTCGACTGCTACCTCCGCGGTTTTCACCCTCGAAGCGCCCTCGTAGGCGAGTTCGCGGCGCGTTCGGCGGGCGGCACGGGACAGGCCCCGGTCGTGCTCGTCGACGGGACCGTCGCAGGCGTCTGGGAGCGGCACGCCGCCGCGGGAAAGCGTCTCGAGGTCCGCGTCGATCCGTTCGTTCCGCTGCGCCCCGATCAGCGGCGCGAGCTGGAGGCGGAAGCGGCACGCCTCGGCGAGTTCCTCGGGCTCGAACCGACCTTGGCCATCGGCGCGGTCACGGTGCGCGCGCACCTGTAGCCCTCGGCCGCGTGGCGCCGGGCGCGACCTGGGTCGCCCGTCGGGAGGATCGGGACCGGAGCTGGACCGCACCGGTCAGTCCGAAGGGAAAGGCGCTCCGTAGCGCTCGAGGTGCGCGACCTCGGCCAGGGGCCTGCGGTTCTTCTTCCCGCGCCGTGTCGCCACGGCCGGGTGGCCGAGCGGGACGATCGCGACGACGTCGATGTCTTCGGGTATCCGAAGCAGCGGCCTCACGCCCTCGAGGCCGCCGAAGCCGACCGAGTTCGAGCCGACGCGGTAGCCCCAGGCCACCAGCATCATCGATGGCGGACCGCGAGCAGCGTGCGCACGCCGTCGAAGACCTTCATCGGTTCCATCCTTCGGTGAGCCACCCGGGATTCGAACCCGGAACCAAGGGCTTAAAAGGCCCCTGCTCTGCCGTTGAGCTAGTGGCCCGAGCGGTCAAATTCTATTCCGGCTCGATGTCGATCCCCTTCGCGACGAAGTCGATCAGCGCTTCGAGCGCATCCTCGCCGTAAGGGGCGGCGAACATGCCGCGCGAGTGCTCGCTGCCTCCGAACATGAGCAGCGTCTTCGGAACGCGCAGCGCGGCGAAGCTGCGCAGGACGTGCGGAGTGGCGCCGCTGCTGTCGTCGCTGGCGCAGAGGTACAGCGTGCGTCCGGCAACGCGGCCGCTCAGCTCGTCGGACACGCCTACCACCGGCGCGGACACCGACACCACGCACTCGGCGTCCCGCTCGAAGCTCGACGCGAGCACCGCGTGGCCGCCCATCGAGCAGCCGACGAGCGCGATCTCCGAGGCGCCGTGCGCGCGCAGGTGCTCCTTCGCCGCACGCAGGTCGGCCACGGGCGACCATGGCGCCGGAGGCGCGAACTCGCCGGTGGCGCCGGTGGAGCCGTCGTAGCCGCGCAGGTTCACGGCGAGCGCGGGGACGCCCCGCGCGACCAGCCGCGGGGCGATGTCGCGCCAGCCGGACGCATCCCAGTTCTGGCCGTGACAGAGCACGGCCGCACGGCGCGCCGGGAGGTCGCCGTACAGATCGGCGCGAAGCGTCTCGTCGTCGCTCCGCAGGGTCACGGTCCCGTGCGGCAGCGGCAACCCTTAGGGGACGGGGTCGAGGAGCGAGCGGCCATCGAGGAAGGCCACGATGTTCTCCGCGGCGCGCAGCGCCATGCGCTTGCGCGTGCCCTCCGAGGCCGACGCGATGTGCGGCAGCAGCACGACGTTCTCGAGACCGATCAGGCTCGGGTCGACGTCTGGCTCGTGCTCGAAGACATCGAGCCCGGCACCGGCGATCACCTTATCGCGCAGCGCCTGCGCGAGCGCGGGCTCGTCGACGACCGGACCGCGCGAGGTGTTCACGAGGATCGCGGTCGGCTTCATCTTGCGCAGCGCCGCGGCGTCGATCAGGTGGCGCGTCTCCGGCAAGAGCGGCACGTGTAGCGACACGAAGTCCGCGCGTCCGAGCAGCTCGTCCATCGTGACGTACATTGCGCCGAACTCGCGCTCGGCGTCCTCGTTCCGCCGCGCGTCGGTGTAGAGGATCGACATCGCGAAGCCGGTGGCGCGCCGCGCGACCGCCCTTCCGATCCGTCCCATGCCGACGATGCCGAGCGTCGCGTGGTGGATGTCCTGGCCGAGGAATAGGAAGGGGGTCCAGCCGCGGTACTTGCCTGCGCGAAGGTAGCGCTCGGCCTCGCCCAGGCGTCGCGCCGCGGCGAGCATCAGGGCGAACGCGCCGTCGGCGGTCGTCTCATCCAGGATGCCGGGCGCGTACGTCACCGGGATGCCGCGCGCCTTGGCCGCGGCGACGTCGATGTTGTCGAAGCCGGTCCCCATGGTCGCGATCATCCGAACGCGGCGGGCGCCCGCGATCGCGGCGGCGTCCAGCGGGTTGGCGGGCAGCGTGAAGACGATGTCAGCGTCGCGCACGAGTCCCGCGACCTCGTCGGCCGTGGGGAGCGGCGGCTCGTCGGGCCCGACCACGAGCTGTGCGCGGGGGCGCAGAAGCGCGAGCGCCTCATCGGGGACGGGACGCGTGACCACGACTGTTGGCCGGTCGGGCACTTCGGGGGAGGATACGACTCCGCGGCGCTCGGGCCCGGACGCGGCGCGTCGCGCGGGTCTAGCGGTCGGGCCGGTCCGAGCCGGGCATGCGCTTGCCTATCTCTTCCCGCACGCTGCGGCTGGCCGACGCGTACTGCGTCGCTGCCTCGTTCAGCTTCCGGAAGGCGACGGGGATGTTCACGCCCCAGCCGACGCCGAGGACGCGGTCGGTGAAGACATGCGGGCTGTCCGGCGCCCAGTAAGTCGACTTCAGCCGGTCGAGCGTGGGAACGCGAAAGTCATAGGGCACTACGCCGAGGACCTTGCCGTGCCAGCTGCGCTGCGGCGCCGGCTTGCGTAGCTCCTGGTACACGGCGGCGAAGAGCGAGAGCCAGAAGGCCGAGCGGACGAGTTTCATCAGATCATTCATGCCCTGGGCGCCGAGCAGGAGTGGTGCCAGGCTTGGTGAGCGGGACGCCCGCCGCGCACTGCGGACAGCTCTCGGGCGCGTGGGACGGGATCGCCAGCCGCCAGAGCGCGACCAGCGGGACGTCGCCCAGGCGCGACTCCGAACCGGATCTGTCGACGAGGACGGCCGCGCCCGTCACGCGCGCGCCTTCGGCGCGAACCGCCTCGATCGTTTCCTTCACCGAACCGCCGGTGGTCAGGATGTCGTCGACCACCAGCACCGCCTCTTCGCGCTCCAGGTGGAAGCCGCGCCGGAAGACGCGGCCGCGTCCGTCGTCGGCGCGCTCGGCGTAGACGGCCCGAAGCCCCATCTGACGGGCGACCTCGTGCGCGAGGATGATGCCGCCGGTCGTCGGCCCGGCGACCGTCCGCACGCCGAGCGGCCGGACGGCGGCCGCGATCGCGGCGCAGAGGCGCTCGGTGCGCGCGGGCCACTGCAGCACCTGGAACTTCTCGAGGTAGCGCGGCGAGTGCGCCCCCGAGGAAAGCGTGAAGTGGCCATCCGTCAGCGCTCCCGACTCGCGGAAGATCGCCTCGACCTCCGCAGGCTCCATCGCCACCCGGGCAGAGTATCTTGCGCTGCACCGATGAAGGTCCACGACGTTTCACTCGTCATCCGCCCCGACATGGCGACGTGGAAGAACGAGCCGGGCCCGAAGATCGAGCCGCTGCGGCGCCTCGCGAAGGGGGACGGCGCGAACGTGTCGCTGCTGTCGTTCGGCAACCACACGGGCACGCACGTCGATCCGCCGAGCCACTTCATCGACGGCGGGAACACCTCCGACAAGCTGCCCGTCGATGCGCTGGTGGGCCCGTGCCGCGTGGTCGCGTACGAGGGCGACACGCACATCTCGGCCGGATGGCTCGACAGCGCGGCCATCCCGGAGTCGACGGAGCGGGTGCTGTTCAAGACGCGCAACAGCGCTCTGTGGGCGAGCGGCGCCCGGTTCCAGGAGGACTTCATCGCGCTCGACCCCTCGGGCGCGCAGTGGT
Organism: Candidatus Limnocylindria bacterium; assembly: GCA_046262615.1. Classification (GTDB taxonomy): domain Bacteria; phylum Chloroflexota; class Limnocylindria; order P2-11E; family P2-11E; genus JALYKU01. The sequence goes on along the minus strand of JBHEML010000001.1, from coordinate 53,406 downwards.
GCGCGCGGCGGGGCATGAAGCTGGTCGGCGTCGACTACCTGTCCATCGAGCCGTTCGGGACAGGCGCCCGCGCGCACCCGGTCCACGTGGCGCTGCTCGAGAAGGACATCGTGATCATCGAGGGGCTCGACCTGGCCGCGGTCTCGCCCGGCGAGTACGAGCTGGTGTGCGGCGCGATCAAGGTCGAGAACGGGGACGGGTCACCGGCGCGCGTGTTTCTGATCGAGCGCTGATCCGAACGCGCGCGAGGTCAGCGAGCCACCCGCGGATACTTGACGAGGGAGCGGTGCGCGATGCGTCGCGCCAAGCTCTATAGCTCAGCCCGTGAACATTGGCGATTCTGTAGAGCTCACCCCCGAGTTGGCCCCCGAGGTCCCCGAGCAGTGCAACCGCCGTCAGAACGGGCCCAAAGAGCAGCCGAGGGCGCGCTACGCGGGCAGCCGCCCCCAGACGATCCGCGAGAGCGATAGGACGGCGATGCCCGCGGCCATCGACCAGCTGATGGCTGACACGACCGGCGAATCGAAGTCGGTCCCGGACAGCACCGCGTGCATGAACAGCGCCGCGAAGGCGACGTAGCTCGTACGGTGGATCCAGCGCCACAGCGCCTGGTCCATGCGGCGCTTGAGCCAGCTCGTGACGACGACGACGACCAGGATGTCGAGGCTGACCGTGCCGAGGCCGATCGCCACCGCCCCGTAGCCGACGCGGAAGGGCAGGACGACGTCGGCCGGGCCGATCCTCGCCGTCGCGTCGAAGAGCAGCGTGACGACGTGCGCCGCCCCGAGGGGCAGCCACAGCGGCGTCGTGAAGTCGTGGAGCGCGCGCAGCGCGCGGTTGCGCGCGAGGAAGTCGAGCACCGACGTGCGCAGCGCGACCCCGCTGAGGACCGAGAGCGACAGCGCCGCGAACGACGTCAGTCCCAGCGCGCGGGCGAGGACCCAGAACACGAGGTCGTCCACGGATCACATGATGCAGGCCGGCTTCTCAGTACCCGGGGGGCTGGGCTCGCCGCCGACCAGCGAAGGCCCGCACACTGCCATGCGGAAGTCCTGGCCCGGAAGCAGGGGCGGACCACGCCCGATCCCGGGCCGGCAGCGCATAGCATCTTGCGCATGACCATCGCCCAGCGTCCGCTCACGGGCCGGCGCGAGCTGCTGCGGATCTTCGCCGAGGACCGTCTCGTGTGCGTCGTCCGCACGCCGACCGCCGAGCTCGCCCTCCGCGCCGGCCGTGCTGCTGCGGCCGGAGGCGTGCGCATGATCGAGATCACGCTCACGGTCCCCGAGGCGTACGCCGCGATCGAGACGCTGGCGATGGACGAGGACTTCGCGTCGCGTGGCGCGATCGTCGGCGCGGGCACCGTGCTGTCCGGAAGCCAGGCCGAGGACGCGCTCTCGGCGGGGGCGCGCTTCCTCGTCGGACCGACGCTCGTGCCGGAGATGATCGTGGCCGCGCACGCGCGGGACGCCCTCGCCATGCCGGGCACGCTGACGCCGACGGAGATGCTCGCGGCAGCGAACCTCGGCGCCGACTTCATCAAGATCTATCCGATCGGCCCCGTCGGCGGCCCCGAGTACGTGCGCAATGTGCGCCGCGCGCTGCCGCATCTGCCGCTCGTGGCGACGGGGAACATCGCGTACGACGACATCCCCGCCTACCTCGCGGCAGGCGTGGTGGGATTTGGGATCGGCGAGCCGCTCGTGCCCGCTGAGCTGCTCGAGAGCGGTGACCACGACGCGGCCGTCCGCAACGTCCGGCGCTTCCTGGGCGCTACCCGCGCGGGGTAACGGCGGCGAGGACCTTCGCCCTGGCGCTGGCGGCAGCTATCGCGATCGCGGGGTGTAGCAGCAGCGCGGCTCCCCCGCCGCCACAGGGGAACGCCGTTGGTCGCGCGGCGACCTACCTCCTCGTTAATCCGTCGGGACTCCTCGCGCTCGACGCCGACGCGCGCGTGCTCGGCCGGATCACCGACCTTCCCGCGCAGAGCGCGCCGCAGGGGCCGAGCCTCGATCCCGGCCGCAGCGCGCTGGCGTTCTCCTTGACGCAGCAGCCGAGCAAGACGAAGGGCTTCGGCTCCGACCTCTTCCTCGTGAACCTCGACGGGACGGGACTGCGCCAGGTCCTCGAGCACGACGGGGACAACGTCTTCTACGACAGCCCGCGCTTCGACCCGACGGGGAACCTCCTGTACTTCCACCGACGCGCGGCCGTGATCACCGGCGGGCAGTACAAGGGCAACGACGACACGATCGAGCGCCTCGACCTGCGCACCGGCGAACGGACGGTCGTGATCCGGGACGCGGCCGACCTCGACCTGTCGCCGGACGGGCGGACGATCGTGTACGTGCACATCGTCAATAGCCAGGGCGACGGCCTGTGGCGCGCCGACGTCGATGGCGCGAACGCGCGACCGTTCCTCCACGGGAAGGACACCTTCTATTACCTGCAAACGCCGCGGTTCTCGCCGAAGGGCGACACCGTCGCGTTCTGCGCCGCTGGCCACAACGCCGCGATCACCACCGGAACGTACGCGGCGCGCGGTCCCCGCGCGCTCGCCAAGAACGCGCACCTTGGGATCCCTTCGGAGATCTTTGTCGCCCCCCTCGACGGCGCGGCGCTCCGCTCGGTGGGCCAGAGCGGCGACGACGTCGTGCCGGCGTGGTCGCCCGACGGGACGCAGATCGCGTACGTGGGCACGGGAGCCTTCTTCGTGCTTTCGCTCGCGGACGGCACGATCAAGACGTCGGCGACGGGCCAGGACTTCTTCTTCGGCGACCTGCTGTGGATGCGCCGCTGACGGCGCGCGCGCGACGGTCCGCCGTCAGGTGGCGGCGGGTAGCGGGTAGCCCGCAAGGGCGGGCTCCCCGCGAAGCTTCGCGAAGCCGGGCTTGATCCTGTCGTAGATGACCGCGACGCGCTCCTCGTACGGGAGGAAGGCGCTCTTCATCGCGTTGATGGAAAGCCGCTCGACGTCGGCCAGCGTGAGCGGGACGACACCCGAGAGGCGGTGGAACTCCTCCGACAGGGTGACCCCGGACATGAGGCGGTTGTCGGTGTTCACGGTCACGCGAAACTTCTGCGCGATGAAGTGCCGGATGGGATGCTCGTCGAGGCTCGGTACCGCGCCCGTGTCGACGTTGCTCGACGGGCACACCTCGAGCGGGATGCGCTTGTCGCGGATGTACGCTGCGAGCTGGCCCAGCTTGACGACCTCGCCTCCGGCGATCGCCATGTCTTCGACCAGCCGCACGCCGTGGCCGATCCGGTGAGCGCCGCAGTACTGGAGCGCCTGCCAGATCGACGCGGGGCCGAACGCTTCGCCGGCGTGGATCGTGATCGAGAAGTTCTCCCGCCGGCAGAACTGGAACGCCTCGAGGTGCGCCTTCGGCGGGTGCCCGGCCTCCTCGCCGGCGATGTCGAAGCCGACGACGCCGCGGTCCCGGTACGCCACCGCGAGCTCCGCCATCTCGAGCGAATCCGTGCGGTCGCGCATGGCGCACACGATCTGCCGCAGCGTGATGCGATGGTCGCGTTCGGCGCGCGCGAAGCCGCGCGAAACCGCATCCACCACCTGCTCGAGGTTCAGCCCGCGGGCGGTAGAGAAGACCGGGGCATATCGCACCTCGGCGTACACGACGCCATCGAGTGCGAGGTCCTCTCCTGTCTCGTAGGCGATCCGCTCGAGCGCCCCAGGGGTCTGCATGACGGCGGTGGTGTGCGCAAAGCCTCGCAGGTACAGCGGCAGCGACCCTGTGGCCGCGCTTGCGTGGAACCAGCGCCCGAGCTCGCCCGGGTCGTACGTCGGCAGGCTCGGGTAACCGGCGTCGCGCGCGAGCTCGACCACGGTCGCGGGACGGAGGCCGCCGTCGAGGTGGTCGTGGAGCAGCACCTTCGGCGCGGCGCGGAGCGTCGCGGCCGAGAGCGCGCTCACTCCCCCTGGAACTTCTGCGCGTTCCCCATGTGCGGCCAGGCGCGCTCCTGCGCGATGGCGAGCAGCTGCTTGGCATGGTTGCGGTCGTGGTGCACCCACTCGTGCGCGATGTCGCCGACGGTGAGCTCGCCGACCTTCGAATGCACGCCCGAGCGCGCGAGCTCCGCGGTCCCAAGCGACCTCACGAGCATCACGCTCTCGAGCCGCAGCGCGGCGAGCTCGGACCAGAGGCTCTCCGTGTCGCGCTCGCAGTCCGCCCGTGAGCGCGCGACCTCGAGCTGGTCCCAGGCGACCACGCTCGGGTGGTCCTGCTCGATGAACGAGCGGATGCGGCCCGCGAATCCGCGCTTCTCCGCCTCGATGAGGTGGCCCACGATCTCGCGGGCGCACCACTCGCCCGGAGCCGGATGCCATCCGGCATCGGGCCCCAGGGCCTGCAATTCCGCTTGGACGAGGGCGCTCGAGGACACGAGGAGGTCCGCCAGGTGCCGAGGAGAGATGGGCGCGGCGTGATCGTCGGTCATGCGGGCACCGCCTTTCGTGGATCTTCTCCGGGAACGATCCGCCAGGCCGCGGCGGACGGTCCGCCATCGGAGAGTCCCAAGATATCGTCCGGGCGGACGGGGACGCGCGAAAGCTCGCGGCCGGTCGCCGACCGGATCGCGGCCACGATCGCCGGAGTGCTCGAGATCGCCGGCGGCTCGCCGACCCCCTTCGCGCCATAGGGCGCGTCTGGATGCGGGTGCTCGACCAGGTCGGCGAGCACGGGCGGCATGTCGAGGATCGTCGGGAGCAGGTAGTCCGTGAATGAAGCGTTGCGGACCAGCCCGTCGCGGACGACCAGCTCCTCCATCACGGCGAGGCCCAGGCCCTGCGCGATGCCCCCTTCGATCTGACCGATCACGGCGAGCGGGTTGATCGCCTTGCCGACGTCCTGCGCCGTTGCGACCTGCACCACCTTCACGAGGCCCGTGCCGGTGTCGACGTCGACCACGGCCCGGTGGCCGGCGAGCAGGAAAGCAACGTGGCCATGGTCCTGCATATAGGTCGTTCGCTCCTCGGTCGGGCGGTGACGGTGGGTCACCGTTCGATCGACGGGCGCCTCCAGCAGGTCCTGAATCTCGACGGTCCGGAGCGTGCCGCCATGCCCCACGGCGCGGGCCTCCAGTTCGGCCCGGGCCTCGCGGCACGCCGCCTGGACCGCGCCGCCGGTCATCCACGTCTGACGCGACGCCGAGCTCGATCCGGCAGAGCCGATGGACGTGTCCGCGCGGTCGAGCTGGACCCGCTCGATGCCGAGCTCCGTCCGCGCGATCTGCTGACAGATGGTGACGAGCCCCTGGCCGACCTCTGCCGCGGCCGTATGGACGCGCACCAGTGGCCCACCCTCGTCACGCAGCACGCGGACGCGCGCCGTGGCGAAGTCGTCGAAGCCCTGCGAGTAGCAGACGTTCTTGAAGCCGACTGCGTAGCCGACGCCACGCACGATGTCCTCCCCATGGGTGAGGTTGCCCGCTCCACCGGGGAGCTCGAGCGGGTCCGACGAACGCTCCGGGGGCAGTGGCGCGGCGGAGATGCGCTCGACGAGCTCCGCGACCGGCGCGGAGCCGATCAGCGGCTGGTCGGTGATGACGCGGTCGCCCTCGACGAGTCCGTTGCGCGCGCGGATCGCGACCGGGTCGATCCCGCACGCGGCCGCGAGCCTGTCCATCTGCGCCTCGTACGCGAAGCAGCTCTGCACCGCGCCGAAGCCGCGCATCGCTCCGGTCGGCGGGTTGTTCGTGTACGCGCCAACGCAGCGCACGAGCGCGTTCTCCACGCGATAGGGGCCAGCGGCGAAGCAGCCCGCGTTCGCGACGACGGCTGGGCTCGACGAGGCGTACGCGCCGCCGTCGAGGACGATCGTCGCGCGAACGTACACGAGGGTCCCGTCGGGCCGCGCGCCGTGCTCGTAGAAGAGGCGCGCCGGATGCCTGTGCACGTGCCCGTAGAACGACTCCTCGCGGCCGTAGGTCATACGCACCGCGCGGCCCGTGCGCAGCGCGAGAAGACAGGCGTGTATCTGGAGCGTCACGTCCTCGCGCGCACCGAACGCGCCGCCCACCCCCGCGAGGACGAGCCGCACCTTCTCCATCGGCAGACCGATACACGGCGCGATCTGCCCAAGGTCCTCGTGCAGCCACTGCGTCGCGACGTGGAGCGTCACGCCGCCATCGACGTCGGGGACGGCGAGGCCGGCCTCAGGACCCAGGGCGGCCTGGTCCTGCATCCCGACCTCGTACTCGCCGGTGACGACGACCGGAGCGACCGCGCGCGCGTCGCCGTGGAGGACCTGCACCTCGTCGATCACGTTCTCGCCGTCGTGCACGCGCACCGCCTCCGGCGAGAGCGCGGCGATCGGGTCGGTGACGGCAGGCAGCGGCTCGTACTCGACGCGGATGGCGCGCAGCGCCTCGCGCGCGCGATCGATGTCGTCCGCCGCGACGATCGCGACCGCCTCACCTGCGAAGCGGACGCGGTCAGTGGCGAGCGGAGGCTGGTCGCGCCTCATGAGACCGAAGCGCGCTCCGGCTGGCACGTCCGCGGCGGTCAACACGGCGTGGACGCCCGCGATGTTCAATGCCTGGCTCGTCTCGATGCCGAGGATGCGCGCGTGCGGATGCGGGCTGCGCAGCGTCGCGCCGTGCAGCATGTCGTCCCGCCAGAGGTCGCTCGCGTACTCGAACTCGCCCTTCACCTTCGGCACGCCGTCGGGACGAGGCGTGGATTCGCCCACGACGCCACGCACGCGGGTGGGCGTGGATAGGGTCGACGTCACCCGGCGTACATCTCGCGCGCGGCCCGGTGGACGGCCTCGAGGATCGTGCCGTAACCGGTGCAGCGGCAGAGGTTACCGGAGAGCGCCTCGCGGATCTCGATATCGGTCGGCTCGGGGTTGTCGCGGAGCAGCGCTACCGTCGCGACGACGAGGCCGGGCGTGCAGAAGCCGCACTGGACCGCGCCGGCCTCGACGAACGCGCGCTGCACCGGGTGCAGGTCGCCCGCGGACCCGAGCGATTCGACCGTGCGCACGTCGCGTCCGTGTGCCGCCGCGGCAAGCACCAGGCACGAGCACACCAGCGCGTCGTCGAGAAGCACCGAGCACGACCCGCACTCCCCCTGCTCGCACGCGTTCTTGCTGCCCGGGAGCGCGAGGCGCTCGCGTAGCACCGTCATGAGCGACTCGCCATCGCGCGCCTCGGTCCGACGCTCGACCCCGTTCACCACCAGGCGGATCTCGTTCACGCCATCGCTCCGACGCGGTCCAGCGCGCGTCCGGCCATCACGGCGAGCACGTGTCTGCGGTACGCCGCGGTCCCACGCACGTCGTCGATCGGCCGCGCGGCCGCGGCCACGAGCGCGCCGAACTCGCGGCGCGCGGCTTCACCGGGCGCGGTCGCGCGCTCCCATCCGGCCTCGTCGAAGAGCCCCCCAGCGAACCGCTCGGCTTCGGGCGCACGCAGGATCGTCGGCCCGCACGATCCGAGCCCGACGCCGACCCGTCGCCGTGCGCGGTCGAGGACCAGCGCGAGTCCGGCGACGGAGATGACCATGGCGTTCCGCGTCCCGACCTTCATGAAGGTCTGCGCCGGTCCGGTGTCGTCCCACTCCGCGCCGACGATCACCTCGCCGGGCCGCCGCACGCTGCGCTTGGGCCCGGTCATGAAGTCGCCGAAGCTGACGCGGCGCTCCGAGCGCGCCGAGCGGAGCAGGACCGTCGCGTCGAGCGCGGCGAGGACCGGCAGGAGGTCGCCCGCCGGCGAGGCGGTGCCGAGATTGCCGCCGAGCGTGCCCGCGTTGCGGATCTGCGGCGAGCCGACGGTGCGCGCTGCCTCCCAGATCGCTCGCGAGCCGTGATCTCCCTGGAGCATCGCTGTGTACGTCACGCCCGCGCCCATCCGCACCCTGCCGTTGCGCGAGGTCTCGCGCAACTCTGCGATACGGTCGATGGCGAGGACGGCCTCGGGTCGCTTCCGGCCGAAGTTGATCTCCACCATGAGGTCCGTCCCGCCCGCGATCAGCTCCGCCTCCGGAAGATCGGCCGCGAGCGCGAGCGCGTCGTCGAGGTCTCGCGCGATCTCCACGCGCACCTGCCTACTCTAGGTCGCGCGCCGCCATCGCGACGCCTCTCGATGCGCGAGGCGCGACCGGCACGGTCGGGGAAGTGACACACGCTCCGCACGCGCCAACGAGGGCGTCCGCATCGACGCCGACGACGAGCCGCGCCGGCCGGATGGCGCTCGGCCCCGCGCCGGCCGCGATGCCGCTAGATGTCCGCGCGCGCGATCAGTTCGGCCCGCGCCTCGCGCGCGCTCGCGCGAACCTCGGCCGCATCCCACTGCGTGGACACGCCGTCGCGCACGAGGACGCGGCCATCGACGATCACGTCGCGCACCGCGCGCGATCCGCCGCCGAAGACGATCCGCGTGGCCGGATCGCCGCCGGGATCGAGAGCGCGCGAGTCGAGGACGATGACGTCCGCGCTCTTGCCGACCTCGAGCGTGCCGATCTCGGCGCCAAGTCCCAGCGCCCTCGCACCTTCGCGCGTGGCGAGGCCGAGCGCATCCTGCGCCGTGAGCGCGGCCGCGCCGTGGAGCGACCGCGCGAGCAGCGCCGCGAGCCGGGCCTCCTCGAAGGCGTCCAGGCGGTTGTTGCACGCGGCGCCGTCGGCGCCGATCCCGACTCGGAGCCCCTCCCCGCGCAGCCGTACGACGTCCGCGATCCCGGAGCCGAGCTTCAGGTTCGACGAGGGGCAGTGGGCGACCGCCGCACCGTGCGACGCCAGCGCCCGGAGCTCGTCCGCGTCGACGTGGACGCCATGCGCGATGACCGCACGCTCGCTGAGGAGGCCCAGGTCGGCGAGGTGCAGAAGTGGTGGCCGCCCGGTCGCGGCGATGATCGCGGCACGCTCCTCGGGGTGCTCGTTGCTGTGCGTGTGCACGAGCGCGCCTTCGCTCCCGGCGCGGCCGGCGACCGCTTCGAGGAGATCAGGCGTGCAGGACAGCGCGAAACGCGGCGCATACGCGTAGCCGATGCGACCCTCGCCGGCGCCATCCCAGCGCTCCCGCAGCCCGGCGCACGCGTCGAGCGACTCGCGCGTCGTCCTGAGGAGCGCCGGCGGCGCACCGTCGCCGGTATCCATCATCGCCTGGCCGAAACGCGCGCGGATGCCCGATGAGACGAGCTCCTCCGCCACGACGTCGCCGCCGTGCGTCGTTCCCATGTCCAGCACCGTGGTCGTGCCCGTGCCCAGGAGCTCGAGCAACCCCATGCGCGCGCTGGCGCGCAGCGAGCGTTCGTCGTGCGCGACCTCGAGCGGCCAGATGCGCTCGCGAAGCCACCGCAGCAGCGGCAGATCCTCGGCCAGCCCGCGGAACAGCGTCTGGACGAGGTGCACGTGCGTCTGCACGAGCCCCGGCAGCACGTAGCAGCCCGTCGCGTCGACGATCTCGTCGAACGCGCCCTGCGACGGTCCGACCGCGGCGATCCGCGTGTCCTCGACCGCGACGTCGCCATCGAGCGGCCCGTCGCCGGCGACCATCGTCAGGACGGTCCCGCCGCGGATGAGCAGCCTCACCGTGCGCATGCTCGCGCGGGTTCGCCCGGGCGCAAGGCGATGCCACGATCGCACGCGGTCCCGATCCGGGGCGCGGATCCGGCCGAGATCCCGGACCGGCAGGTTGGCGCGATCGCCAGACCGGACCCAGCCGCGGTCTGCCGAGCGCGCCGTATCACCAGGCGAGGTGCGCCAGGGGCCCGCACCAGCGTCACCCGCCCCGGCGCACGAACCGTCCCCACCCGGGCGGTGCCGGGAACGCGCCCTCGTCCCAGACGACGCGTCCGCGCACCAACGTTCGCACCACCGCGCCGCGAAAGCGCCGTCCGACGTAGGGGCTCAGTCTCGCGCGGCTCTGCACGTCGTCCTCGGCGAGGGTCCAGTCGCGCTCGGGGTCGACGATCGCGAGGTCGGCGTCGGCGCCGACGCGGATCGCTCCCTTGTCGGCCAGACCGCAGCGCCGCGCCGGGCTCTCGGCGGAGATCCGCGCGAGCGCCGAAAGAGAGAGGCTTCGGCGGTGCACGCCCTCGGTCAGCAACGCGGGAAGCGTCGACTGAATGCCCGCGATGCCGCCCCAGGCGAGCCAGATGTCGTCGTCACCGCGGCGTTTGAGCTCGGCTGCGCAGGGTGAGTGGTCCGAGGCGACGAGATCGATGGCGCCGTCCCCGAGCCGTTGCCAGAGCACCTCCCTGGCCGGCGCGTCGCGCAGCGGCGGAGCGCATTTCAGGGCCGGACCGACGCGCCGCAGGTCCGCGTCGTCGAACACGAGGTAGTGCGGGCACGTCTCGACGGTCATGTCGGCCCCGCGCTCGCCCTCGCGGACGACGGCATCGACCGCGGCCGCGCAGCTCGCGTGCACGACGTGGACGCGGCCGCCGCCTCGACGCGCCGCGGCTCCGAGGCGCTCGATCGCGCGGACCTCGGCCTCGACCGGTCGCGAGGCGGACCACGCGCCAGGATCACGCCGGCCGTCGGCGCGCAGACGCTCACGGCCATCGCGCGTCATCGTCTGATCCTCGGCGTGCACCGCGACGAGCGCCCCGACCGACGCCGCCGCGCGCAGCGCGTCGGCGAGCGCATCGTCGGCGAGCGCGGGGAACTCCCCGACGCCGCTGTCGCTCATGAAGGCCTTGAAGCCCACGACCCCGCGCTCGTGCAGCGCGCGGAGCGGCGCTGGGTCGGCGGACACGAGGCCGCCCCACAACGCGAAGTCGACGAGGGACGCGCGGGATGCGGCGGCGACCTTCGCGTCGAGCGAAGCTGCGGTCGTCGTCGGTGGCAGCGAGTTGAGCGGCATGTCCACCACGGTCGTCACGCCGCCGGCCGCCGCGCCGCGTGACCCTGCTTCCCATCCTTCCCAGTCGGCCCGGCCGGGATCGTTGAAGTGCACGTGGGCATCGACCATTCCCGGAAGCACCAGGAGGGCCGATGCGTCGATCTCGTTCGCGCTTTCGCCTTCACCGGGGTCCACGATCGCGACGAACGCGCCGCGGTCGATCAGGAGATCCGCGTGACGTTCGCCTTCGGGTAGTACCAGGACGCCGCCGCGGACGGCCAGCTCCGCGGCCCTCACGGCTACGTGTCCTCGATGGCGAAGTCCTGCGCGCCCTCCCAGAGCGTCAGGCGGCCCACTTCGGCCAGGTGCTCGGCGCCTTCGATGACCGTCGCGAAGTGGTTCGCCGCGAGCTGCCCGACCCGGCTCGCGAACAGCGCGCCGCCGTACGGGAGGAGGAACTCGCCCTCCGAGAACCCGCCGGGGTAGAGCAGCACCTGTCCGGGGTAGAGGTGGCTCGTGTGGTTCTCCGGTTCGATCGGCACCCGCTCGTCTCCCATGGGCACCCACGTCGACTCACCGGTCCACCTGCAATGCAGCAGCTTCTTGCGCAGCGGCAGCATCGCGCGCACGGCCGCGCACGTGCGTGGCGCGGCGGCTTCCTCGAGCCGCGCGAGGAGCTGGAACGGTCCCGCGGTGATCCGTATGTGGCGCATGCGGTGGCTAGGATAGCCGCGCCATGACGGATTCGACGCTCTCGACGCACGTGCTGGACGTGACCACCGGCGCGCCCGCCGTAGGCGCGACGGTCGAGCTGTATCAAGACGGCGCGATGGTCGGCGCATCCACGACAGATGCCGATGGCCGCATCGCGTCGCTCGGCGCCGAGCTGGCGCCAGGCCGCTATCGGCTCGTCTTTGAGACCGGGACCTACTTCGCCGCACGCCCATCCTTCCTCGTGCGGGTCTCGCTGGACATCGACCTTCCCTCCGGACATTCGCACGTGCCGCTGCTCGTATCGCCCTTCAGCTGTGTCAGCTACCGCGGTCGCTGAGGCGTTCGAGCGCGCGCCATTCCTCGCGGACCGGCTGGTCGTCGACGCGCCGTTCCCATCGACCGAGGCGGCCATAGCGCGCGCACGCGAGCTCATCGCTGGGATGACCGACGTGCAGCGCGTCGCCGTCCTCAACGCGCATCCGCGCATCGGCGCGCCGCGCGACGTGCTGTCGGTGCGGTCAGCCACCGAGCAAGGTGCGGATGTCGACCAGGCGACGGCGCGCGAGCTCGCCCAGGTCAACGACGCCTACGAGCGACGCTTCGGCTTCCGCTGCGTCGTCTTCGTCGCGGGGCGAAGGCGCGGCGAGGTGCTTGCCGAGATGCGGGAGCGTCTGAGGCGCGACCGCGAACGGGAGCTGCAGACCGGGATCGACGAGTTCCTCGCGATCGCCCGGGACCGGCTCGAGCAGCCGCGATGAGCCGTCCGCCGCCTTTCCGCGGTCGGGCGAGGACCTGCGGATGAGCGCGACGATCGACTACGGAAAGGCGCAGGTCACTTTCTACCGCACGTACGCCTCGCCCCTGCGCGGGATCGCGCGGATCCCGGAATCCGACTTCGCCGGCCGCGACAACGTGCTGTTCGCGGCCGAGGTCGACGTTGACGTTTACGGCGACAACTTCCTCCCCGCGTACACCGAGGGAGACAACTCGAACGTCGTCGCCACGGACACGATGAAGAACTTCTTGTACGCGATGGCGCTCGAGTACGAGGGAGCGACGCTCGAGGGATTCCTCGCCTTTCTCGGCGAGCGCTTCCTGGTGACCTACCCGCAGATGAGCACGCTGCGGCTCCGCGCGCGTGAGCGGCCGTTCGCAGCGGCGGCGGCACTGGAGGACGGCCGACCGGCACGCAGCGGCGTGCTGTTCGAGCGGGAGCGCGCAGACGCGGGTGTGGCCGAGCTCCGCGTCGCGCGACGCGAGGCCCGAGCGAACCCGGCCGCGGCCACCGCGGCGGCGATCTCCGACCTGCGCAGCGGGCGTGAGGATCTGCAGTTGATCAAGGTCACGGGTAGCTCGTTCACACGCTTCGTGCGCGACGAGTACACGACGCTGCCGGAGACGGTCGATCGGCCGCTCTACATCCACCTCGACGTGCGCTGGCGCTATGCCGACCCGGCCGATGCGACGGGATTCGATCTGGCGCGGTACGTCGCCTCGGAGCAGGTGCGTGACCACGTTGAATGCACGTTCCACGAGTTCAACTCGCGCTCGATCCAGCACCTCGTCCACGAGATGGGCGCCCGGCTTCTCGCGCGGTTCCCGCAACTCTCGGAGGTCGGCTTCGAGGCGGAGAACCGGCTCTGGGAGGCGGCACGCCGATCGGAGAGCGACTCCCGGCGCGTCGTGTACACGGACCCGCACGCAACCTACGGGCGCATCGGACTGGTGCTGCGGCGCGAGCAGGCCGGTCCGTGAGCGTACGGTCGGCCACGGCCCAGGCGTGATTTCACACGACCGGTGGCGGACATGATCCCAAATCGCTCGTCGCCGACCGCGACGGTGATCCCGGTGCTCACGTACGCCGACGTGGCCGAGGCCAGCGAGTGGCTCTGCGAGGCCTTCGGCTTCCGCGAGCGTCTTCGCATCGGACACCATCGCGTGCAGCTCGTCTTCGGCGACGGCGCGGTCATCGTCACGGAGCGAAGTGCGCCGGCGAACGGACCCGGCACGGCGTCGGCCCAGACGTCGCACGGCGAATTCACGACGCATTCCGTCCACGTCCGCGTGGAAGATGCAACGGCTCACCACGCGCAAGCGGTCGATCACGGCGCGCGGATCATTCGCGAACTCGCCGACCACCCCTACGGCGAGCGGCAATACAGCGCCGTGGACATCGGTGGCCACGTCTGGACCTTCTCGCAGTCGATCGCCGACGTCGACCCCGCTTCGTGGGGAGGGACGGCGATGGACCTCGGATAGCGACGCCGATCCTGCTGCGCTATTCGCGGCGAAGCGTCAGCGCGGTGGCGGTCCGCGATCTGCCAGCGCCCAGGCGCCTGGCCCAGGATGAACCCGACGCGCGGAGTTCGGCTTCGTTGGCGGCGCGACACGCCACCATGGCGAGCCCGGCACAGCGGTATCCGGCGGCGTTGCGAGCTAGGAGGGCGGGGTCGACTGTTGGGACCCACGCCACCCTGTCGCGGGCCTCGATGGACAGAAGGACGCGGATCTCGGCGCCCGCCTTCGCGAGCGTACCGAGAGGCCGCATGACCGCGTCATCGGCGCAGACGATGCCGCGCAGAAGCGAGCCCCACGGAAAGTTGACCATGACGAGGTCGGCTATGCGGTCGAGACCGACGGGCAACTGCTCGATCGCGCAGACAGCGAACAGCGTGTTCGTCAGATGCTGGCGGAGGGCGACGCGTGAGCCGCCGCGGAGCGCGTCCGTACTCGCGTCGAGCGCGATAGCAAGGCCGCTCGGATCGCTCCTCGCGGCTCGGATGGTCGCGGAGCCGTCGCCTGCGCCCACGTCGACGACGACGCGGGCATGATGGGCCGCTAGCCGGCGGACCTAGCCGACGTCCACCTCGACCACACGGCGTCCCACAAGAGTACGCATGTCGATGATGGTAGACGACACAAGGCGGCGGGACGCCCGGGTGAGGACCGCCTCAGCGTGGCAGCGCGGTGCCGACGATCTCGCGGATCGAGCCGAGCCCCTCGGCCCGCACGAACGCCGCGAGCCCCTCGACGACACCGATCGGCGCGAGCGGGTCGGCGAAGGTCGCGGTCCCGACCTGGACCGCCGACGCGCCGGCCATCATGAATTCGAGCGCGTCCGCCGCGCTCGTGACCCCGCCGGCGCCGATGACGGGGATGCTCACGGCCTGCGCGACCTGGTACGTGATGTGGACCGCGATGGGGCGGATCGCCGGCCCCGAAAGCCCACCGCTGCCGCTGCCAAGGACCGGACGCCTCCGCCGCGTGTCGATTCGCATGCCGAGGACGGTGTTGATCGCTGTGATCGCATCGGCGCCGGCGTCCTCGACCGCGCGCGCGACGCCGACGACGTCGGGCGCGTTCGGCGTGAGCTTCACGATCACGGGGAGGTCGGTCTGGGCCTTCACCGCGCGCGTCACCTCGGCGGCGAGCTCGGGATCGGAGCCGAACAGCATCCCACCCTTCACGTTCGGACAGGAGACGTTCAGCTCGAACGCGACGACCGACGGCGTCCCGTCGAGCTCCGCGACCACCGCGACGTAGTCCTCGACGCTGTATCCCGCGACGTTCACGATGACGGGCACGCCGAGCGCGGCCCACGCCTTGGCGTACTTTTTCGCGACGGCCGCCGCGCCGGGATTCTCAAGGCCGATCGAGTTGAGGATGCCCGACGGCGTCTCCGCGATGCGGTACTGCGGGTTCCCGGGACGCGCGGTCGGGGTCGTGCCCTTGTTCACGATCGCGCCGAGGCGCGCGACGTCCATCAGCTCCGCGTACTCGGTCCCCTGCCCGAACGTGCCCGATGCTGTCAGCACGGGGTTCTTCAGCACGAGGCCGCGCGCCGCTTCGACGGAGAGGTCGACGTTCGATTCAGGATGCGACGCGGCCTTGTCGTCGACGGGCGTTCCCGGCGCGACCGTCTCCTGGACGTGCCCCACCGTCGCGGCTGTCGTCGGCCGCGTGCGTCCGCGCGGAATCGACGGCGCATCGTCCGCCAGGTCCATCCCCGAGACCGCGTCGCGCAGCTTGGCCGCGAGGTCCGAAGAGCCTTCAGGCGTCTCCGGCTCGCCGGTCGCGGCCTCGGCGATGGTCGCGCCGTCGACGTCCGCGAGGTCTACGAGATCCTCCTCGCCCTCTCCCTCAGCGGCCTCCTCGAGCGACTCCTCCATCGACCGGCTCACGTTGATCGGCCGCTCGACCCTGCGCCCGACCCGACGCCACGGCATCCTCTACGCGACCCCCACGGTCGCAGGCTCGCCCTGCTCGAAGGCGACGTCGCCCAGGCCGAACACGGGCCCCTCGCGGCAGACGCGCGCGTTGCCGTGGGCGGTCACGATCACGCACGCGCGGCAGACGCCCATCGCGCAGCCCATGTGCTGCTCGACGGCGATCTGGGCGTCGAGGAGCGCGGCACGTCCCGGGAAGAGCGCCGATGCGCGCTCGGCGTCGTCGCGCAGCCGGCGCAGCGCAGCGAGCATCGGCCAAGGCCCGCAAGCGAGGACCTGGTCGGCCCAGGCCAGGAGCGGTGCCACCGCGTCCGTGACGCGCCCGCGCGTGCCGAACGAGCCGTCGTCGGTGGTCGTCACGTACTCGACCGCCGCCGGCAAACGCGACGACGGCCACAGATATCCGATGGAGCGGCCGCCCATGAGCAGCGTGACGTTGCGCCTCGCGGACTCGTGCTCCGCGATCACGCGCATGGGGGCGATCCCCGTACCACCTGCGATAAGCAGGAGGTTGCGCCCCGCTCGATGCACGACGAAGGCGGTGCCGAGTGGCCCGAGCAGGTCGAGGTCATCGCCGGGCCGCCGCGATGCGATCCATTCCCCGCCCGGTCCAAGCGGCTTCACGATGAGCTCGACCTCGCCCGAACGTCGGTCGATGCGGCAGAAGGAGTAGGGCCGCCGCAGCAGCGGATCGAACGAGCGTCCCGGGCGCACGTGGACGAACTGCCCCGGGTGCGCGCGGGCCGCGATGCCCGGCGCATGCACCGACACGAGGACACCGAGGTCGCCGATATCCGCCGCGCTCTGGACCCGCCCGCGCTCGAGGATCACGTCGTCACGCCGCCACCGCCGCGGCGACGTGCGCGCGGCGGGCGAGCCACCAGAGCGGGAACGAGAGCACGACCAGCGCCTCGCCGGCCGCGATCGCGGAGATCGTGCCGAACGCGCCGACGAGCGCGCCTCCCGCGAGCGCGCCGACGGCGGCCCCGCCGTCCTGCCAGGTGTGGAACGCCGCGAGCACGCGCGGCCGGTCCGCGGAGGTCGAGCGGCGCGCGACCGCGAGCTCGACACCGATCGCGCCAAGCAGCCCTGCGAAGTTCGTGACCAGGCCCGCGAGCACGAACATCGTCGCGTCGATCGGGAACAGCAGCACGAGCACTGAGGCGACGGCGATCACCGTCGAGACCGCGAAGGTGACATCGAGCGCCCGATCCGCGAGACGGCCCGCGAACGGTTGCCATACGACCTGCGCGACGCGCTGCGTCAGGACGAAAGCAGCGGCGATGAACGTGGGAACGACGGACAATCCGGCGATCGCGCCACCGGTCGGGAACAGTTCCGCGATCCGGATGCCTCCGGCGACTGGGATGATGCCGGCGGCGACCCACAGCTGGGCGGCGCCGATGACGAACAACAGCGCGAGGCGCGGCTCCCACACCGACGCTCTGCCTGTCCCCTCTTCGACGAACGAGACGCCGCGGCGCCAGCGCGCGACGAGCGCGGCGGGCACGATCCCGCCGACGAAGGTCAGGCCCGCCGCGACCAGGCACGCGACGCGCCATCCGAACGCCTCGAGCGCGAAGGGCGCGTAGAGCGCGCCGGCGAGGTAGCCGACGCCGAAGACGCCCCGGATCTCGCCGAGCCTCCGTCCCGCGCGCTCGGACGTGTCGTCGACGGCCGCGAGGTACGACCCGAGGCGCAGCAGGGAAAAGCACAGACCCCAGAGCAGCCTTCCCGCCAGGAGCACAACGACCCACGTCGGCTCCGCGTAGAGCGCCGTCGACACCGCGGCGAGCGGCAGGGCCACCGCAAGCAGGGCTCCCGCGGGCAGCCGCGCGTACAGCCGCCCCGCCAGCGGGTTCGTCAGCAGCCGGACCCATCGGTTGATCGAGAGCACGACGCCGACGAGCAGCGGCGCCATCCCCAGGCGCGCCGCGCTCACCGGCAGGACCGTGTACAGGAACGTGTCGCCGAGGAGCGACGCGGAGGTGACGAACGCGCCGGGGAGGGCCGGCGCGGCTGCGCTAGTCGGCCGCAACGACGGAAGGGAGGCGGTACTCGGTCAGGGGCGCCACGGCGTACGAGCTCGAGCTCGCGCGCAGGCCGGCCACGACCGCGAGCGCGGTGTCGAGCGAGGTGAGGCACGGGACACGGGCCTCGACCGCCGCGCGCCTGATCAGAAAGCCGTCGCGGTCGACCGTCCTGCCGTGCGTCGGCGTGTTCACGACCGCGGCGCACCGGCCCGAGCGGATCACCGAGAGGATCGTGCCGTCGCCTTCGCCGATCTTGCTCACCTCGGTCACCGGCAGGCCCAGCGACCGCACGAGCGTCGCAGTCCCTGCGGTCGCCACGAGCTCGTATCCCAGCCAGTGAAAGCCCTCGATGATCGGGACCGCCTCGGGCTTGTCCTTGTCCGCGACGGTGACGATGACGCTTCCGCTGGGCGCGGGCGCGAGGCTCGACGCGAGCAGCGACTTCCACAGCGCCGGGGCGAACGTCCGGTCGATCCCCATGACCTCCCCGGTGCTCTTCATCTCGGGACCGAGGTAGGTATCGACGTCGAGCAGCTTGGCCATCGAGAACACCGGGGCTTTCAGCGCGACGAGATCGGGGCTGGCGGGCCAGAGGCCGTCGTCGCGCGCGTAGCCCTCGCTCGCGAGCGTGCGGCCCAGCGAGATCGCGACCGCGAGGTCCGCGAGAGGAACGCCCGTGACCTTCGTGAGGAACGGCACGGTCCGGCTCGCGCGCGGGTTCACCTCGAGGACCCATACGCGCTCGTCGTCAATGATGAACTGAACGTTCAGCAGCCCCTTGACCGGCAGCGCCTCGGCGATGCGGCGCGTGAGCGCGACGATCTCCTCGCGCTCCGCGGGGAGAAGGCTCTGCGCCGGGTACACCGCGTACGAGTCGCCGGAGTGCACGCCCGCGCGTTCGATGTGCTCCATGATCCCGGCGATCAGCGTGTCGGAACCGTCGCTCACCGCATCGATCTCGACCTCGCGCCCGCGCAGGTACTTGTCCACGAGCACGCGGCCGGTGCCGGCGTCGAGCGCGTGGTGGAAATAGCGCTCCAGATCGTCGCGCCCGTACGCGATCTCCATCCCGCGGCCGCCGAGGACGTACGACGGGCGGACGAGGACCGGATAACCCACCGCGTCCGCGATCGCGGCCGCCTCGTCGAGCGACTCCGCTGTGCCACCCGGCGGTTGCGGGATGCCGAGCGCGTCGGCGAACTCGTGGAAGCGGCGGCGGTCCTCCGCGAGGCCGATCGCGTCCGCGGACGTTCCAGCGATGCGCCCGCCGATGGCGTCGATGCGGTCGGCCAGGTTCAGCGCAGTCTGTCCGCCGAACTGCACCAACACCGGGATGGGTAGCGACTCCTGCGACTCCTGTTGGGCGTCGTTCGCCCCGGTCGCGGCGGTGGACTCGTCCGTGGCTTCGTTCGCCGCGATCGCCGCTATCGACTCCTCGTCCAGCGGGTCGAAGTACAGCCGCGCGGACGCATCGAAGTCGGTCGACACCGTCTCGGGATTGCTGTTCACCATGATCGGAGCGACGCCGCGCGCGCGCAGCGCCTCCGAGCCCTGCACGCAGCAGCAGTCGAACTCGATCCCCTGCCCGATTCGGATCGGACCGGACCCGAGGATCAACGCCTTCGGCCCCGGGAGCGGGAGCGCCTCGTTCTCCTGCTCGTAGGTCGAGTAGAAGTACGGAGTCACGGCCTCGAACTCGGCAGCGCACGTGTCGACCATCTTGTACACGGGCCGGATCCCCCACTGGGCGCGCAGCCTGCGCACATCCGCGGGGAGGATCCCGATCAGCGTGGCGATGTCCGCGTCGGAGTAGCCCATGCGCTTCGCCCGGCGCAGGAGGGCCGGGGTCGGTGTCCTCCCCTGGAGCTCGTCCTCCGCGAAGCGCACGATGCCCGCCATCTTCCGCAGGAACCACGCGTCGACGCCCGTCGCCGCGTGGAGGTGCGCGATCGGCACGCCGCGCCGCAGCGCCGCGAGCAGCCGCCAGAGCCGGTCGTCGGTCGCGGGTCCGGCGACGACGCGGGCGAGGAACTCGGCGGGGTCGTTGACGTCGAGCCAGCCCGGGTGCTCCCAGAGGAGCCCTTGTCCCTTGATCTCGAGCGAGCGCATCGCCTTCAGGAGCGCTCCTTCGAACGTGCGGTCGATCGCCATGACCTCGCCGGTCGCCTTCATCTGCGTCCCGAGACTGCGGTCGGCCCCCGGGAATTTGTCGAAGGGCCAGCGCGGGATCTTGACGACGACGTAGTCCAGCGCGGGCTCGAACGCCGCCGTCGTGCGTTTGGTCACGGCGTTCGGGATCTCGTGGAGCTTCCTGCCGATCGCGATCTTCGCCGCCACGCGCGCGATCGGATATCCCGTGACCTTCGAGGCGAGGGCCGATGAGCGCGAGACCCGCGGGTTCACCTCGATCACGTAGTACGGCATCGTCGCCTCGGGGTCGTTCGACGGCGCGCGGTCCGGATCGACGGCGAACTGGACGTTGCATCCGCCCTCGATACGCAGCGCCCGGATGATCCGCAGCGCGGACGATCGCAGCACCTGATATTCCTTGTCGGTGAGCGTCTGCGACGGCGCGACGACGATCGAGTCGCCCGTGTGCACGCCCATCGGATCGATGTTCTCCATGTTGCAGACGGTGATGCATGTGTCCGCCGCGTCGCGCATGACCTCGTACTCGAGCTCCTTCCATCCGAGCAGAGATCGCTCGACGAGCACCTGCCCGATCGGCGAAGCGGCGATGCCGCGCGCGACGCGCTCCCGCAGCTCGGCTTCGCTCGCGGCGAAACCGCCGCCGGTGCCCCCGAGCGTGTACGCGGGCCGGACGACGAGCGGATAGCCGTTTTCGGCGGCGAACGCGAGCGCCTCGTCGACGCTGAGCGCCGTCACCGAATCGGGCACCGGCTCGCCGATGTCCAGGAGCAGCTGCTTGAACGCCTCCCGGTCCTCCGCCTGCCGGATGGCGGCGAGCGGGGTCCCGAGGACGCGGACGCCATGGCGCTCGAGGACCCCTGCCTCCGCGAGCGCGACCGCGAGATTGAGGCCGGTCTGGCCACCGAGCGTCGCCAGCAATCCGTCCGGCCGCTCGGCCTCGATGATCCGCTCGATCACCTCGACGGTCAGCGGCTCGATGTACGTCGTGTCGGCGACTCCGGGGTCGGTCATGATCGTCGCCGGGTTCGAGTTGATCAGGACGGTCTCGATGCCCTCTTCGCGCAGCGCGCGGCACGCCTGCGTCCCCGCGTAATCGAACTCCGCGGCCTGCCCGATGAGGATCGGCCCTGATCCGATGATGAGCACCTTCATGGGCGCGACACCGCGCGGCCGTCGAACGCGACGGTCATCCGCGCAGGCGTGGGGATGAAAATGCCGACGGGCCGGTCGCTCGACGCGGCGTTCCCCGCGATCACCGGCGCGCCACGGCGTCGCGCACGTCGTCCATGAAAGCAGTGAACACGGGCTCGTTGTCGCGCGGCCCGGGGGCACCCTCGGGGTGGTACTGGTACGTGCGGATCGGCAGGGTCCGGTGCGCGAGCCCCTCCACGGAGCGGTCGTTCAGGTTGCGCGAGCTCACGATGAAGCCGCTGCCGGGATCGAGGGTCTCTTCGTCGACCTGGAATTCGTGGTTCTGGCTGGTGATGGCGACGTGGCCCGTGCGCGTGTCCTGCACGGGATGGTTGCCGCCGTGGTGCCCGAACCGCAGGCGCGACGTCGTCGCGCCGATGGCGCGCGCGAGCAACTGGTGCCCGAGGCAGATCCCCAGGATCGGCAGCGGATCGGCGGTCCCCCGCTCGAACGCGGCCTCGAGCAGAAGGCGCACGTTCGTCGCGACGTCGGAGGTGGCCGCGGGATCGCCAGGCCCGTTGGTCAGCACAACCCCGTCTGGCGACCACGAAAGCACGTCACCTGCGCTCGCGGTGGCGGGAAAGACCCTCACCGTCGCGCCGCGCTGCACGAGGCAGCGGACCTGGTTCTCCTTCACCCCCGTGTCGAGCAGCGCGACCTTCGGACCCTCGCCGACCTCGCGCTCCATGCCCGATGCCTCGACCACGAGCGGGCGGGTCGCGAGCGCGGGCGTGGTCCGCGCCGTCTCCACCGCCCGTCGCGCCACGTCCTGGTCCAGCGCGAGGTCCGACGGCACCTGGACGAGCGCGCCGCGAAGCGTGCCGGCGGATCGCAGGCGGCGCACCAGGGCGCGCGTGTCGATGCCCGCCAGGCCCGGAACACCGTGCCCGCGCAGGTACACGTCCAGGTCGATCGTTCCCTCGCGACACGTCGTGTCGATCTCGCGCACGACCAGCGCCTCCACCCACGGACGCCGGGACTCGGCGGCCCGCTCGAAGGTCCCGTAGTTGCCGATGAGCGGGTACGTGAGAACGACCATCTGTCCGTTGTACGAGGCGTCCGAGGAGATCTCCTGGTAGCCGGTCATCGCGGTGTTGAAGACGACCTCTCCCGCGGCGTTCGTGGCGTCGCCGAAGCCCTCACCCCACCACGTCGACCCATCCTCGAGCGCCAGTACGCCGGCCCTGCTCATCGGTGCATAACTATACATTTCTGGCGCATAAAGATGCATTTGCCCGGAGAACGCGGCGCGCGGGCAATCGCGTCTGGCGTGCCGCCCGCCAACTTCAGCGAGCGCCGACCGTCGCCTGGCCACGTTCCCTCCGCGCGCTGAGCGCGTCGTACCGCACCTCGCCACCGACCGCCGCGGCGACGACGCGCCCTCGGAGCGTTCGCCCGAGAAGCGGGGTGTTCTTTCCCCGCGAGGTCAGCGCCTCGGCCGTGGCCTTCCATTCGAGGCCCAGGTCGATCACCACGACGTCGTCGGTGTCCAGCGGGTGTCCGAGCACGCGCGCGGGACCGACGGTAAGTGCGGCGATGATCTTCTCGAGCTCCCCCCAACCCGCCGCGACGCCGGCAAGCAGGAGCGGAAGCGCCGTCTCTATCGACGAGATGCCGAACGCGGCCTCCTGGAATTCGACGTCCTTGCGCACCGACGCGTGCGGAGCGTGGTCCGTCGCGATCGCGTCGATCGTGCCGTCGGCGAGCCCCGCCCAGCACGCGCGCACGTCGGCCTCCGTCCGCAACGGCGGGTTCACCTTCGTCGCGCTGTCGTAGGGGTCGCCGCGAACGGCGCCGCCGTCACCATCCGCGTGTCGCGTTTCCCAAGCGAACGCCCGGTCTCCCGCGACCCACGTGTCGGTGAGAGCGAGGTGGTGCGGGGTGACCTCTGCCGTGACGCGCACGCCGTCGGCCTTCGCGCGACGCACGAGCTCGACCGCACCGGCGGTCGACAGGTGCGCGAGGTGCAGCCGTCCGCCGGTCTCGCGCGCCAGCGAGAGGTCGCGCGCGACCGCGACCTCTTCCGCGGCCGCGGGCAACCCGGGCAGGCCAAGTGCCGCCGATACCCGGCCCTCGTGCATGACGCCGCGGCCGGAGAGCGCGGTGTCCTGCGCGTGCTCGCTCACAGGGCGCCGAGCGGCGTGCGCGTACTCGAGCGCGCTGCGGAACAGCATGGCGTCATCGACCGCCGCGCCGTCGTCGGAGAACGCGACCGCCCCGGCCGCGGCCAGCTCGACCAGATCGGCCAGTTCACGGCCGCGCCGGCCGCGGGTGACAGCCGCGATCGGCAGCACCCGCGCTGCGCGTGCCGTGGCGCCGCGCGCCAGGAGCTCTGCCACCAGGCCCGGCGAATCGATGGGCGGCTCGGTGTTCGGCATCGCGCAGACCGTCGTGAACCCGCCTCGCAGCGCGGCACGCGCGCCGGTCGCGATGGTCTCCGAGTCCTCGAAGCCGGGCTCGCGCAGATGCGCGTGCAGATCTATGAATCCCGGCGCGACGATCAGCCCCCCGCCGTCGATGCGCTCGTTCCCGCCGCCGATGCGCACGCGGGCTTTCTCGCTCGTGCCGCGTTCCGGGTCGATTCGCCGGCACCCCTCGACGATCACGCGGCGGCCTCGGCACGATGCTCGCCCGAGAGCAGATACAGCAGCGCCATGCGCACCGCGACGCCGTTCGTCACCTGCCGCTCGATAAGGGAGCGCGAACCGTGCGCGACGGCGGGATCGATCTCCACGCCTTCGTTCATCGGCCCGGGATGTAGGACCGGCGCGCCGAGGCGCATGCGCGCGACGCGCGCCTGCGACAACCCCCACGTTCGCGCGTACTCGCGCAGCGAGGGCAGCAGGCCCGCCTGCTGGCGCTCGCGCTGGAGGCGCAGGGCGATGACCGCGTCCGCGCCATCGAGCGCTCGGTCGAGGTCGGGCTCGTAGGTGGTGCCGCTCGGAGGCGCACCGCAGCGCCATGCGGTCGGCATGAGCGTCGGCGGGCCGGACAGGGTGATGCGCGCGCCGAGCGGCACCAGCGTGTCGATATCCGACCGAGCGACGCGGCTGTGGAGCACATCGCCGACCACGACCACACGCTTTCCGGCGAGGTCGCCGATCGCCGTGCGGAGCGTGTACGCGTCGAGCAGGCCCTGGGTCGGATGCGCGTGCCACCCGTCGCCTGCGTTGATGACCGCCGCCGAGCAGCGCCGCGCCACGAAGTACGGCGCGCCCGATGCCGCGTGCCTCATGACGACGATGTCCCCACCGAGCGCTCCCAGGGTCCGCACCGTGTCGAGCAGCGACTCGCCCTTCTCGACGGAGGAGCCGGACGAGCTGACGTTCACCACGTCGGCCGAAAGCGCCTTCGCGGCGAGCTCGAAGGAGACGCGCGTGCGCGTGGACGCTTCCGCGAAGAACAGGATCACGGTCCTCCCGCGCAATGCCGGCGCGCGGCGGATCGGCCGCGAGAGCACTTCGAGCATCGCGTCCGTCTGATCGAGCACGAGCTCGATCTCGTCGCGCGACCAATCGTCCGTCGCGAGCACGTGCCGGCGGCGCCACGCGGCACTCATGCGGGCACACCCGCCTGCATGAGTCTCACACCGTCCTCGCCGTCCACCTCGTCGAGCAGGACCCGCACGTCGTCCGTCGCGGCGGTGGGGATGTTCTTCCCGACGAAGTCGGCGCGGATGGGCAGCTCGCGGTGTCCGCGATCGACGAGGACGGCAAGGCGGATCGCGCGGGGACGTCCGTAGTCGACGAGCGCGTCCATGGCCGCGCGAATGGTGCGCCCGGTGAAGAGCACGTCGTCGACGAGCACGACGATGCGGTCGTCGATGGAGAAGCCCAGGTCGGAGGCGCGCACGATGGGTGCGTATCCGACGCGCGTCAGGTCGTCGCGGTAGAGCGTGATGTCGAGAGCGCCGAGCGGAACCTCGCGATCCTCGCTCTGCCGGATGAGGGTCCGGAGGCGCGCCGCGAGGACGTCGCCGCGCGCGCGGATACCGACGAGGGCCAGGATGGAGAGGTCGCGGTCGCGCTCGACGATCTCGTGCGCGATACGGCTCATCGCCCGCCGGACGTCGTCCGGCCCGAGCAGCGTGGTCATTCGCATCCCTTTCCGGCCTCTCAGGGCCGGTCATTAAAGGTGCCGTGCGCTAGCGTTCAGTTTACATGCGCCTGCTCGTCTCCGTCTTCGGCGGCGTTGCGCTGGCAGCCGCAGCGAGCATGGCCACAGCCACGACCGCCCTCGCGCCCGACGCCGTGCCGCCAGCGCCACGCGCGACACCGATCCCCGGCATGGCCGGCGTCTACGACGCGGCCGCGGCGGCTGGACGCCTGCCCGCTGCGGACCGCGCTCCCACCCATGTACACGAGGTCCATGGCCTCGTGGTCCCGCTCGCAGGGATCGGCGTTCCCGAGGCGGAGGAGCTCCTGCCCAATTCCCCGCGCGAGTACCGCGCCGGGATCCACGAGGGCATCGACTTCCCCGCGGCTCTGGCGACGCCGGTGCTCGCCGCGGCCGCTGGGACGGTCGTCCGCGTCGATTCGCAATTCACCGACTGGGACGCCCCCACGCGGGAGGCCGCACTGGCCGCGGCGACGGGCCTCGGCTACACGCCCTCGCGCACGCTCGACCTGATCCGCGGGCGGCAGGTGTGGATCGACCACGGCGGCGGGATCGTCACGCGGTACGCGCACCTGTCGGCGGTCGCGCCGCTCGTCGTCGGGGCGCGGGTCGCCGCGGGAACGCAGATCGGCGCGGTCGGCAGCTCAGGTCTCCCGGAGGGCGGACCGCACCTGCACTTCGAGGTGCGCGTGGGTGACGACTTCCTCGGCGATGGGCTCTCGGGACCCGCGCTGGCGCGCCTACTCGCGATCGCGTTTCGGCCGTAGCTAGCGGAGACCCGAGCGCCTCGCGTGCTGTGCCGTCTCGAGCAGGACCTCGCTCCACGGCGAGGCGACCTGTGCCGGGAGCGCGCCGAAGACCGCGAGCTCGCTGACACCGTCGTCGGCCTCGGGGACCGCGTAGCCCCACGGAAGGCGATGGACGTCGCACATGTACACATAGGAGGTCGAGGGAGTCTCGCCCTCCTCGCGCACGGCGCCCAGGAGCTCGAGCTTGTCCGCGACGAGCCGCGTCGAGCACCAGAGCTCGCGTCGGGCGACTTCGACGATCGTCTCGCCGCTGCGGCGGCGGCTCGCCGGGAACTGCCACCCCGTCTCCTCCGCCTTCCACACCCAGACCGTGAGATCGCCGAAGAACGGAATGACGACGGCGGTCTGCGCCGACGCCGGCGGGAACGCCCGGAAGGCGCTGTCTCGTCGCGAAACAAATGTCGGGTCAGCCATTGGCCGGAGGGTAATCAACGGAGCGAGTGTTCGTCAATGACCCACCCAGTTCCGCTTTGGGTACGGCAGGGGATCGCGGCGGCCCATGCTCCGATAATGCGCAGCGTGCAGGCACGCGGGCACCTCGTCATCCGCGCGGTGGGGAACGGCGATGTCGCGCTCACAGCGAGGCAGGCAGGCTGGCGCTACGTGGGATTCGAGAAGCGCAGCCTGGAGGCCGGGGAGGCTTGGAACGGGCACCTCGGGGGAGCCGAAGGGCTCTTCGTGGTCCTGGGTGGACGGATCGCGGTCACTTCAGGCTCCGAAGCGTGGCCGAGCGTCGGCGCGAGGCCGGACGTGTTCTCCGGGGGGACGCACGCGGTGTACCTACCCGCCGACAGCGACTTCGAGGTGACCGCGCTCTCCGTAGCGGACGTCGCCCTTGGTACGGCCCCCTCCGACCGGCCCGGCGTCCCGCGCCTGGTGGAGCCCGGCGGGTACGTCCAGGAGACGCGGGGCACCGGCGTCTGCACGAGGACGATCCGGCACATCGTGCCGCCTGAGTTCGGCGCGCAGCGCCTGCTGGCGGTCGAGGTCTACACGCCCTCTGGGAGCTGGTCGAGCTACCCGCCGCACAAGCACGACACGGAGTCAGGGCCGCGCGAAGCGGCGCTGGAGGAGATCTACTTCCACCAGCAGAGCGACCCCCGCGGCTTCGCGCTCCAGCGCCTGTACACGGCGGACGGGCACATCGACGCCGCTGCCGCGGTGCGCCACGGAGACCTCATGCTGATCCCGCGCGGCTACCACGGCCCGGTCGCGCAGGCTCCGGGTTACGACGGCTACTACCTGAACATCCTCGCCGGCGATCGGCGCACCATGGCCAACTCGGACGATCCCGACCACGCGTGGATTCGCGAGAAGTGGGCGCGCGGAGAGGTGGTATGAGCGCGATGAGGATAGGCACCGCGCCGATCACCTGGGGTGTCGCCGGCACCCCCGGCTGGGGCATGGAGCTTCCTTACGACCGCGTCCTCGACGAGATGGGCGAGCTCGGATATGCGGGTACCGAGCTCGGGCCCTGGGGCTACCTTCCGACGGATCCGGCGGACCTCCGCCGCGAGCTGGAGGCCCGGCGCCTCGAGCTGATCGGCGCTTTCTGCCCGCTCGCGCTGCACGACGCCGAGCGCGGCAGGGTCGAGCGTGCGCACGGCCTGCGGACCGCCGGCCTCCTGCGCGACCTCGGCGCGTCCACCCTCGTCCTGGCCGCGGCCGGAGATGCGGCGCGCGAACGCCTCGCGGGCCGCGTGCCGCGCGACGGCAGCGCCGGTCTCGACGACGCGCAGTGGGCTCGCTTCGCGGATGCCGCGAACGAGATCGCGCGCGCCGCGGCGGACATGGGCGTCGCGACGGCCTTCCACCCGCATGTGGCGACGTTCGTCGAGACGCCAGAGGAGATCGACCGTCTGCTCGCGCTCACCGACCCGCATCTGGTCGGGCTGTGCCTCGACACCGGGCACGTCACCTATGGCGGCGGAGATGCGGCGGCGATCGCGCGCACGCACGCCGCCCGTATTCGCCACGTACACGCGAAGGACGTGAGGCGCGAGGTGCTGGAGCGTGCGCGCGCCGACGAGAGCGATCTTCCGACGGCGGTGTCCGGGGGGATATTTCCGCCAGTGGGGTCCGGTGTCGTGGACTTCGCGGCCGTCATCGGCGCGCTCCGGGACACTGGCTACGAAGGATGGCTCGTTGTCGAGCAGGACGTGCGCCTGACGAACGGCGCGCTGGATCGCGACCCGAAGAGCAACGCCCGAGCGAGCCTCGCGTGCCTCCGCGCGATGCTCGACGGCGGCCGATGACGGCCGCGCCGCGGGGCGGCCTCCCATGACTGCACGATCGCTCACGGGCGCCGGCGTCGTCGCGGAGTACCTGGTGGCGCAGAAGGTGCCGTACGCGGTGGGCATACCCGGCCACGGCTCCTGGCTGCTCGTGGACGCGATCGCCGACCACCACCCCGAGATCGAGCTCGTGCAGGCGATGCACGAGCAGGGCGCGATCCACCTGGCCGACGGCTACTACCGCGCGTCGGGGCGGCCGCTCATGGCGTTCACGTCGATCGGTCCCGGGGCGGCGAACACCGTCATGGGCATGGCCACCGCGTACGTCGACAGCAGCGCGCTGCTTCTCGTGACCGGCAGCGTCCACACCCACATGCGCGGCCGGGGCGTGCTCCAGGAGCTCGACCGCACGCACGACGCCGACTTCCCGCGCGTGATGGAGGGCGTGACGAAGAGATGGTGGCAGCCGAGCCGCACGGGCGACATGCCGCAGGTGATGCAGCGCGCCTTCAACGAGATGCTGACCGGGCGGCCCGGGCCGGTCCACATCGACCTGCCGATGGACGTCCAGGCGGAAGCGGCGGAGCTGACAATGCCAGTGCCCGAGCGGCGTGAGGCGCGGGGTCGGGTGCGCCCTGAGGCGGACCTCGTGTCGCGCGCGGCCGAGCTGCTCGCCACGGCGAGGCGACCCGTGATCGTGGCGGGCGGAGGGGTTATCACGGCGGAGGCGAGCGCGGAGCTTGTTACCGTGGCGGAACGCTGCGGCGCGTTCGTCGTCACGACCTGGATGGGCAAGGGCGCGATCCCCGAGGACCACGCGCTGTTCGCCGGGCCGATCGGCGACACAGCGAGCACGAGCGGCAACGCGCTCGCCGCGAGCGCGGACGTGCTCCTCGCGGTGGGATGCCGCTTCACCGACTGGTCCGCGTCGTCGTACCGCCGGGGCGTCACCTTCTCGATCCCGGACACGAAGCTGATCCACCTCGACATCGATCGCGGCGAGATCGGGAAGAACTATCCCGTCGAGATCCCGCTGGTCGCCGACGCCAAAGCGGGGCTCGCCGACCTAGCCGGGGCGCTCGGCGAGCGCAGGCCCGCGGACCGCGAGGCGTATCTCGCCGAGGGAAGAGAGCGCAAGGAGCGGTGGGCAGCGCGGCAGGAGCAGTCGCGCGCCGATACCCGCGGTCCGATGACCCAGCAGCGCGCGGTTTGGGAGCTGCGCAAGGCCGTCGCCCGCGACGCGATCGTCGTCACCGGCGCCGGACTGCCGCAGGCGATCGTGCGCCAGGACTGGCCCGTCTACGCGCCGCGCACGCATCTGACGAGCGGTGGATACAGCTCGATGGGTTTCACCGTGCCCGCCGCCATCGGCGCGAAGCTCGCGCGGCCGGAACGCCAGGTGGTCGCGGTGGCCGGCGACGGCGACTTCCTCCAGACGATGCAGGAGATCGCGGTCGCCTCGATGCGCGAGTTGCCGGTGCTGTTCGTCGTCCTGAACAACAGCGGGTGGATCTCCATCAAAGGTGGACAGCTCTCGCACTTCGGTCACGCGGAGATCACCGACTTCCTGAAGAAGGACGGCGAGGTCTACTCGCCGCGCTACGACGACGTTGCGAAGGCATTCGGCATTCCGGGAGAGCGGATCGACGATCCCGCAGGGATCGCCCCCGCCGCTTCGCGCGCTCTCGCGAGCGGCGGACCCGCGCTGCTCGAGGTCGTCGTCGCGCGCGACTTCCCGCAGGCCGGGCTCATCAAGACCGGCTGGTGGGACGTTCCGGTGCCCGAGTGGCACGCTGAGCAGCGCGCCCGTTACCGGGAGGGGCTCGCGGAGGAGCAGCTCTGAGCCCGGAGGCGTTCGTCATGGGTCGGGTCGGCGCTGACCTCTATCCGTTGCAGCTGCGCACGCCGCTCGAGGACGTGCGCACCTTCGAGCGCTTCGTCGGCGGTTTCGCCGGCAACGTCGCGACGGGCCTCGCGCGCCTGGGCGTGCGCGCGGCGATCGTGTCGGCCGTCGGCGACGACGGTCACGGAAGGTTCATCCGCCGTTTCCTCGCGGACGAGGGCGTCGACGTCGGATCGCTCGGGACGCATCCGACGCTGCGCACCGCGCTCGCCTTCTGCGAAGCGTGGCCGCCCGATCACTTCCCCGTCACCTTCTATCGCGAGCCCACGTGTCCGGACTGGGAGTCGCGCCTGGACGATCTGCCCCCGGCGATCGCGGATGCGCCGCTGTGCTACGTGTCGGGCACCGGACTCGCACGCGAGCCGAGCCGCGCGACGACGCTCGCCGCACTCGACCTGCGGCGCACGGCGCGCCGGACCGAGACGGCCGCCGGCGTGGGCGCGCCCGACGAGGGTCGACGGCGCTTGCCGGACGAGAGCTCGTTGACCGATCGGCAGCCACAGCGAACGAAGCGCGTCGCAACTCCCGATCCGGCGGCGCGGCACACGGCAGGCGAGTCGGCCTCCGCTGTATCGACGATCGCGAGCTGGGCCACGATCCTGGATCTGGACTGGCGCGCACAGCTGTGGCCGAGCGCGGACACGTATGCCGCTGCCATCGCCGATGCGCTCCCGCGCGCGAACACCGTGATCGGCGGCGCCGCCGAGTTCGCGGCTGCCGGCATCGCACCGGAGGATGCGCTCGCGCGCGGCCCGAACCTCGTCGTCGTGAAGCGCGGACCCGACGGCGCCGTCGTTATCGATCGTGCCGGATCGCGCGAGGTCAAAGGGCTGCGCGTGCCGGTCGTGAACGGACTCGGAGCCGGGGACGCGTTCGCGGCGGCGTTCGGCGCGGCGCTGCTCGCGGGCCTGGGCGCCGACGAGGCGGTCCGGCGGGCCAACGCCGCCGGTGCGATCGTCGCGTCGCGGCTCTCATGCGCGACCGCGATGCCAACTCCTGCCGAGATCGACGCGCTCCTCGAGGATGGTTTGCTCACCCCGGCCCCTGCGGTCGCTCGGTGACCGTCATCCCTGAGACCCGGTACGCGAAGAGCCGCGGTGTCTACATCGGATACCAGGTGCTCGGCCAGGGACCCCCGCACATCGCGTTCGACCAGTGGTACAGCAACGTTGACGCGATGTGGCAGGTCAAGCTGCTGGCGCGGTTCGCCGAGCGTCTGGCGTCCTTCAGCCGGCTTGTCCTGCTCGACAAGCGGGGCAACGGGATCTCGGATCCCGTATCGCTCAGCGGTCTACCGACGCTCGAGGAGTGGATGGACGATATCCGGGCCGTGCTGGACGCCGCCGGCTGCCAGCGGGTGGCTCTGCTCTCGGGCGCCGGCGCCTCGTATACCGCGCTGCTGTTCGCAGCGACCTACCCGGAGCGGACCTCGGCGCTGATCCTCGTCGACGGGTACGCGCGGCTCACACGCACCGCTGACTACCCGTTCGGACTCACCGTCGAGGAAATGGTGGCGCAGGCCGCGGGGTTCCGAGATGCGTGGGGTTCCGGAGTGCTGCTCGACCGTTTGGCTCCAGCGATCGCTCGCGATGCGGATGTGCGGCGCAGTTTCGCGCTGTACGAGCGGCACTCGGCCAGCCCGAGCATGGCGGATGCGATGCTGCGCATGCTGTTCGAAAGCGACGTGCGCCACATCCTTCCCGCCATCCGCGTGCCAACGCTGGTGCTCCACCACGTCGACGCGCACCGGATCGCGGCGGAACATGGCCGGTACGTCGCCGAGCACATCGCCGGAGCGCGGTACGTCGAGCTGCCCGGTACGACGAACCTGGCGTGGGCCGGCGACCAGGAGGCGGTCATCGCCGAGGTGCAGGAGTTCCTCACCGGTGTCCGCCCGGCACCACCGGAGGACCGCGTGCTGGCGACGGTGCTCTTCACCGACATCGTCGGCTCGACCGAGCGCGCGGCCCAGCTGGGCGACCGGCGCTGGCGCGAGCTCGTCCAGGCGCACGAGGCGGTCGTCCGCGTCCAGCTCGAGCGCCACCGCGGGCGCGAGATCCGGACCGAGGGCGACGGCTTCCTCGCGACCTTCGACGGTCCCGCGCGCGCGGTGCGCTGCGCCCTCGCCGCGCGCGAGGCGCTGCGCCCCCTCGGGATCGAGATCCGAGCGGGGCTGCACACCGGAGAGATCGAGCTCATGGGTCCGAAGGACATCGGCGGGATCGCGGTCCACATCGGCGCGCGCGTCGCCGCTCTCGCCCAAGTCGGCGAGGTCCTCGTCTCGAGCACCGTCAAGGACCTGGTCGTCGGCTCGGGGATCGCCTTCGAGGACCGTGGCGCGCACGCGCTGAAGGGTGTGCCGGGCACCTGGCAGCTCTATGCCGCGGCGGCCGGTTAGCAGGGGCTGACAGCGGACGGTGCCTGCTAAGCCGCTAGCCTGGAGGCCGCATGAGATTCGTGGTCGACTCCGGCGTCGTCATCCGCGTGGTGCGCGAGCAGATCAAGGTGCGAGCCGAGCACGAGCTGCTCGCGCCGACGCTGCTGCGCTCCCAGGCGCTGTCGGCCATGCACCAGGCCGTGCACGCCGGCGAGATCCCGCGGGACATCGCCCTCGAACAGCTGGCGCGCATCTGGGCCATTCCGATCCGCCTTCTCGGGGACGCTGTGCTGCGGCGGCGCGCCTTCGACATCGCCGAGCGGCTCGGGTGGTCCGAGACCTACGACGCCGAGTACCTCGCGCTCACGCAGCTCCGGGCCGACGCGTTCGTGACGCTGAACACCGACCTTGCCCGCAGGGCCAAAAGTGTCGTCCCACTGGCCAAGATCGAGGCGCTGAGCACGCGCTGAGCAAGCTCAGAGGGGCAGCCCCTCGGCCGCGATGAGATCCAGCACGAGGCAGCTCCACCCGAAATCGCGCGCTCCGTGACCGTCGCCCGTCAGCGGGTCGTAGAACTCGCGGATGCCGGAGCGCTCGACCATGGCGAAGGTGCGCCGAGCAAGTTCGCTCGCCACGTCGGCGAACCCGTGCGAGCGCAGGCCGAAGTAGAGGTACCAGTTCACGTTGATCCAGCTGGGGCCGCGCCACGTCGTCTCCGTGCGCCAGCCGGGGTCGAAGCTCGGCTCGCTCGCCGCGACGCTGGGGATCGGGAACGGAAGCCAGAATTCGCGCTCGTTCAGCACGTGGTCCTCGACCAGTCGGCGCGCGATCGCCGGATCCAGGTCGTCGAGTATCAGCGGGAACACTGACGTGAAAGTGAGTACCTTTGCCGGCGTCTCCGACCAGCCGGCGAGATCCCAGAAGGCTCCGGCGCCGTCGTCCCAGCACTTCTCCACGAGGGCGCGCGAGACGCGGCGGCCGCGCGCATCGAACTCCGCAGCCTCCGCTAGGGGATAGCCGGCGGCGGCGCATAGCGTTGCGAGGCAGCGGAGCCCGTCGGCGTAGATCGCGTTCACCATGACGTCCTCCCAGGTGAAGAGGTCGAGCGCAGCGAGGCGGCCCGGATCCGCCCGCAGCGGCGCGTAAGCGTCGAAGAGCCTTTGCATCGAGCGCCGTAGAGCGGGCAGCGTTTCCGTCGGAGGGTCGTGCGGGATAACCATGAGCGCGTCGTACTTCGGGCTCGCGTCAAGGCCCGACTCGTCCGGCTGGAGGATCGCGATCAGCGTGTCGTCGTCGGGGTCCCGGTACGCCTTGAGCCAGCGGAAAAAGCGCAGCAGCGGCGGCAGGACGTCCCGCACGAACGCGACGTCCCCGGTCGCCTCGAAGATGCGCGCGACCGCCCGGGCGATGACCGGCGGCTGGATCGTCGCCGTGTAGTACGGGTCGGCGAGCGTGATGGAGTACTCCCGCAGCGCCGCTTCGTGCGCGCCCTTCTCCCACAGCAGCATGTGCGGGATGAAACCGTCCGGGCGAGCGCCCTGGAGCAGACAACGGACCTCCTGCTCGGCGAGCGCGGGGTCGACGTGGAGCAGCGCGATCGCGTGGAACGCGCTGTCCCAGAACCACTGGAACGGATAGGTCGAGCCCGAAGGACACACGAAGTCGTATCGCCTGCCGTCCCATTCGGACACCCCGCGCTGACGGTTCGCCGCGAGCACCCGCCTCGCGTCGGCGGCGATCGACCGGGTGTCGGCGATCATCGGAAAGCGCGCGCCGGAGCTGCGGATGGACCGCTCGGCACGGACATGACGGTGACGTGAGACTATCCCGCTCCGCTGCTTATCATTTTTGCGATCGAGGGTGATCGCGGCCCCCGCTCGGTGGGGGCACATCGCGAGGAGGATCTGATGGACGAGACAAGCGCCTCCCGGTACTCGCGTCGCACGTTCCTCAAGGTCGCCGCGGCGACGGGCATCGTGGTCGCCTGCGCGCCCGGCGCGACGACGCCGAGCGGGGGCGGGACGACGACCGGCTCGACCGTTTCGGGGACCATCACGGTCAGCTACCCGGACGAGCTCGGCCTCAAGCCGCCGTACGTCGACAAGGCCATCAGCGACCTCAAGGCGAAGTTCCCGAACCTCGAGGTCAAGAACGACCTGCAGAAGGTGGCGAGCGGCGACTACTACACGAAGCTGCTGCTCGCGCTCAGCGCCGGTGACGTGCCGGACGTGATCCACGTCGGCGGCGACCGCATCGGCGAGCTCGCCGATGCGGGGTACATCGCTCCCCTCGACGACTACGTCAAGCAGTGGGAGGACTGGAAGAACTACCCGGATTCCGTCAAGAACGGGACCACGTACCAGGGCAAGGTCTGGGGCATCTCGTACGGCCTCGACACGCGCTGGCTGTACGCGCGGCGCGACGTCCTCGATAAGGCCGGCCTCGGACAGACGTGGCAGCCGACGAAGGTCGACGACATCCTCACCGCGGCGCAGGCCGTCAAGAGCAAGGTCACAGGGGTGCTGCCGTACGCGCTCTACGCGGGCCCCGCCGGGGATACGGGCACCGCGAATCACGCCTTCATCCCGCTGCTGTGGGCCTACGGCGGAGAGCTGCAGGACAAGTCGGGCAAGTGGATCGGCGAGAGCCCCGCGGTTCGTAAGGCCCTCGAGTACTACGCGAAGGCCTACAGCACCGATCTGTCGCCGAAGGAGATCTTGACAACCACCAAGCCGTGGACCGCGATGCGCGAGAAGGAGGGCAATGGCCAGCTGGCGCTCCTCTTCGAGGGCGGCTGGGTCTACGGCGGCTGGGCGACGAAGGACAAGGCCGCGACCGAGAAGAACGTCGCGTACATGCTCCATCCGACCGAGAGCGGCGGGCCGTCGTTCACGATCGGCGGCCCGGGGACGTGCTGGTTCATCACCGCGAAGAGCAAGAACAAGGACGCCGCCTGGGAGTTCATCAAGGCCTGGAACAACAAGGACACCGTCGCGAAGCTCAACGTCGCCGATCCGCACCCCGTCGCCCGCACGGACTCCGCCGACGTGGCCGAGTTCAAGGCCCAGAAGTACCTGGTCGACTCCACCGAGTCGCTGAAGAAGGCGAAGTTCACCCCGGTGGACGCGGACTTCGGCAAGGTCATCGGCGCGATCCAGAAGGCGACCTCGCGCGCCGCCAGCGGCGAGACGAGCCCCGCCGACGCGGCGAAGCGCTACACCGACGACCTGAAGCAGGCTCTCGGGGCCGACAAGGTCGTCACCCAGTGATCGCGGCCGGAGCGGGGGCGCGGCGAGCCACCCCCGCTCCGGCGCCTCGCCGCATGGGCGCCATGCAGCGCAACTCGGCATACCTCGCTGGACTCGCGCCCGCCGCGCTGCTCCTCGCGCTGTTCTTCGTCGGCCCAACGCTCTGGGCCGCCTACTCGAGCTTCACGAACTCGGCTCTCGTCGGCATCGACGCGGCTCGGCCACGGTTCGTGGGGATCGCCAATTACCAGCGGCTCCTCAGCGACCCCGACTTCCTCACGGTCATCTGGAACTCCGTCGTCTTCGTGGTCGGCTCCGCGATCATCGGCCAGTTCGTGCTGGGCCTCGCGCTCGCGCTGCTCGTGGACCACTCCGAGCGCCGGGGTTACCGCTTCGCGACGTTCGCGTACGCCGCGATCCTGCTCGCGTGGGTCAACCCGACGGTCATCGCGGGCTTCATGTGGGTCGGCATGTACGACTTCTTCTACGGGTCGCTGAACGTGGGGATCAAGGCGCTGGGACTGCCTGCCGTGAACTGGCTCGGTGACTACGCCATGGGCTCGCTCATCATCGCCAACACCTGGCGCGGGACGGCGTTCACGATGCTCATCTTCCTCGGCGCGCTGAAGACGATCCCCTCGGATATCTATGAGGCGGCGCGGGTCGACGGTGCGAACGCGTGGCGCCGCTTCTGGGACCACACCCTCCCGAGCCTCAAGCCGATCGCCGCGCTCACGCTCCTCTCGATCACCATGGCGACGTTCGGCACCTTCATCCTCGTCCAGACCCTCACCAACGGGGGGCCTGGGATCCGGACGGAGACGATCGCGCTGTACGCGTACCACGAGGCCTTCCAGTCGTTCGCGATCGGGTACGGCTCGACGATCGCCGTCGTCATGCTGCTCCTCAACTTCGCGTTCGCAGTCGTTTACCTGCGCTGGTCGAAGGCACGGGCATGAGCGTCGCGGAGGGACGGGCATGAGCGTCGGAGCGGAGGCCCAGGCTCAGGTCGTCGTCCCGCGCGCCGTGCGCCGCGCCCCGCGCGGCTCCGCGCTGGAGTGGGTGCTGATGCACGTCGCCTTCGTCGCGGCCGCCGCGTTCTTCCTTGCCCCGTTCATCTGGCTGTTCACCGCCGCGTTCGACCGCGACGCGCAGGCGTACATCCGCATCCCGAGCCAGCCGACGCTCGACAACTTCACAACGATCTTCGCCAAGTACAACTTCGCGATCCCGCTGCTGAACAGCGCGTTCGTCGCGATCTCGACGATGATCCTCGTCGTCTTCAGCGTCTCGCTCGCGGGGTATTCGCTGTCGCGGCTCGACATCAAGCACAAGACGTGGATCACCTACGCGATCCTGCTGCTCCAGACGATGCCGCTCTCGGCGACCATGGTGCCGATCTACGGCCTCGCTCGGCAGCTGGGGCTGCGGAACTCGTACCTCGGGCTCATCCTCATTCACGCGGCGATCGAGCTGCCATTCCTCGTCTGGCTGATGAAGGGATTCTTCGACTCGGTGCCACGCACGCTCGAGGAAGCGTCCTGGCTCGACGGACGGTCGAAGATGCGGGCGCTGTTCGAGATCGTCCTGCCCGTCGCGCGACCAGGCATCGGCGTCGCCGCGGGGCTGTCGTTCCTCTCCGCGTGGGCGGAGGTGCTCATGGCGCTGATCCTGATCGACCAGCAGAGCATGAAGACGGTACCGCTCGCGTTCTACGAGACGTTCCGAACGGCCGGCGGGTACACCGAGGTGCAGTACGGGCTCGTGGCGGCAATGGGCGTGCTCTACCTGCTGCCCGTGATGATCGTGTTCTTCGCGACGCGCCGGCTCATGGTCCGCGGGCTCATGAGCAGCACGCGAGGGCTGTGATGGCGGAGCGGCGGGTCCTCGTCGAGCTATACCGGCACAACGCGTGGGCGAATCTCGCGCTGCTCGCCGCGTGCGCCGGACTGACGGATGCGCAGCTCGACGTTAGCACCGCGGGCACGTACGGCCGCCTGCGCGATACCCTCGTCCACATCTGCGCCGCCGAGGAGCGATACGTCACCCGCCTCACCTCGGAGCGCCCCGAGAAGCCCCTGCGCGAAGCGGACGGCTTCCCCGGCTTCGACGACCTGCGCTCGCGCTCGCGGGCGAGCGGAGACGCGCTGGTGGCTATCGCGACCGGTGCGGACGCCGACTGGATGGTGACCGCGCGAGTCGGTGGCGAGGAGCGGCAGATCGGCGCGAGCGTCGTCCTGACGCAGGCCATCAACCACGCGACCGAGCACCGCCAGCAGGCGATGACCGCGATGGCGCAGCAGGGCCTCGCCGTACCGGACCTCTCGGGATGGGCGTACGCGGAGACGGTGCGCTAGCCGTGGCCAAGGTCGAGTACGACGACGTCTGGAAGCAGTTCACCGCGCAGAACGCCCCGGCCGTCAAAGGACTGTCGCTCGACATTGCGGACGGCGAACTGCTCGTGCTCCTCGGTCCGAGCGGGTGCGGCAAGACCACCGCGCTGCGCATGCTCGCCGGACTCGAATATCCAGACAGCGGCGACATCCGCATCGACGGGCGCAGCGTGGTCGCGCTGGAACCGAAGGACCGCGACGTCGCGCTCGTCTTCCAGAGCTACGCGCTGTATCCGCACATGACGGTGCGCGACAACATCCGGTACCCGCTGAAGGTCCGTGGCCTTCGGCCTGCCGAGCAGGAGCAGCGCGTCGGCCGCGCCGCCGAGCTGCTGAAGATCGGCCATCTGCTGCCGCGCAAGCCCGGACAGCTGTCGGGGGGCGAGCAGCAGCGGGTCGCGCTCGCGCGGGCGATCGTGCGCGAGCCGCGCGTCTTTCTCATGGACGAGCCGCTCTCGAACCTCGACGCGAAGCTGCGCACGCACACACGGACGGAGCTGAAGGCCCTGCAGCAGCAGCTCGACATCACGACGATCTTCGTGACCCACGACCAGGCGGAAGCCATGACGCTCGCGGACCGCATCGCGATCCTCGACGGAGGGGAGCTCCAGCAGCTCGGGTCACCGGACGACGTGTACCAGCACCCCGCGAACCTGTTCGTGGCCCAATTCATCGGCAGCCCGCCGATGAACATCCTCCAGGCCGAGCGCGACGGCCGGGACCTCGTCGTCGACGGCGAGTGGCGGATGCCGTCGCCGCGCGCCGACCTGAACGGCCACGAGAAGGTGACCGTCGGTCTGCGCCCGGAAGCGATCGAGATCTCTAACGAGCCAGTCGCCGAGGGCCATGCCGCGGAGGTGCTGGTGTCCGAGCCGCTCGGGAGCGAGGTCATCGTGAACGTGAAGCTCGGGTCAGGGCTGCTCAAGGTGCGCACCGCACCCGAGATCCGGCCCGAACCCGGCGCGCGCGTGTACCTCCGCGCCGATCCCGCGGGAGTGCGGGTCTTCGACGCGGGCTCGGGCGCAGCGCTGCATTGACACGGTGACGTCGGCTGACCCGATAAGGCTGGCGCGCTGACGACGGCGGTCGATCTCGGGCCGCCGAGCATCGTCCTCCGCGGGCGATTCGGCCGCGAACACGAGAAGCGCTACAGCCACGTGCCGTTCGACGTGCCCGCGGGAGTGACGCAACTGCACGTGCGATATGGCTACAGCGACCGGATCGACTCCGATCCGCTCCTGACCGGCGGCAACACGCTCGACATCGGGGTGTTCGACGAGCATGGCATCGCCGCGGGCGGCGAGGGGTTCCGCGGCTGGAGCGGAAGCCACAAGGACGAGTTCACGATCGGCGCCGAGTGGGCGACGCCGCCGTACCGCGCAGGCGCCATCGGGAGCGGCATCTGGCACGTCCTGCTCGGCCCGTACAAGGTCGGGCCGCGCGGGTGTGAGTACACGGTGCAGATCTGGTTCGATCCGGGGCTCCCTGAGCCGGTCTGGAGCGACGAGGTGACGACGCGCCCGGTGAGCCCGTTGCCGCCCGTGCGCGAGGGGTGGCGCCGCGGTGATCTGCATTGCCACACGGTCTATTCGGACGGCGACTCGCGGCCGGCGGCGATGCTCCGGGCGGCGCGCGCGGCGGGCCTCGACTTCCTCGGCGTGACCGACCACAACAACGTCGCGCACCACGCCGAATACGCGCGGGCCGAAGAGGAACTGGGCGGCGTCACGATCATCCCCGGCGTCGAGGTCACCACGTACGGAGGGCACTGGAACGCGTGGGGTACCGACCGGTGGTGGGACTTCCGCGACCCGACCGCGGCCGCCGTACAAGACACGATCCGGGCCGCGGCCGCCGCGGGCGCGCTGGTGAGCGTCAATCATCCGAAGCCATTTGGCCCGGCGTGGGAGTACCCGGAGGTCACCGGCTACGCGGCAGTCGAAGTGTGGAACGGGCCGTGGCTGCGCCTCAACGCGATCGCGCTCGCGTTCTGGGAATCGCGCCTACTTGCAAGCGATCGCCTCGTCGCGGTCGGCGGGAGCGACACGCACCTGCTGAAGGGCCCCGACGCCGACCAGCGCCACTCGCCCGCGCCCGGCAGCCCCACCACGTGGGCGCGCACCGGAGAACGGCGTGACGCCGAGGCGATCATCGCGGCGCTGCGCGCGGGTCAAAGCTTTGTGTCGGCCACGCCGGGCGGACCGCAGCTGTACCTGGACCCCGAAGGGGGTCACGCGCGGATGGAGGTGGTCGGCGCGAGCGGGGCGGCGCTGCTCGTGCTGACGGACGCCGGCTGCATCGCTGCGGCGCCGGTCGCGAGCGACCGCTGGGAACGACGCGTCGCCATCCCCGCCGCGGCGCGGTACGTCCGCGCCCAGGTCGTCGACGCCGCGGGCCAGCTTCTCGCGCTGACGAATCCGGTCTGGGCCGACGCTCTCTGAGGGTTTCGGGCCGCGTCCGCACGTGTTGAACTTCTTCGGGGAGGTCGGATGACATGAAGGCGAGGGTCGAGGCGACGTTCGACATCACCGGCTGGGACGATCAGCCGTATGACGAGCAGGACGGGGTGAAGCTGAGCCGGACGCGGGTGACGAAGATCTTCCACGGTGGCATCGAAGGGGAGAGCACCGCGGAGCTCCTGATGGCCTTCGGGCACGACGGATCGGCGGCGTACGTCGGGTTCGAGCGGATCTCCGGCCGCATCGACGGACGCCCCGGCAGCTTCGTGCTCCACCACAACGCGACCGCGTCCGCGGGGACCCAATCCGCCGACTGGACGGTCGTGCCGGGCTCGGGGACGGGCGAACTCGTGGGTCTGCGGGGAACGGCGCGCATCGCTGGCGACTCGAAGACCGGCCACACGTTCACTCTCGACTACGAAGTGCCCTGACCCGCGCTGCGCTTGCCGCCGGGGCAGCGCCGCCCTTCGGCGGATGCCGCCGCGCCGGTCGCGCCCGCGGCACCGAGGCGGCTGGAGTCTTTACCGGCCCATGAGCGCGAGGGCCGCGGGGGTCGGACCGCCGAACCTGCCGGCGTGGAAGTCGCGATACGCCTCGACGATCTGTTCCTGCGTGTTCATGACGAATGGGCCGTACGCGACCACGGGTTCGCGGATCGGCTTTCCCGTGACGATGAGCAGGCGCACAGGTGCCTCCGTGCGGATCTCGAGCGAGGATCCGCCGCTGATCGCGGTGGGATAGTCGAGCCACAACACCTGACCCGCCCTGCCGACGACCGCGTCGGCACCGAATCGCGCCTCGCCCTCCACCACGTGGATGAACCCGTTGTGTGACGCCGGAATGGGCACGATCGTCCGGCTGTCAGCGGCGACGCGCATGTCGAGGTACAGCACGGGGGTGTGGTTCGCGGTCGGCGCCGCGACGCCCTCGAGGCTGCCTGAAACGACGCGGATGTCGGTCCGGCCATCGTCGACCCGCTGCGCGTTCCGTGCGAGCAAATCCTGGTAGTTGGACTCGACCATCTTCTCGGCAGCGGACAGATTGAGCCACAGCTGGAGCGTGTGCGACGCGCTCCTGTCGCTGGGCAGCTCGGAGTGGACGATGCCACTGCCGGCGGTCATCCATTGCAGGTCGTCGGCGGACAGCACGCCCTGGTTGCCGCGGTTGTCGGCGTGCGCGAGCTCGCCGTCGAGGACGAGCGTCACCGTCTCGATGCCGCGGTGGGGGTGGTCCGGGAAACCGCCGGGCTCCTGCATCCAGTCCTCCATCAGAAGGAGGAACGGGTCGAACTCTTCCCACCGGCCGGGCGCGATGAGCGGTCGGTTCGTCATCCCCGGAGCGAAGGTCCGGGGCTCTCCCGGGGTCGTCACCAGGCGGATGCCGCGCATCAGTCCCCGAACGCCGGCGCGGGACTCTCCGCGCGTGCCAGCTGGCGGCTGCGCGACCGGATCGGGACCTCCTTGAGGAACACCGATGCGACGAGCGCGATCAGAGAGGCGACCATCGCCACAAGGAAGATGTCGTGCAGCGTCGTGGAGAGGCCTGCGCGCACGGCGACGATCACGGAGTCGAACACCTGCTGGAACTGCGGCGGCACGGCCGCGCGGGCCGCGGCGAGCGAGTTCGGGTCGAACAAGGTTTGCGTGTTCGTGGAACCCGACGGGGCGAACGCGCGAGCCTGCGGAGGCAGATTGAGAGCGTCGATCTTCGCCGCGATGTTGATCGGAAGGCGCTGCGAAAGGATGGACCCCAGGATCGCGGTGCCGATCGTCGCGCCGACGTTGCGGAAGAACTGGATCTGGCTGGTGACCACGCCGAT
Organism: Candidatus Limnocylindria bacterium; assembly: GCA_046262615.1. Classification (GTDB taxonomy): domain Bacteria; phylum Chloroflexota; class Limnocylindria; order P2-11E; family P2-11E; genus JALYKU01. Next base: position 10,927 of record JBHEML010000001.1, on the reverse strand, counting down.
GAACTGCGGGTCGACCGCTGCCTGCACCGCGTTCACGTAAAGAGGGAAAGTCGTCCCGACGCCGAAGCCGACGATGACGAGGTCCCGAACGACCTCTTCGGGGTGCGAGTCAGGCGTGATCAGCGACATGAGGTAGACCCCGATCGCGATGAGCGCGATCGCGACGGTGCCGATGAACCGGTAGCGCGCCAGGCGCAGCATGAGCTGGCCGGAGATGACGCTGCCCGTGATCAGCCCGACCATCATCGGGGTGATGAGCAGGCCCGAGTTGGTGGCCGCGATGCCAAGGACGCCCTGGTAGATCAGCGGCACGTAAACGATCGCGCCGAACATGCCGACCGCCACGAGGAACCCCGTGATGACCGACACCGAGAACGTGCGGTTCTTGAAGAGCGCGAAAGGCACGATCGGGTGGTCGGTGCGCCGTTCGATGAAGTAGAAGGCGATCAGGAAGACCACGGCGATCCCGAGCAGGCCGAGCACCTCGGGCGAGCCCCAGGTGTGGTCCCGGGTGATCGAGAAGGCGACCAGCAGCGGGGCGAGCCCCGCCGCGAGCGCTCCGGCGCCGAGGAAGTCGATGTCCCGCCAGGTCGCCGACGTCGTCACACGCGGCATGGTCAGCAGGACGAACAGGATCGCGATGATGCCGACCGGCACGTTCACGTAGAAGACCCAGCGCCAGCCGACGTTGTCGGTGAGATAGCCACCGACCGTCGGACCGATGACGGACGAGATGCCGAAGATGCCGCCGAAGACGCCCTGCACCCGGCCGCGGCGCTCGAGCGGGTAAAGGTCGGCCACGGATGCGAACACGCTCGACATGAGGACGCCCGCGAAGAGGCCCTGGATGCCGCGGAACGCGACGAGCTGCACCATGTCCCGAGCCTGGCCGCAGAGGGCCGACGCGAGGACGAACCCGATCATGCCGGCGATGAGCAGCGGCTTGCGGCCGAAGAGGTCACCGAGCTTGCCGGAGATCGGAGTCATGATCGTCGACGTGACGAGGTACGCGGTGAGGACCCAGGCGTAGTAGTCGAGGCCCTGGAGCTCCGAGACGATGCGCGGGAGCGCGGTCCCGACGATCGTCTGGTCGAGCGCGGCGAGGAACAGCGCGAGCATGACGCCGATGGTCACCAGCACCAGGCGCCGCCCATGAATTTCACTTGGCATTGCGTGTCTCCTTCTGGGCGGCTGCGCCGCTCAAGATCTGGTTGAGGTCCGCGAGGGAGGTGCGCAGGCGCGTTCGCTGCGCGGGAGTGAGGCCCTCGAGCGACCGAAGCAGGCGGCTCGTCATTAGGTCCTCGACGCGGATCAGCTCCGCGCGTCCACGATCCGTCAGCGCGAGCACTACCGCCCGGCGGTCGCGCGGATCGTCTTCGCGGCTGACCTGTTCCTCAGAGACGAGGCCGTCGATGAGCTCGCTCACCGCCGACGGCGTGGCGCCGCACAGGTGCGCCAGCTCGCCCGCGCGGGTCGGCCCCTTGTCGTTCAGCACGGCGAGCACGCGCACCCGGACGATCGAGGGACCGCCGGCCTCGCGCAGGGTCTGCGACCAGAGTCGCCCGAGCCGCGGCAGGAGGCCGCGCACCTGCTTAGCGAGGTCGAGATCCCCCGCACTTGGCGCGATCTCCGACAATCCTTTGGGAGCCGCATTATTCAACACCTGAAGCTTATCCCGGGGCCGACCAGGCGCAATCCCCTGGTTCCGTGACTTTGGTGACACTTCCGGCGTGAGCGGCGCGACGGAGCACGACCAGGTCGTCGCGCGGCTGCTCTCGAGCGTTCCGTACTTCGAGGACCTCGACCGCGTCAGCTTCGCGCGGCTCGTCGGCGCGCTCGAGGAGGTCCGCGCCGCCGCCGGGGAGCTCGTCACCGAGGAAGGGACCGCGGCCGATTCCCTCTATCTGCTGGAGGAGGGCAGCGTGCGGATCACGCTCCGCTCAGGCACCGGCGAGGTCCGCGTCGCCGAGCTTTCGGCGCCGGCCTACTTCGGCGAGCTCGGACTGCTGCTCTCGCGCCGCACCGCGACCATCCGCGCGGAGACGGACAGCAAGCTCTGGCGTTTGCCGCGGGTGCGCTTCGAGGGCGTCGTCCGCGAACGCCCCGAGGTCGGCCTGCTGGTCGCGCGTGCCCTCGCCGAGCTCTTCGATCGACGCCAGCGCGGGCTCCTGGGCGTTCCCGCGGCGCAGGAGACGCACGTCGATCACGCCGCCGCTCGAGACGCGGGCGTCCGACGGCGCGCGCCACGCAGCCGCGTGGCCGGAGGCGTCGCGGCGGTGGCCGTCGCGGCGCTGCTGTGGTGGGTCCCGCCGCCGCCGGGCCTCGACATCGTCGGCTGGCGATCGCTCGCGGTGGTCGCCGGAGCGGCAGTCGCGTGGCTGTTGGAGCCGGTGCCCGATTACGTGGTGGCCTTGTCGATGGCGGTGGCGTGGGGCGTAACCGGCCTCGCACCGCTCCCCGCGATCCTCGGCGGGTTCGCGTCGTCCTCGTGGCTGCTCGCCCTCGGTGGGCTCGCGATCGCGGCGGCCATGGTGCGCTCAGGTCTTTTGTTCCGGGCCGCCCTGCTGATGCTGCGGACCTTCCCACCGACGCACCGCGGCCAGGTGCTGGCGCTCGTCGCGAGCGGCATCGTGACGACGCCGCTCGTCCCGCAGAGCGTCGCCCGCGTCGCGGCGATCGGCCCGCTGTCGGTGGAGATCTCACGCTCGCTGGGCCAGCCGCCGCGCAGCCGCGGGAGCGCGGGAATCTCGTTCGCGGCGCTATCCGGCTACTGGTTCTTCAGCCACATCTTCCTTACGGGTTTCGCGACCAACTTCTTCGTGCTCCAGCTGATACCCCCCGCGGAGCGCGGCGGCTTCGGATGGCTCGGATGGGTCGGGGCGGCGCTCCCGGCGGGCGTCGTATGCCTCGTGGGAGTCCTCGTCACGCTCTTCGCCCTCTTCGGTCCCGAAGGCGAGGGGCGCTCGTCGTTCGATGCTCTGCGCCGTCAGCGCGAGGCGCTCGGCCCCTTGAGCTCCGCCGAGCGCGTCACGCTCCTCGCGCTGGTCGTTCTCGTCGCCGGCCTCATCATGCAGCCGCTCGTCGGGATCGAGCCGGCCTGGATCGCGGGGATCGCGCTGGTCATCGTGGCCGCCGGCGTGCTCGGCCGCGAGCAGCTGCGGTCCTCGATCGACTGGGGATTCCTGCTCTTCTTCGGCGTCGTGATCGGATCTGCGAGCGTCCTGCAGAGCGCGGGTGTGGACCGCTGGCTCGCGGGCGGGCTGCTCACGCTCTCATCCAGAGTCCCTTCGCCGCAGGCGCTGCTGTTGCTCGTGGCGCTGATCACGCTCGCGTCGCGCATCGCGCTCCCGAGCCGCCCGGCGATCATCCTGCTGGCGCTGGCGTTCGTTCCCGCCGCGCCGGCGCTGCACATCGCGCGGTGGGTCGTCGGATTCGTGGTCCTAATGGCCGCCAACGTGTGGGTCGCGCCGTACCAGGGACTCGAGTACGTCATCCTGCGCGACGCGACAAGGGGCGAGACTTTCGACGACGGCCAGGGCGCGCGATTCGGCGCAGCCCTCGTCGTCGTACGACTGGTCGCGATCGCCGTGAGCATCCCTTTCTGGACAGCGTCGGGACTGATCGGCGCGCCCTGACGTCGCGAACCCGCCGACCCACGACCAGACCGAGGCACGCCCGGGCGCACGTTCCAGGCGATCAGCACCGGCCACCAGGTGAATCGCCAGGAAGACCGGCCCGGCGAGACATGTCACCGCTGCAAGCGCGCTCGCCGTCAGTCGCAGGATGCCGCGCGACTCGCTGAGCGTGCGGGTCACGCCGCCCGCAGCGCCTCCGCCACCCGGAAGGGGTCGGACGCGATGACGCTCGCCGCGTAAAGCTCCATGGCGCCGATGTCGCTGGTCAGGGTCGCGGGGTCGCCGCGGTCAACGATGCGCGCAAGCGGCGGGAACGCGCGCCAATCGGCGCCGTCGTCCGACAGCGGCGGCACGTAGCACGCGAGGTTGTGCGCGAGAACGCCCAGCGCTCTGAGCGAGCGCAGCGCTCTCGCGACGCCGGGAGCCAGCGCACGCTCGTCCTCGCCCGGGCGTCCGAGGATGACGATCTCCCGCTCCTTGATCGGCGCGAGCGACGCGAAGACGCGCACACCGTCCGTCTCGATGCCCAGGCCGAGCGCCTCGTGCACCGCCCAGAGGTCGTCGAAGTAGCTCGTCCCCCACCGCTCGCCGTACGCGATCGCCTGCCGCCGCAGCGCCTCGACCTTGGGGTAATGCATCCCGCGGGTCAGCGTCATCTGCATGTGGCCGTGCACGATCGAGCCGCCGGCGCGCCAGAGGCAGTTCCACATCAGCAGGTAGTACCGAGCGAGCGGGTCGCGCGCGATACCCGCGTCAGCCCACCTGCGCGCCGTCGCCAGGTGATCGGCGATCGCCGCGGCGTCCAGCCGCACGAGCGGATCGTGTTCCCGGAACACCAGTACGCCGTGGTAACCGTCGTACTTGGCGATGTTCGATGCGGTCACGCCGTGCTTCCCTGCGATGCGGCCGAAGTCGTCGGCCGGTGTTCCGGTCTCGGGCGCGCAGAAGGGATCGCCGACCGATTTATCGATCGTGTCGCGCACCTGGTCGCCGCCCTTGACCTCGACGGGCCGTCGCGACCGGAGCTCATTGAACAGCGCGCCCTCGAACGTAGCCACGTTCGTGACGCGGACGATCTTCTGCGAGCGGACCGCATCGACCGACCCGAAGAGCTTCTCGATCCAGGCGTGCATCTCCATGGGCGGGTCGAGCGTGCCGGTGACCGTGCTCACCGCGAAGATGCGCCCTGCGGCAGCTCGCGGCTCGGGAGGCAGCGCGGCGATGAGATGGTCGAGGTCGACGATGCTCGCGTGCAGCGTCCCCGCCGTCACGCCGACCGCCTGGATCGCGCCGTCTCGTAGAGATTCACGTAGCGCTGGGCGGAACCGCGCCAGGAGTGATCCTCGGCCATCGCTCGTGCGCGAAGCTCGCTCCAGGCGTCGCCCTCCCTGAAGCGTGCGATCGCGCGATCGAGTGCGCCGGCGAACGCCTCGGGCGTGTAGTCATCGAAGGAGAAACCGTTGCCCGACCCGACGTCCTCGTCGGCATCACGGACCGTGTCGGCGAGCCCGCCGACGGAACGCACGACCGGGATGGTGCCGTACCGCAGGGAGATGAGCTGGCCGAGCCCGCACGGCTCGAAGCGCGAAGGCATGAGAAAGAGGTCGCTCCCGGCGTAGATGCGCTGCGCGAGCGAGGTGTCGAACTTGAGCGTGAGGGCGAGGCGTCCGGCGTTGCGCTCGGCGAGCTCTCGCCAGCGCGCCTCGTACGCGGGGTCGCCCGTGCCCAGCACGACGATCTGGGCACCATCGGCCATGACCTTCGGCGCGACGGCTGTCAGCAGGTCGATACCCTTCTGCTCGACGAGCCGTCCGATGACGGCGCACACCGGCGCTCCCGCGTCGACGGCCAGCCCGCTCTCGCGCTGCAGCGCCTCCTTGCAGGCCGCCTTTCCCTCCTGGTCCTCGCGCGAGAAGCGCGCCGGGATCTGCGGATCGTGCTCGGGATCGAAGAGCTCGGTGTCGATGCCGTTCACGATCCCGAACAGGTCGACCATGCGCTCCTTGAGCAGGCCATCGAGGCCTTCTCCGAATTCGCTCGTGAGGATCTCCTGCGCATATCGCTGGCTGACGGTGCTCACCACATCGCTCGCCGCGATGGCCCGCCCCATGGGATTGCACTCGTCGGCGCCCTCCACCGACAGCCTCCGGCGAGGAAGGCCAACCTGGTCGAGCACGGCGCTGGCGGTGCGGCCCTGGTACGCCAGGTTGTGGATCGTGAAGACGGTCGCGGTCGACCGCAGACGGCGCCCGAATGGCCCGCGAACGAGCGGTACGAGCAGCCCCGCGTGCCAGTCGTGCGCATGCACCACGTCAGGCCCGCTCTCGACGACGTCCTCGGCGACGGCGCGGCAGAACAGGCCGTACCGCTTGGCGTCGTCGGCGTAGCCGTAGACCTTTTCGCGACCGAGCCGCTGGTCGTTGCGTACGAAGACCGTGCGGACGCCCTCGTTCTGGATCGACGGGTACTGGACGCGGGCCCGGTTCTCCCCGTAGCGCACGGAACGTTCGGGGCCGGCGGCGGGGATGCCGTACCGCGCCGCGTCGATGCCCCGGTGGAACGGCAGGTACACGGTGACGTCGTGCCCCAGCTGAGCGAGCGCCTGCGGCAACGAGCCGGCGACGTCCGCCAGGCCGCCGACCTTGGCGAAGGGTGCGACCTCGGCGGCCGCGAAGGCGATGTGCACCTGCCGCGCGAGATGTTAACGGGCTGTAAGACCTCGCGCCCGATGGGCGCCGGTGGTGGCGGCGCGGAAACTGCGGGCGTTCAATGGGTGTAGTGAAGATGAACGATCCGAAAAGTCAGAAGGAGGCGAACTGACATGGTCTCGATCAAGAAGAAAGGTGCGCTCGCAGTGGGCGCCGGCGTGCTCAGCGTCGCGCTGTTCGGCGCAGCCGCGTTCGCGGCGTTCCAGCCGCAGTCCCAGCCGAGCGACGCCACCGCGGTCCAAGGTCCCGTCGATCACGCGACGGTCTCCAAGAGCGGACCTGGACAGAAGCTCGACCAGATCCTGAGCGACCTGGTCGCGAAGGGGACCATCACCGACGCGCAGAAGCAGGCGATCGAGGGTGCGGTCAAGGATGCGGTCAAGGCGAACCCGAAGGTGCAGGCGCTCGAAAAGTTCGTCCGTGACCTCGGGGGCGCGGCGGCCGCGTACATCGGCATCACACCCGCCGAGATGAAGACACAGCTCCAGACGGGCAAGAGCCTCGCCGAGATCGCGTCCGACCACGGTAAGGACCGGGCGGGACTCGTCACGGCGCTCACGACCGCCGCGAACGCGGACATCGACAAGGCGGCCGCGGTCGGTAAGGTGACCGCGGACCAGGCGGCGATGATCAAGACGAAGGTCGCGGATCACGTCGCTTCTCTCGTGGACCGCAAGAAGAGCACGACGAAGTAGCGGCCCAGCGAATCCGTCCCGCGACGCCGGACCTGACAGGTCCGGCGTCGTGCTGTCTCCATAACGGCCGCGGCGGGCTCGCGTTCAAAAGCCGACGGGCACAGGGGAAGGCGGGCAGCATCGAAATGGCGGATCCGCTCGCGAACGCCTTGGTCCGGCCGGTCGGCGGTATAGTCGCGCGGCCGACCGAGGGTCAGCCCGGCGGTACGACGGAGCTGACTGTGGACCGCGTCCTCGAACAGCGATACCGCATCCTCGAGACGAGCGGCACCGGCGGCTCCTCGCAGGTGTACCTCGCCCACGATGCCGTCCTGGGCCGCGAGGTGGCGATCAAACTGCTGGATCCGCGCGCGGCATCAGACACCTCGCTGCGGCGCCTCTTCGTCAAGGAGGCGCGGGCGCTCGCGCAACTCTCCCATCCGAACATCGTGGCCGTCCACGATGTCGGCGAGGTCGACGGGCTGCCGTTCATCGTGATGGAGCACATAACCGGACGTTCGCTGAAGGAGCACATCCAGCACGAAGGGCCGCTGCCCGTCGCGGAAGCGGTCCACCTCGCGATCGAGATCGCCACGGGCCTCGATTTCGCTCATTCGCGCGGGATCATCCACGCCGACCTGAAGCCCTCGAACGTCCTGCTCGACGAGGACGGTCAGGCGAAGATCTGCGACTTCGGGATCGCGCGATCCGTCGAGGAGGGCGAGGAGAGCGGCCAGCTGTTCGCGACCGCGCAATACGTCGCGCCGGAGCGCGTCGAGGGAAAGAAGGCCTCCACGGCCACGGATGTTTACGGCCTTGGATTGGTCCTCTACGAGATGCTCGTCGGCAAGCCGCCCTTCACCAGCTCGTACTCTTCGGTCCTCCTGCGGGACCACGTCGTGCGGCAACCCGTCCCGCCGAGCCACCTTCGTCCATCTCTGCCAAGAGACCTCGACCAGATCGTCCTCCGCGCCCTCGCGAAGGATCCCGCGCTCCGTTACGCGCGCGCCGCGGACATGGCCGCCGAGCTCGAGCGGTTCGAGGACACGGGCTCCACGCTGGCGGTCGCGCCGGTCGTCCACCAGGCGACTGGGATCATGACCCAGCCGATGCAGGACTTCGTGCCCACAGTGGCGCAGAGTCCCGTCGTCGCGTTCCTCAGCGCTCACGCTCAGCCCATCCGACGCGCGTTGTACGCGACCCTCGCGGCCCTGCCGGTGTTCGGTCTGATGCAGCTCGCGGGTATCAGCCCGCTCGCGACGCTGCTGGTTTCGGCGCTGATATTCCTGACGGCCTTCGCGGGACAGCTCGGACTGGCGCTGGGACTCGGGTGGCTGGTCGAGGCGATGCTCCTGTTCATGTTCCTGCCCGGACTGGCGATCCTCTTCGGGCTGATCGGGATCTGGATCTGGCTGCGTGGCGTCTCCGGTGAGCAAACCGCGTTAGCGATTGCCATGCCCGTAGCGGCCCCGTTCGGGTTCGGCCCGGCGCTCGCGCTGACCGCGACAGCCGTGCACGGGCTCACCGGTGTCGGCACCGTGGCCTGGGGCAGCGCGATGACGGTCCTCCTCGCGGTGGCCGCCGGACGACAGACTCTCGGGCCGTTCGTGGAAACCGGCCTCTCGGTACAGCAGGAGTCGCTCTTTGATCCCGCCCGCCTCAGCGCGATGAAGTCGGCGATGCTCAACGTGCTTCAGCCGGGCACGAACGATCGCTTCGGGCCGCTCGCGCAACAGCTCGAACCCGCGGCGCTGATCGCTCAGTTGACAACGTTCGTCTCACGGCTCTCGGGCGCGAACCTGGCGTGGATCGCCACGGTCGCCACATGGACCGCGGCCGCGCTCGCCGTATGGCTCGTGACACGGCTCCTTCGATCCGCCTTCGACGTGATCCTGCGCCGGCCAAAGCGCTGGTTCGCCCTCTATGTCTTCGCGACGATGATCGGCGTGGTCGCCGGGGCAGCGGTCTTCTACGTGCTGTTCGAGACGTGGGGACCACTCACCGCCGCGCCGGGTCGTCCGATCTCGAGCCTGCACTTCATATCTGCCGGCACTGGAGCCCTGGTCGCACTCGCGGCCGGCGTCGTGATCGGCGCGATCGGCCGCGGCGACGCGGAAGAAGATGACGAGCCTCTGCCCTCCATGGCCGCGCGCCGCATCCCCGTGCGGTAACTCGCGTGTTGGCGCACCGGCCGGTGGGCCCATCGGATGCGCGCAGCGCGCGTCGTCGTGCTTGGCTAGAATCGCGGCTCACGCGGGAGTAACTCAGCCTGGTAGAGTGTCACCTTCCCAAGGTGAAAGTCGCGGGTCCAAATCCCGTCTCCCGCTCAGCCGCGAGGGAGCGCTCCATGTGGCGCCGACTGATGTTCCAGCTCGCGTATCGCCGCGGCCGACCGCGATGGGACACGGGGCGAACCCCGCCGGAGCTCATCGCGCTCGTGGAGCGGCTCCCTACTGGTCGAGCGCTGGACCTTGGATGCGGGACGGGAACGAACGCCGTGTATCTCGCCCAGCACGGCTGGGAGGCGCTCGGGATCGACTTCGTCGGCAAGTCGATCGAGGCGGCGAAGCGGCGCGCCCTTGATGCGGGCGTCACCGAACGCTGCGCGTTCGAGGTGAGCGATGTGACCCGCCTCGAGCGCCACGAGGGGCCATTCGACCTCGCGGTGGACATCGGCTGCTACCACTCGATCGACGAACCGGGCCGCAGACGCGTGGCAGCGGGCCTCGCCCGGCTCGTACGCTCGGGCGGGATCTTCTTCCTCTACGCCTTCGCCCCCGGCCCGGACGGCACGGGAAGGTTCGCGCTCGGCCAGGAGACGATCGTGGCCGAGCTGGGTGCGGCCTTCCACCTCCTCGAGGTGGACCGAGGAATGTCGTTCGACCATCCCTCGGCGTACTACACGTTCGAGCGCACGCCTCGCTGAACTCCGGCTCTACTTGGCGTTGTTGTCGTCTTCGTAGATGCCGAAGATGTTGCCCTCGGTGTCCTTGCAGTAGGCGAACCAGCCCTGGCCGGGCACCGCGGTCTTCTCCATGAGCACCTGGCCACCGGCCTCCTTCACCGCCTTAGCGCCGTCCTCCCATTTCTCGACCGTCACCGTGTTGATGACCGGCTGAGGAGCGTGTTCGGAGCGCGGCATGATCGCGCCGTCGATGCCGACCTCCTCCTTCTTACCCGTCGTGGCGAGCAGGTACTTGAAGGGACCGCCCCAGTCATTGATCTCCCACCGATCGGTTCACGCGTCTTGTCCGCGCCACGAGGGACGATCCGCCGCGGGACGGGGAGCTCCCCCGTCCCGCGGCACCCAGGATCCGTTCGGCTACGGGGTCGGGTCGAAGACCGTGACCCCGTAGATGTCGGAGTTCCCGAAGTTCGGCGGGCAGTCGGTGGCCGGTGCCGGCCGCGCGACGGTGGTGTCGCCGGTGACCAGCGACATGCGCCAGGCGTCGATCGCCGGGC
>JBHEML010000001.1:0-438 GCA_046262615.1 Candidatus Limnocylindria bacterium | reverse complement strand
CGCCGGGCAATCCGCGGCGTTGCGGGCGTCGTTCCATACCGCGGACCCGTAACCGCGGGTCGCGACGGCGTACACGTAGTCGCCCAGGAACTCATCCGTGAGCGCGTTCGCGCTCGAACCGCGGGCATCGCCGGGAGCGCCGCGGTGCACCTCTGTGAAGGCGCCCGTCGGCGTACCGGGATCGGTCGACGCGTCCGCATGCAGGAAGACGCCGACGAGGATGCGTGGCTGGCTTGTGTCCTCCTGGTACGGGGTGGTGAACGCGTTGTACACGACGTAAACGTCCGTACCGTTGGGCGAGATCGCGGGAGCGGCGTAGTAGCCGCGGTCGCCGGATCGTTCGATGGCCCTAGGAGCGGTCCAATTGGCGCCGAGGTCACCGGACTCGGTGAAGTACACGTGCGGCTGGGCCAATTCGCCGCTGACGTAACTCATGAC